>JAVEUP010000013.1:0-74237 GCA_034005525.1 Thermoguttaceae bacterium | reverse complement strand
GGCTCTCCTATCTTGCTGTCTGCTTTGTAACAGCAGCTTGATGGAAGAGCCTTTTTCAGTAAATACCAATTACGAACATTTTCTCAGAAAGTGCAGACAGGGCAAAACTTGTTGCATTATGGGAAGCGAAGGGAATGATTGTCAAGCATGGAGGCGACTGCGGTGCGCGTGAACTTGCTCAACGCCGAACGGACAGCCGCCTACGAAGTCGGGCTGCGGAAGCAACTTGCCGAGAAGAACCCAGGTCGAAGCTTGGTCGCGGATAGATCTGAGAACGGGAACCGCACCAGGACGACGGAACCTACTGAAGGTGTGACCAAGCGGCATCCTCCTCGGGGCGGTCCCAATCACGAGCGAGAACATTCTGACTGAGCAGCGCCGCCTCAGAAACTGCCTCATCATCGATGATCGTGACAATCGCCCGGCATGGTCGATCGATGCAGACGGGCTCCAGCAGATGAATCCGGCCGTCAGTTTCAATTGTCGCCTCTACGGTCTTCATCATAACACCACCTTTCTGGGTAGTATACTATGCAGCATTGAAGTCGTCAAGCCCCCGATGATAATGACGATTGCCGACACCTACGTCGTCAGGCCGCTTACTCACCGAGGCACAGCAGGCGTCCGTCGGCGGTGGCGACGAACAGGCGGCCGGCGGCAATGGCCATGCCATCCCACATCGGCGCGGCGGGCAGTTCGGTCTTTGCGACGTAGCTGCCGTCGGCAATGGACATTATCCGAAGCGCGCCGCCGGAACCGGCAAGATAGAGGCGGTCGCCGGCCAGGGCCATCGCGTCAATGGTCTGGTTGTCATCCTGCGTGTTGAATACGTCGATCTGCCATGTCGCCTTCTCGGCCAGACGATGATTGGGCCAGGGCATCTTGCCCTCGCGCGATAGCTCCGATGCGGCCCAGCCGGTCATCCAGCGGGTGTCGAACTCTTCGCCGTCGTCCAAGGCAAAATCGCGACGGAAGACGGTTCGCCTGTCTTGCAGGCAGCCCAGCAGCAAGTTGTCGCGGAAGGCGACCAGTGGCCGGTAGGCGGTGTGAGAGGGAATGCGACGCTGGTTGCGCGGCGCGTACGACCAGAACGACCGCGGCACCATGGCGGAGCCGCCGCCGGTGTTCAGCCTGGCAAACGCGCTCCAGGAGTCGATCGACATCTCGCCGTCAGCGCGGCCGAATACCCAGCGCGACATGGCCACGCCGTCGCCTTCCCGGTGGAGCAGGTCGAAGTTGTCGAACTCCAGGGCTGAAGACCCGTAAAAATCGCGTCCCTCCTCGACCTGCGGGATGGTATCAAGCTTCCGCACCCAGCGGACCTCGCCGCTGCGCGGCTCAACGGCGAACACCCGGATGCCGCCGTCGGCAAACGCCTGCCGGCCGGCAGCGAAATAGGCGGTTCCATCGACCACCAGAACGCTGCCGGGCACCGGCCAGGGCGATTCGACTTGCCCGTAGGCCACGATCCGCTCTTCCCGCGGCCCGGCCCGCAAGCGCCAGACCACCCGGCCGTCATCGGCCCGCAGCGCATACACCCAGCCGCTCTTGGCACCGAACAGGCACAACCCGCCGTGGACGGTCGGCGCGGTATCGACCCGGCCGCTGGCCGTGAATCGCCAGCGGACCTTGCCGGAACCGGCATCCAAGGCGACCACTTCGTGAGCGTGCGGGCGTGCGACGTAGACCAAGCCGCCGGCGACTACCGGGCTGGTAATCGCCCCCTTGCTGAACGGGTCTTCACGCCAGTCCACGGCGATGGGCCTGTCGGCGGGGATGTCGCCTAGTTCAACGATCCATGAGACGTCCAGCTTGGCCGGCCCGGCGGCGGGCGTGCTGCCGCTGCGCCAGGCATTGCGGCGGTAGCTGGGCCATGCCTCGGGCCCGTCTTCCGCGGCAACTTCCGCAGGCGGTTCCGCGAAACGCTGCACAACGATGTCTTCCACGCGCAATTCGCGACGGGATGGATCATCCCCGCCGGGCGCCTCAGACGCCAACGCCGCATACCCGCGCAGCATCGGCCAGCAAACGCAGTGCTTCGGCATCACGTTGATCAGGCCGTTGGCAGGCACCCAGCCGTATTCTCGGCCGCAAGCCCCTTTCGTGATCCGGTTGGCGTCCATCTCGCCCGTTTCCAGGTTCGTCAGGTCCAGCCGTCCGGAGAGCATGTATCGCACGGTAGCCACCGGTGGGAAGCAATTGGTCATCGTGGCCGCTTCGTGGGTCACCAGCACCTCGCCGGTCGCCATGTCGAAGGCGGAACAGCGGATGGGTTCGCGCTCGCGCGTACCCGCCTCACCAATCCGCCCGCCGTGCAGGAGCCATAGGCGGTCGTTGGCAAACATGGCTCGGGCTTGCCGTGCGTGGTTCATGCCGGGCAGCACGTTGCTCTCCCACTGCAAGCGGCCGTCGGCAGCCGAAACCACGTGCAGCGAGTTGCCGGGACCGTCGTCGCTGAGAGTCGAAATCTCGTATGCCAGCAGACCCGCGGAATAGATGCTGCGGGTAACCTGGTTCGTCCACGGCAGGTCGCCGCGTTTCCAGCGCAGTTCGCCGGTTGCTATGTCGAGAGCGACCAACTCGCCCTTTTCGCCGCGCCGGGCACGCCCCTGGACGAGCCCGACCACGTCGCCGCCGGCCACCAGATGCCGCGGTTCGGCCGAGGCGTATTCCCAGAGCAGCTTGCCGGTCTCGACTTCCAGCGCCCGCACCGTCTCGCCGCTGACGACGATCAGCACGCCCTCGTCGTGCACAAAGAAGCTCGGCGTGCCTGCCGCCGGGTACTCGCGAACCGTCTCTCCCGTAGCAGAATCGACGGCCAGCAGCACGTTCCCGCTGACCGCGAACAGGAAGTCGCCGCCGGCCACCGGCGGTGGAACATCGCGAGGCCTCGGCCTGAGAAGGTACGGTTCGGTTGCATCGGGGCGGGCCATGTCGCGGCCCCAGAGGCGCAGTCCGTTGAAGCCATCGCGGGCAAGCGCCGTTCCATAGAAGTTGCGTCCGCGGGCACTCACCATGTCGGGAACCGGGTACTGGGCCGGTAGGCCGGTCACCCAGCGTACGCGCCGCGGCGGACCGACCGCCGTATCGTGCGAGACGGGGTTGCCCGCGGCCGAATGACGCGCATGGGTCCACTCGTCCATCGATTCCGGCCAGGGCTTCCTCGCGGTCAGCCACGACCCATCCGGTGAATCGTGCTGAACTTCCGTTAGGCCCGAAACGTTGAGGTCGGCCGCCGAGGCGGTCCCGGAGGCGGCGCAAACCGCGCCGCGAGGACACAAGACGCGGCTGATCTCCTTCGGGGCAACAGGCACGGTCACCAGCAGAAGGTTGATCAGGTTCTCGCTGTAGGGCAGCCTTGCAGGCTCTTCCCATCGCTCCACCGAGATCGACCCGTACAACCCTTCGGATTGCAGGCGGCGCCGCGTCTGCTCGACAACGCCGGGGTCGGCTTCGAGCACGTGAACCAGGAACCGCCCGGTTCGCGCCAGTTCGGCGGCCATTGTCACGTCGGCCGCGCCGACTTGCACGCACAAGCCGCCGGGAATGTTCATGCCGGCAGCCAGTTCCTCAAGTTGCTTTGCCTTGTCCTGTGCTGCGACGGGCGGGTTGACAGTGACTACCACGCCCAACGCTAACGCGCCCATCGATGCTCCAAACCGCAAGAACGCTCGCAGGTTCAACATGGCCTTCTCCTCGTAATACAGGCGGGAAAGCAGGTGAGAGAGTAGTTCATCGTACCAAACAAAGGCGAAGGTTGAAAGGCAACCGTTCACCTGTTTGGGCGAGGCGAACCACGCTCAGAACAGTTCCAGCCGCGCCCTTCGTGAGTTGGCGACCTGCCACCCAACGACCAGCGAATCTTGCGGCAGACAAGACGTGCAGCCGCAATCGCACTCGATCATGTCAGCCGTTTGGCGCAGAATGCTCGTCGGTTGATAGAGATGGATTTGGTGAGGAATCTGTAGAGCGTAGAAGAAGGGTGCAGTTCCCCCTACAATGCCCGAATCCCTCAGCCAAGGAGAACGATGATGAAGCGTTGCAGCTTCCCCGTGCTGGCAGTGGTGGCTTCCCTTCTGGCGGTTCCTGCGAGGGCCGGTGATTGGCCGCAGTTCCGTTACGACGCGGGCCGCACCGCCGCATCGCCGCACGCACTGCCGACCGAGCTGCGATTGCGCTGGACGCGCACGCTTCCGGCGCCTCAGTCCGCCTTTCCCGGCGAAATCCGGCTGGCATTCGACGCTTCCGATGAGCCGGTCGTGCTGGGCGGCACGATGTTCGTTCCCTCAATGGTAACCGATTGCGTGATGGCACTCGACGTGGAGACGGGCGAGGAGCGGTGGCGGTTCATCACCGAGGGGCCGGTTCGATTCGCCCCCGCGGCGTGGGAGGGGAAGGTCTACTTCGTTTCCGACGACGGCTACCTGTATTGTCTCAATGCGGCCGACGGATCTCTGCGATGGCGATTCCGCGGTTTGCCCGAGGAAAGGCAGGATCGGAAGGTCATGGGCAACGGGCGATTGATCTCCCTGTATCCTGCCCACGGCGGGCCGGTGCTGTCCGACGGCGTCGTCTATTTTGCCGCCGGTCTCTGGCCCACCGAAGGCGTGTTCGTCCATGCGATCGACGCCGAATCGGGACAGCCCGTCTGGTCGAATACCGACGTTGATCACATTCCCGCAAGCAAGTGTACAACCTGCCTTCGGGCGAGCCGGCAGGCGAGCCGCTCGAGTGGGTTCGCCGCGGCTGTACAGGCACCCGCGCGAGCACGCACCTGCTGACCACGCGCTATCGCAGCAATTCGGCCTGGATCGACCTTGCCACTCACGAGATCACGCCGCTGCTGGCGGTGCGTCCCGCATGCACGACCAACAACAATCTGTATCCGGCCGACGGCGTGCTGAACATGCCCGCCCTGACCGGCGGCTGCACCTGCAATTTCCTGCCGGTGTCGCTGTCCCTCGTACCGGCGACGGTCATTGGGCGCTGAGTATAACGGCTTGCCTTGCCTATCCTGCCCGTGATGCTACAATGGCAACAGCAGACCACGAGTATTCTTCAGGACCAGAGGAGATGACCAATGTCGCGTTTCCGTCGCAGTATTTGGATCGTATTGGCCGGGCTTTGCATCGGCATCGCCGCAGTCGCAGGCGGATGGGCCGCAGACGCCGAGTGGGCCCGGACCGTCGTGGTGAACCCCTACGAAAACGTCAACTGGGAAACGGCCCAGCATCACAAGGCGGCGTTGCACCTGCATACGCTTCAAAGCGACGGCCGCCATCCGGCGGCGGAGGTGGTGGCTGCCTACCGCGAGGCCGGGTTCACGATTCTGTCGCTGACCGATCACGACTGGAACAGGCCCAACGCGGCCAGCCCGTATCCCAAGGAGCCGCGACCGGACAACTTTCCCGCCAACCCCACGTGGCCGTGGTCCGACTACGGCTGTGCCAGCCCGGAGGAGTTGGGCATGATCGGCATTCAGGGCAACGAGCTGACGTTCAGGCACCATATCAACAGCTACTTCAGCGATTATGGCGCGTGGTATGAAAGAACGGGGCGCAGCGCTCCGTACGGAGGTATTGTCGACGCCGAGGGAAATGAGGTCTGGGAGGACGATCAGCTTGTGACGATTCGAGACAAGAACGGCCTGGCGATTCTCAATCACCCGGGCGTTCTCGACAAGAACGCCTGGTGGGAGAGAAAACCGCTTCCGTGGTACGTGGAGCGATACGAGAAGCATGGCCCTGATTACTTGGTGGGCATCGAAGTGGCGAACTGCTCCCCGGAAACCGAGAAGTACGACGAGGGGCTTTGGGACCAACTGCTGGCCCGGTTCATGCCGCACCGGCCCATTTGGGGTTTCGGCACCGACGACATGCACGCATTGGACAACGCGCGCGAATCCCATTCGGTATTTCCACTGGACGAGTTTAACGAAGCGGCTGTCCGCGAGGCCATGGAAAGCGGGCGGTTCTACTTCCGCAAGTCGAGCCGGCGTAACGATCTTCGCGAGCGCCGTCCGCCCGAGGAACTGTTCCCGCTGATCAAGGCCATCCGCATCGACGCCGAGGCGGGTACGATCACGATCGACGCCTCGAACTACGGCACGATCAAGTGGATTTCCTCGCCAAAATCCCTGGAGCCGGTGGCCGACTACCGTACCAGCGACGAGCCCTGGCCGCTGGGCCGCGTGGTCCACGAGGGCAAGACGCTGAACTACCGCAATACGCCGAACCTCGGCAGCTACGTGCGCATCGAACTCGAACGGCGGGAGGGTGAAGACCGTTTCCGCACGTTCACCAATCCGTTCGGTTTCGCTCCGGTCCGGTAATACGGCGGCGTGAAGCAGTGATCTGCCGAATTGCGTGGGACAGGCTTCCAGCCTGTCGGCTGAAAAGACAGGCCGGAAGCCTGTCCCGCGTTTGCGGCTCCCGACCGTTTGTTGTCTTGCCCGGATGATTCATGACGATGTAGGGTGGTGACAAGCAAGCCAAGACCCTGGTGGGCCTTCGGTCGCTTGGCCGGCCCTGCTTCCAGCGGACGACGTGCAAACCATCCCGGGCGTGGCTTGCGCAGGCCCACCAAGAACTTGCGCGACCTTGTCCCACCCTACGTGAACAATGCGCGCTTGCACTGCCTGGCTGAGTAATCGCACAGAGCGATGCAGTGTGCCAGTGTGCGGCGGACGCTACTCGTGCAATCCCATGCCCTCGGCGCGCAAATCGCTGCAGTCCTTCGCCCGTACGGGATTGTCGGCGAAGTGGCTGCTCTGTACCGTCACATTTTTCAACGTCACGCCTTGGCAGTTGTTCAGGCCGATGGGCGGGAACTTTTCGCTCTTGTGGCCGAGGATTTTCAGGTCGTCGATGATCACATCGTTGGTATTCGATATTTGCACCGGGTAGTCGCACTCGCGGCCGGTGAAGTTTCGCAGGGTGAGGCCCGCGTGCCCCAGCGGCCGGTTGGCGGTCCGGATGATGTGCTTGCACTGCACGGCCTCGACGTTCTCGATGGCGATATTCGTGTTCGGGGCCGAGCCCTTCCCGTGGTCTTGTACGTCGATGGCATACACGCACTGCTCCGCGTAGACATTGCGCACGGCAATGTTGTCCGTACCGTCGCTTACTTCAACAGCGCCTCGCAGATAGCCCCTCTTCAAGCTCACGTTCTCCACGGTGAGATCCCGCGCCCTTTGGCCTCGATTGCCGCCGGTGATGGAAACGGCGTCCCGCCCGATTCGGAAGGCCTCGATGTCCTTGATGACCCCGCCGACGATATCCCCGGCGTCGCGCTTGGGCACCACTTCGACCCCGTCCTTGGAACTGTCGTAGAACTTGCAGCGTTCAAGGCGGAAACCACCGGCGTGAATCGTGATCAGCGGAGCGCGCACGTCCTGCGATACGGAGTCGTAGTTGCCGTGAAGCTCAAGATCTGTGATCGCGACGCCTGCCGCCTCGACTGCCACCAGCGACGTCTGGCCGAGTTCGTTCGGGAGCCGGGCATTGAGTCCGCGCAGCGTGATCGGCTTTGCGACGACCAGGGTGAAACGGAGTACCAGTTGCGTCTTGCTGTCGCAGACCACCGTCGCGCCGGCCGGCGCGCTGTCGAGCACCTTCTGCAGGTCGCTCCCGTCGCCGGTGTAGTGAATGACCGGCCCGTCGGCCTGTGCAGCGGTGGCAACGAGCATGGGGACGGCTGGGACAGTCAGCACTGCCAGAACCGCGAGGCATGCCGGCCACAACTCGCGGCGGCAACCGCTGGTTAAAGAAAAGCGTTTCATGGACCACCTCGAACAATTACCCGGGGATTGTAAGACCTCACGATACATGCCATTCGTGTCCGGTGCAAGCGCAAAGGGGCAGTTACTTGCGGTCAGCTTCGACCACTTCCCGGGGCAGGAGTAGCTCCGCCGCGCTGCGGGCCAGGTAGGGCGGCACGGTCATCAGCATGCGGCTGCCGACGGAGTTCTCAAACCGCCAGAGGCGACCGTCCTGCCCCTCGGGCACGGGCACGCTGAAGTAGCCGGGTTCCGCCATCGCAGCGAAATCGAAAACCGCGTTCCCATCGCCGTCGCGCAGCGTGCCGCTGGTGCCGGTGCTGAACCCGCCGACTGTTTCGGTACCGCGCGGCACGTAGAAGCAAAGCGACCAGCGCCCATGGGGCCGGGCCGGATCGTCCAGGGTAGACCGCATGGTCATCAGCTGATTCTCCGCCCACACGATGCGAGTGCAGTCGCTGCCGTCGCTCCATTCCACCTGATGCAGGCCGGAGTGCGGCGACTTCAAGACGACCTCATATTCTCCTCCGTCGGGCGGAGTGCTGTCGTCGTGAGCCACGGGTTCGAGGGTGACTTCATCGGGCGAGAACAGGCTCAGCCGCACGTTGCCCCGATTGCGGTAATGAGCAATCAGGCCGCCGGTCACCTTCAGCTTCAGCTCGCGCCGCTCCAGGGTGAACCACGTGTAGGCCGTATGCCGCCCGCGGAACGTGCCGAAACTACCCGCGGGAACCGCGGGCAACTTCAGCGTCTCGGCGGCCGGCACCAACTCGTCGCTGAACTGAACCGGCTCGAAATCGAGAACCGTTACCCGGTGATTCTTCACACCCGCCTCAAGCAGTGTGGCAATCTCTTCTTCGCTAAAAGGTTTGCTGCTCTTCCAAGTGTTGCGCTCCTCGGGAACATCCCAGCCGAACTGCTCGGGCACGGAAACCGTGCGGTCGCGGTAGGGGACGTTGGTGTAGGTGCTCCGCGCAGTGACCATCAGCGTGTCTCGCATGCGGTACGCGAAGCGGATTACTGCCTCCATCGCCGACTGGCGGGCCGGGCCGCTTGCGTCGGCATAGGCGAAGTAGAGTTCCATGTAGCGGGTGTACAGCGCCAGGTCGTCCAGCCGGGCGAGCACCGCCGGATCGTCGGTCAGCGTGCGAGCTTCGGATACATGGCGGTACATCCGCGCCAGCAGATCCTCGTTGGAGCGGGGCATCCGGTCGAAGTTGATAAGCTGGTAGAACGCCCGCATCGGCTCCTTTGCCGCGACGAAGCTCTTGTCCAGAAAGTCCTCGACGTACTCGTCTATTCTTTCTGCCGCGCTGACGTCCCAGAGCAGGATCGGCGAGAGCCAGAAGCCCAGGCCGTTGGCGCCCCAACTGTCGGCGTTTTCCGAGTTCATGAATCGGGCGCCGCTCTCGTGAAAGTAGGGAATGTTCTTTACCAGGTAGTCGATATCGCCGCCGCGGGCGCGCCGGGGCAGGTCGCGGCTCCATGTGTGAACGTCGTGGTATTCGCGAACGCCGATAATCTGCGCCCGCTCCGACCAGCCGTCCATCAACTGCTCCACGGTGTACCCGCCCCGGATGAAGGCCGTGGCGATGCTGACGATCACGTTCGGATGGACGTCCACGTTCGGTGGCGGCGAGTGGACGTTGTAGGCATAGACGCCAACGTACTTCTCGCCCAAGCCCAGCGCGTTGATCGCCTCGGCCGCCTCGTTGGCCAGGATGACGACCCGATCGCTCACGCTGCCCATTTCGGCACAGCCCTCGCACTGGCACCAGTTGTCGCCGTCGGAAGGGTCCAGACTGATGCTCTCCTGCTCGGGGGCCTCTCGAATGGTGCGCACCGCGTCGGCCGCCACGAGTTCGCGCAGGCCGGGGTTGGAGATGCAGAACTTGGTGGCGTCGCCCCCGAGGAACTCGCGCCGGCCATCGACCAGCGCGTAGAACTCCGGATGCGCGTCGAAGGCGGCCCGGTTGCGCCGCATGATGCCCCCGTAAGCATGGCCGGTGCGCAGGGTGAACGCCGGCGTCATCCGGTTCCGCCGGTGCCACCGTTGCCAGGCCTCGCGGTCGACGGTGCGGCTGGCCCCTCGCGGGCCGGAGCGGTTGTAGTAGTCGGGCCGCTCCATCACATCGAGCGAAACGGCTATCGCTTCCAGCCGCGGCATGAACTCCCAGGTTTCCGTGGGAAAGAACAGCCGGTAGCCCAACCGGTGGAGGAAGCCCCAGACGGCGTGCTCCACCGCGGTCTCCGTCGCGCCGATGATATGAACCCCCGACGCATGCGACCGCAGCAGGTACTCCTCGCGCCGGCAAATCTCCGCCGGGCTGAACCGGTCGGCCAGTCCCAATTCAGGGAAGTCGGTGAACACACCCACCGCCACGCCCCGCGTCCCATCACCTTCTTTCACGGCGAACTCCACCCCGCCGATCCGGCCGAGGTACTCGGCCAGTTCGCCGGCCGCCACGCGCACCCGCTCGCCGGCACCGGGCGCGACCACCACGGCGAATCGGGCCTCGCCCCGCTCAGCCAGGATGACCGATTCGCCGCCGGCGGCCGGAGACAGCAATGCCAGAAGCCAGGAAGCTGCAACGGCAGCAACACAAGATGTCCTCAGACGCTGGCAGAAACGGTCAATCTCCACTGTCTGAAGCTTGCGGAACCGCTTCCAACTCGATTCACGAATCCGATCTTGCATCACTCACCTCTTGATAGGGCTAGCAGCATCATGCAGGCAGCCTATCAGCCTGTGCCAAAGGTGTCAAGAACGGTCATGGGCGCCCATGCCACGGCCATCATTCCGGTCAAGCACTTCGAGTGACCACGTTCGGCAGTTCCCACAATTCAGCACGTGGTACACCATGCCTGCTTCGGTCGATCAGGCGGTTCGTGGCATCACGGCATACGACGTCGTCCTTCCTGACCCGTCAATATCAGTGATGCCCACTTTCCTTCCCGCGACACATTTTCAACCGTCTCAAACCCACCTCGGCATGGTTGCGGATCAGGCCGGGTTCGGTTCCGTTGAGAAGTCGTGCCAAGAGACGTTCGATGCCGGCGGCCCGGGCTTCGGTCAGGCCAGAAATGGCCCCGGCGCGAATCCAAATGTTCTCGCGGGCGAGCAGCCGCCGGACGTCGCCATGCTCCAGGTCGCCGGCAAGCCGGGCTAGCGTCCTGGCCGCCGGATAGCCCTGGCCCATGCCGGGTGGCCCGTGCAAGGCCGGCAGGGCATCGGCGTGGGCCAACTGTGCCAAGAGGGGAATGGCCGACGTCACTTGCCGGTCCGCGAGGGCTTCACACGTCCAGTAGAACCGCACCGTGTCGGACGACTGTGCGCACTCTTGCAGCAAGGCAATAAGCCGATCGTCCTCGCCGGGAAAACCGCCGGCACGCCACTCGCGAAGCGCGAGATAATGCGCGAAGGGATAGGGTGAAGCCGCCAGGTTCTCGATGACCGGCCAGGCCGATTCCGGATAAGCGGCGACCAGCCGTGCCACGGCTCCGGCCAGGGGCTGTATGTCGGCAACCATCATTCGCGTTGCTCCGGGGGCCTGGTTGTTCGAGTTGTTCAGGTCGAGGTAGTTGCCTGCGTCGAGCCCTTCGGCAACACGCTGCTGAAGCGACTCGAGCGATTCGGAACCTGGTAGCGGTTCCGGCAGCGGTTCCTCGACCGGCCCGGGCCACGCAAGCCCGCGCGGCGGATACCATGCCTCGAACGGGAGTGCCTTGGGCAGCCGGATTTCCGGCACCGGCTCGCCTGCCATTCGGTGCCTCTCCTGGATCGCCCGCAGCGACTCCCTGGCTTCGCGGCGTATCACCGAGATTGGATCGGCAGCGGCCATTTCGGTGAGAAGGCCGATGCCGTCGGCCGTGCCGCGCAGCCCGAGGCCGACGGCCAGCCCGTAGCGGATATCCCGGTAGCGCCGTTTCGGATCGGCGAAGGTCCGCAGTCGGCCGACGTCGTCGACGTGGTGGGCCAGTGCCATGGCCATGTAGCACTTGGCGCGGAAGTTCTCGTCATAGTGGCTCTTACCAATGCCCATAATCTCGCTGAACGGATACGGCTTGTCGGCCTCGGCGGCCAGTACGCGGGCTGCCCAGGCGTCGAATCCCAGCAGGCTGAGCAACACGGCTCCGTCGATTCGCTCGCGCCAGTTCTCGCTGGTCAGGTAGGGAACAACAAGCTCCTCGGGCACTTCCGACCGATCGGCCGCCAGGCAACCGAGCAGCCAGAGCGCCTGTTCCGGCTCGATCTGTTCGACCACGGGGAACGGTCTTTGGTGCTCGTGGTAGGGCCGTTCCAGGTTGACCCCTTGAAGAATCCCGCGGTACAGCGGATCATCGGTCGGCGCCGGCTCGCCGTGGAGCACGTCCACGAGGATTGCGACCGCCTTCTCCCTCAGCCCGGCCCGGTCCAACAGGATGCGGCCCAGGAGCACCCGCTGCGACTCGGGACGCAGACGGTCCTCGAACCGGGGCTTTTCCAGGAACGTGCCGGGCAACAAGGCGATGATCAGCGGCACGTCGTCTATCGCAGGGGCCTCGCCCGCCAGGATCAACCCGCGGAGCAGCGTGTATTCCTGGTGTTGCGGGCCGTGCTGCACGTATCGCGTCATGAAGGGCCGGCGATCGGGCACTTCGCAGCGCAGGGCTTCCCACAGGGCGGCGACGGCCTCCGGGGTGCCGATCCGCCCCAGGGCCAGCGCGGCGGCGGAAACATGCTCGGGGTATTCGTGCCGGGCAAGCCACGGCACGAGCAACGCGGCCGATGGCTCGTCCTCGAACCAGCCGGCCGCGCGGATCGCCCCGATTTCCGGAGGCGAGCCTTCCAGCGGATGGCGTTTGCCCGGCCACGGCTCGAACTTCACCGGCGGCGGCAACGGGACGTCCAGTGCCTGGCGTACGATCTGCCGTGCCTCCTCCGGCGCCTCCGGTCCCAAACGGCCGGCCGCCTCGAACCAACGCCGCCGCAATTCGACGTCGCCGTCCCGGTTCAGCCGCCGCAGCGCCTCGGGACCCCGGCCGAGCGCCTGCCGGACTCCTTCGGCACCGCCCAGCTCGGAGATCAGCCCGGCGTAGAAATCGCGGGCGGCCATCGCATCGGGCGAGCCGGGCGAACACGCCGTGATCGACTCGATCGCCACGGCCGTATGGAAACGCACCTGCCAGTCGTCATCGTCCAGGCGTGCAACCAGGCCGGGCAGCGCCTCGACGGTACCCAGCCGCGCCAGCGCCCGCGCCGCTGCCCGGCGGACAGCCGGCGAGCGGTCGTCGAGCAGCCGGGCGATGGCCGGGGCGTCTTGCCGCGTTTCGTCCTCCATGGCCGCGAGAACCTCGCAGGCGCGGCGGCGCAGGTCGGCGTCGGGACTTTCGAGCCATTCGCGGTACTTCGGCGACTCGCCCATCCGGGCCGATGCGCGGAACTCCTCGGGATCGTTCCGCCGGTACAGCAGATCCGTCAAGTCGCGCCGGACGGCCACCGGCGGGCGTTGTAGCGCGGCGACCGTGCTGGCGGGACTGGGCGCCTCGTTCTGCGGGGCGTGGCAGCCGTTGCACGACTTCACTTCACCCGCCCGCGCGGTGATGTAGGTCATCTCCTGGAGGCTTTGCTTCGAGCCGACCGGTGCGGCGGTCTCCGGCAGGTTCCAATCGAACTCGATCCGCCGTCCCGCCGCGTCGACCGGTTCGAGGAACAGCGGCGTGTCGGCCGGGGCTTCAAAGTAGGCCGAGCCGTCCGGGAGGATCGGCACTTCCCCCAAAACCCGCGTGGCGAGGCTCGTGTGGCTGGAACTGGTGACGGCGGTGTGCAGTGCTTCGATCACTCGGAAGTAGCGGGCGCGGTGCAGCACGGCCTCGTGGTCGGGATTATCGGAGCGGCGGGCGTTGGTCACGACAAACCGCGCCCGGCCCGTCACGGGCACGCGCCGCGCGTCGGCCGACGCCGTGACGTGGGAGGGGGCTTTCGGCGGCAGTACCGGCGGCCGAGGGCGTTCGAGCAGGATGGGCCGCGGATCGAACTCGGCCCGGTTCGGATCGTTGAAGACGAGTTGTGTTTGCCGGGTCTTCGGATCGCCCAGGTAGATTCCCAGGTCGCGGGCGCCGGGCCGGGTGGCAGCGAAGAGGAACCGGCCGTCGGGCAGGTAGACGCCGGAGACGTCGTTGAACGGCCCGTCGGTCAACTGCACCAGCTCGGTGCCGTCGGCCCCGATTTCGTACAGGTTGAACCAGTCTTCGCCGTCGCGGCGCATACTGAACAGGATGGTGCGGCCGTCGTAGGAGGGCTGGGGATCAAAGACCTCGCCCTCGGTCAGGTGGGTAATCCGCATAAGGCGGCCCGTGGGGGCGGCGGGGACCAGGGTATAGAGATTGCGGCCGGACCGGGTGGGTGTGGTCGTCCGTTCCAGCGGATGCTGCGTGGTGGCCCGGTGGTAGATATAGCCCTCGCGCCAGTGGTTCGTGCCGTGCCGCCGGAAGCCGGGGTTCTCATGCCGCGGGCCGAAAATCTCGTCAGAGACGAACACGATGCCCGGCAGCGGCTCCTCGCCTGTCGCCGGCATGCCGCCAAGGAAGGCGGCGCCGAGCCACCAGATTGTGAGGAATCGTAGCATGGCGTTCCCTCCCCGGGAGGTGCGGCCGCGCGAACATCGGTCGACAGGCGCCGTCATGTTGCGAGACCGGCTGCAATTGTCGGGATCAGCGTAGCAGGTCAGTCCATGTCCGTCAATGAGACGCCGGCTTTGGGCAACGGTGGGGTTGAGAATTCTAAAGTGCCGGTTTATAATTCTCAATCATGAGATATGTTCGCAGGCACCTCGAATCGCAGATCGACAGGGCGGTCAAGGCGTTTCCGGCCGTTGTCGTGACGGGACCGCGCCGGGCGGGAAAGACCTGGATGCTGCGGCATCTCTTTCCCAAGGCCGACTACTATCTTCTAGAGGACCCCGACGTCGTCGCGCGCGTGCGCAGCGATCCTCAGGGATTCCTCGATGGAGTGAATTATCCCGTCATCTTGGACGAAATGCAAAACGCGCCCGAGCTGTTTGCCTATATCCGGTCGCGAATCGACCGTCATCCGAGGCGCACCGGCCAGTGGCTGATGACCGGGTCGCAGGAATCGCCGCTCATGCAGGGAGTGTCGGAGTCGATGGCGGGTCGTGCGGGCATCTTCCAACTCCTGCCGTTCTCGTCGGCGGAAAGCACAAAGGTCTCCGTCTTGCGGGGCGGGTATCCGGAGGTGCTGGCCCGACCGGGCAACGCCCGGCAGTGGTTTGCATCGTATCTGCAAACCTACATTGAACGTGACGTGCGCGCCGTCACGGCGGTTCGGGACATGGCCACCTTCCGGCGATTTTTGGCCCTGGTGGCCAGTCGTCACGGACAGATTCTGAACAAGACCGACCTGGCCGCGCCGCTGGGTGTGAGCGTGCCCACCATCACGCATTGGCTTGGCGTACTGGAAATCACCGAGCAAATTCTGATTATTCCTCCGTTCTACGAGAACTTGGGCAAACGTCTGATCAAGTCGCCACGCGTCTATTGGGCCGATTCCGGTCTTGCCTGCCATTTGCTGGGGATCGACAAAGTGGCAGAGTTGGCGAAATCGCCGTTCGCCGGCGCACTATTTGAGGGCTTCATTGCAGCGGAACTCGTCAAACGCCAGGTGAACGCCGGCGTCCGTCGCGAGTTGTACTATTTCCGCGATGAACAAGGACTGGAAGTGGATTTTCTGCTGCCGCGCGCCGGGGGTGCTTTGGCACTGGTTGAGTGCAAATCCGGCCGGACAGTCACACCCGCCATGGGAGCCCCCATGCTTCGGTTGGCGGAGACTATCAAACGGAAGCGGCCGAAAGGCGCGCGAGTGAGCTCGTTCATCGTCCATCAACCGCCTTCGACGAAAGGCGGCATTACGGCCGTCGCCCCCGGAGTGAGCGCGTTGCCATGGCGCGATTTCCTCGAAGTCGTCGGCGAGAATGACTGAGCATTTCGACTCAATCCGGATTCACTCCCACAGCTTCCGGATCGCCTCGACCGTGCGGTCGACCAGCACCTGGCCGCCTTCGGGACCGACGATACCGGTCATGACCGTGGCGCTGTAGTTGGTGAACGGCTTCTCGTTCAACTCGCCGCCGGCAATCGCACGCGGTGTGGGCAGGTAGTACCCGTGTTGCCGGGCGTTGGTGGCCAACTGGATGAGGAACGTTTGCACGGCCGGGCTGCGGGCCTGGATCTGGACGCCGTAATCGACAAATAACTCGAATGGACTGGTGGCGATTGCCACGTCGCCCAGCCGGAGCACGTGCAGTTCCATCTCAAAGGTCTTCGCGTTGCCCTCTTGCTGGGCCAGATAGCGCTCGGCAATCAGGCCGTAAAGGCCGCGGGTCCACTTGTCCGACTTCCCGCGGGTTTCCTTCGCGTCAATTTCATCGCACACGCGCTTGGCGACGGCGTACTCCTCGTCGGTAACGATTCGCGCGGGCAGTTCAATCTGCTCGACGTGGTGGACCAGCGGCACGTCGGTGCGGATTTCCTTGGCGATGACTTCGGCGACGTCGTCGAACGCATTGGCAACCCGGCGGCCAATTTCCTGACTGCGGGTCAGGCCGCGCAGTTCCATCATGCGCTGCTCAGCTCGGCGGGACACTTGCGGTCTGGGAGTCTGGTCGCCGGCCGGAGCGCAGAATCCCAGGACGCACACGTCTTCACCATGGCGCTGGTGGATCAACTGTCGCACGTCATGCCAGAAATCGGCACTGACCTTGCCACTACCCTCGGCCTGAGCTGTCGTTGCCGGCCCGAGCGCGGCCGCGATGAGCTGCTTCTGTGAATCGTAGAAGCACAGGACGTGGAGGCCGTGGTCCTCGTAGCCTTCGACGCCGCGGAACTCGGGGTCGTCGGTCTTGCCGTGCATCCTGGCCGTGCCGTCGGCGTATACCAGGCGGCGGTTGTGGCCGGCCACTGCATGCCCCAGTCCCCAGGCGACGGCACCCGGCGTCCGGCCTTCCCACGCCTTCACAACCGCCTGGGCCAGTTGCTCGTACAGCCAGGGCACGTATTCCTTGGGCTGCATGGCGTCGGCATACTCGGCTTCGTCGTACCGATCCTGAAGGAGCACCGGCGCCGCGTGCGTGTGCGTGGCCGCCAGAACGATCTTATTCAGGTCAAGACCGGGCACTCGGCCCGCGAGATGTTCCCGGAATCCCTCTTGAATACCGGGCCGGATGACGCACAGGTCGCAGGCAATCAGAATCGCCTGGTCCAGCGATTGCTGGCCGTCCCGCGACTCCAGGACCAGCACGTTGGCGACAAGGCGACTGTGCACCTCCCGGCCGATGCGCACCGTGGTGTTGCCGGTCAGCGGGACCGGCCGGTCCGGGGTAATGTCGGCCATGGCGGTCCCTATCCACAGTTCGGCCGCAACGGCCGGCGCGGCCGCCATTGCCCACAAGAGCGCCCAAACGGCAATGGTGGCACAGAAGGCACTCACGCGGAACGCGGCAGGACGAAAGCGTTGGCGGGCAGATTTCATGGCGGACTCCTTCGGATGGACAGTTGAAATACGGAAAACAAACTTGTCAAAACAGTTCTCGGATACGGGACGGCGGCAACTCGCTCAACTGCCGCACGACCAGGTCGGCCTCATCAAGATCCTCCGGCGCGCGGCCGGTGCTCACCAGGCCGATGGCCTTCATGCCGGCAGCGCGGGCGGCGGCAACACCAGCCGGTGCGTCTTCAATCACCGCGCACGCCGCCGGTGCGGTTCGCAACCGCTCCGCGGCGATGAGAAACACTTGCGGATCGGGCTTGCCGCGCGTGACGTCCGCGCCGGTGACCACGGCCTGGAAATGGTCGCTGACGCCGAGTTCGTCCAAGACCATCGCAACGTTCTCCGGCGGCCCCGAGGAACCGACGGCCAGGGCGAACCCGTCTTCGGCCAGGCTTTCGACCAGATCACGGGCGCCGGGCATGGCGGGAAAATCGTCGGCGATGATCCGGCGGAACGCCTCCTCCTTGGCGGCGTCCATCTCGGCGATGCGTTGGTCCGAAAGGCCTGAGCCCCAGAAGTGCGCGATGATCTCCCGGCTGGTGCGGCCGAAGGTCGGGGCGAATTGCTCCTCGGTGAAGGTAAAACCTTCCTTCTCCGCCATTGCCACCCAACTCTTGTAGTGCGCGTGGTAGGTGTCGACCAGCACGCCGTCCATATCGAAAATCACCGCTGGCTGCATGAAACCTCCTCATTGTCCGGTATCTGTCTGGACCGACCGCAAATACTCGATGGCCAGAAGCACGTGCGCCTTGACCCCGATCGGCAGCGCCGCTTCGTCGACCGTCATCTTGGGATGGTGAAGCCCGTAGCTGGGGCCGGCCTGCTCGTCGTGGACGCCGAGGAAGAAGTATAGCCCGGGTATTTCGGCCGCGTAGTGGGCGAAGTCTTCGCCGCCCATGAACGGCTCGGTCTCCACGACGTTATGCTCGCCGGCGACGCGCCGGAGCGTGGGCAGCATGCGTTTGGTAAGCTCCGGGTCGTTCCAGGTTACCGGCACGAGTTGGTTGACGTCGAGTTCCACCCCGACGCCGTGCGCGGCAGCGGTTGAGCGGACGACCTGCTCGAAATGCCCGACCGCCTGCCGGCGAACTGCCATATCGTGCGTGCGTATGGTTCCTTCGAGCACCACTTTTTCAGGAATGATGTTCCACGCCTCGCCTGCCCGGACTGTACAGAAGGAGACGACCACGGGCTCGCGCGCATCGATGGTCCGGCTGGCGACGGTCTGTGCGGCCGTGATGATGTGAGCCGAGGTCACGATCGGGTCCATGCCTTCCCAGGGCATGGCGGCGTGCGACTGCTTGCCGGTAACGGTCAGCTTGAAGCGGTCGACGGCGGCCATCAGCCCGCCTAAGCGGTACGCAAGCTTCCCGGTCGGGAGGCCCGGGTTGACATGCATCGCAAAGATTGCCTCGACGTCGGGGTCGGCGAGTACGCCTTCGGCGATCATCATCGTGGCGCCGCCCTCCTCGCCGGGCGGCACACCCTCCTCGGCAGGCTGGAAGATGAGCTTCACGGTGCCGTGCAACTCCTCGCGCAACTGTCCGAGCACTGCCGCGGCGCCGAGCAGCATGGCCGTGTGGGCGTCGTGCCCGCACGCGTGCATCACACCGGGAACCTTCGAGGCGAAGGGCAGGCCGGTTTGCTCCTGAACGGGCAGCGCATCGATATCGGCACGCAGGGCCACCGTCGGTCCGGGATGTGCGCCGCGGATGATGGCCACCACGCCGTGATGGGCCACGCCGGTTTGCAGGTGGTCAGGCCGCATGGCGCGGAGTGCCTCGGCAATCACCCGGCCGGTGCGCTCCTCGCGGTTGGCCAATTCCGGATGGGCGTGGATGTCGCGCCGCCAGTGAATCACTTCGGGCGTGACGGCCTCGACCAAAGCGTCCACCTTCGATTCCAGCTCAGCAGCCGCCGTAGAAACCGGGTACAGCGTCAACAGCGTCAGCAGGACGGCGATTCCAGATATACGGCAAGTCATGCCCCGGTTCCTTTCAGAAAGCGGTATTTGCGAAGCAAGCCCCAATATGGGGCAGACGGCACCGGATGTCAATATAGCCGTCAACCGCCTTGGTGAAAAGTGTTTTCTTGCGCTCGGATGGCCGGCCAGCGGTCGGATTCAGAGAACTGCCGCTCGATTGCTGGTAGCGAATACGCCGGTTCTAGGGAACAAAAGGTTCGAGCTTCCACCACCCGCATGTGCGACAATAGCCTCTTCTTGCCCCGCCTGTTCTACGAACCTAGGTTTTACTTGCAGGGCAACGGGTGCCGCGGCCAACCGCTTCTAGTGGGGTCTTTCCCGGCCGGCACCTGCGAAGACGCCCACAACGGTCTCCAAAACACATAACGAACACGGCAGATAGGGTACCGTCCATGGTCTGGCTCACAGAAAAAATCGTCCGCTTCCTGAAGGCCGAGGATGGTCCCACGGCCGTCGAATACGGCCTGATGCTCATGCTGATCGTTGTTGCATGCATCTCGGCGGTGGTGTCGGTAGGCCAAGCAACGGACGCGAGCCTCCAGCATTCAGGTCAGGAATTAACCAACGCGTTCGAGGCCCGCCCGTAACTGGCGTTACACCCACGCTTTTCCATTACGCCGCGTGCCGCACAGCGCAACCTCCATGCCCAGCGCGTCGGCCATGGCGGCTTTGGCCAGCAGGGCCCTGTCGGCCTCGCGGGCGTCGTCGGCGTAGGCTACCTGGATGTGGTTGGCCTTGTGCCGGGCCATCATCTGATCGCGCGAAACGCCATAGAGCACGGCGTGCATGATCGGCCACTGCGGTGTGGTGAGCTTCCAGCGCCGCTCGGTTTCTTCGGGCGGCAGTTCCACCACGCCGGCGCGGCCAAGGTCCATCTTCAACTTGCCGCCCTCGACGTAAATGCGCGACCAAACGATCTCGCCCGGCTTGGAGACACCCTTCAGCGATCCTCCGCCCAGCCGAAAGTACATGCCCGGCTGCCGCTCGCTCGAAGCGCCCTTCCAACCGTCGACGAAGTGGGCGGGCGGAGCCGAACCGCTAATGAGAAACACCCAAACGTAATCGTTCACCGTACCCGACCGGTCCCAGTCGCCCCAGCGCACGTCGTGCAGCGTAGTCTCCACCGGCTGGCCCATCGCCTTGTGGACACGATAGGTCATCAGACCGTCCAACCCGGCGCACTCGTCCACCTCGTTGAAGTGGACCACCGGCTGGCCGTCGAAGAGCACGCGATTGCCGTCGCGGCTTCGGACCGGCGGCCGATCGGCATTATTGAGCATTCCTTCGACCAAATCGCTGGCCGGCAGGAGGTCTTTGAGCCCCTGCTGGTACTGGATGCCGATCAGGTCGCATCCGAAGTCGTCGGCGATGCGGACGGCGGCGATATACATTTTACACTGCGTGAGAATCTGTCCGTCGGTCAGATCGGTTTCCTCGCTTGGGCCGGTGTGGAAGGTCATGCCGCGGTCCTCCATCCACTGCCTTGTGGCCAGGGCCTCCTCATCGGACACCTGCGTGGTTTCGTAGTACAAGGCCGATTGGCTCAGCCGCTCTTTGAACACGCCGGTCGGGTGGAGCAGTTCGTCGGGGATGATGGCGTTGTACATGCCCATGCACCCTTCGTCGAAGATGCCCATGATGGCCTTCTCGGCGCGAAGCTGCTCGGCCAGCGCCTTGCCCAGCCGACGCTGGGCGGAGGGGACGCCGACCTTCTTCCACGGCGTGACGTGCTTGGTCGAGTGCCGTACCGAACCCTTCTGGAGCCAGCGGCGCAGGTTTGCGAGGAAGGGTTCGTCGGTGAAGTCCTCGCTCCAAAGAGTTGAGTAGGCCTTGCCCGCCTTCGTCAAGGAGCCATTGAGGTTCAGCATCCCGACCAGGCCCGGCCAGGTGCCCGACCAGTTGGCCAGGGTGAGGATGGGCCCCTCATGGGTGAGCAGCCCGGCCAGCACGTGGTGCGAATACTGCCACACGGCCTCTGCAACGATCAGCCGCGCCTTCGGGTCGATCTTCGCGAACACCTCCATGCCCTCTTTCTGCGAACCGATGAACCCATGCTTCTGTTCCGGCTTGTACGGGTGCGCGCGAACCAGTTCGTAACCCAACTCGGTCACGGCCGCGCCGAGGGCCTGCTCCATTTCTTCTTGCGCCTGCCAGCAGCTCTGGTTGGCCGACAATCGCAAGTCGCCGCTGGCGACCAGCAGGACTTGCTTCTTCTTGACCTTCGTCGGTTTTGCGAGTTTGGGGACTTCGTAGGCTGCCATGATTTGGGCTCCTTGGTGCTTCGTGTGGGGGGCACATGCGCCGGGCCGGAAACGCCCACCCGGGACGGCTATCATAGCGGCGGCCGGTTGCTAAGGGAAGTGAAACGTCAGGGGTTCGCGGCCGGCTCTGCCGCCAGCCGGGCCGAATAGGCTCTCCGGGCCGCAGGTGGGAAGGGACGGGTATACCCGCCCCTTCCCATCTGCACCCGCTTGACTTTCCATTTCCCCTCGTCTACCCTCGAGTTCGGCTAGAAGAGTCAATTGTCCCATCCCTCAGTTGTTTTACCCCTTTGTCGCGGGGCTGCGGGGACGTAATGGCCAGTCCCAGAGCCGCCTGGACGGGCCCGGCAGGGAATCACTGTTGCCAGAAAGCCCTGCTGTGCCCCATGACATTACAGATGGGCGGGGCAATGTGGTACGATGAAGCAGAGGAGAAGAGGATCCATGTCTGGCATTTTTCCGGAAGACGTTCAGCAGTTTGTGAAATGCGAACTCGCGACCGGGCGCTACCATTCGACGCGCGAGTTGGTTCTTGAAGGTCTCCGGCTTCTTCAGCGCGAGCGAGCCGAGTCTGTCGAGGGCATTCGGGCAGGGTTGAATGATTTTAGGGTCGGCCGTTTCCAGACGCTGGACGAGGCGTTTGCAGATTTACGCCAAGATATGGCGACTACGACTCGCGAATGAAGATCTATTCGGTAGCCATTTCGGCCACGGCGAAGGAGGATATCCGCGCCGGCTATGGATGGGCTGCAAAGCATGCCCCGGAGACCGCGGCAAGGTGGTTGGATCGCTTCTATGAGGCTCTTCATACGCTCTCCACGAATCCTGAACGGTGCAGCGTTGCCCCGGAAACAGAAGTGATGGGTAGAGAGATTCGGCAGTTCCTTTTTGGGAAGGGCCGCAACATCTGGAGGGCTTTGTTCTTGATCGAGCAGGGCCAAGTCTGCGTGTTACACGTTCGGCGCGCCGCAAGGGATACCGCAAGCCGCGAAGAGCTAGCTGATCCCGAAGTGTGATTTCATTGTTTCGCGCGACTCGGCGCCGGCTTGGCGCCAGTCCTCGGCGGCCATGACCGGTGACACCTTCTCTGCCTGCCGAAAACCCGTAGCGCGAGCCTGGCGTCAGACCGGGATTAGTTCGACAGCAAGACTCCTGCTATTGCGTATTTGGGGCAGGAAGCGCATATTGAATGTTCGGTGGCCATGGCCTTGCGGCGCATCCCCCGGGCCTTGTTCGAGTAGAAGCGTTTCCGGACCGTGGGACGCAGGAAGGGGGCTGGTCGATCGCGAGGTTCTCGGGGATCGGCCGATCGCATTCTTCCTTGACGACGCGACCTCCAAGAGCCCGTGCCACGGGCCGCCCGGCGGCGATGACCGGAAAACCACTGCCATTATCGAAGGATGCACCGCACTCGGCAATCTTGTGTATGGTCGTCCAGTCGTCGCACTCCCAGTCATGCCATCGCGAACGTCCGAACTTACCCCATTCTGTCGACGCCAGGATTCCATCGATCTCAATGGAGATTCGCTCGACTCGCATGCCTATTTCCCCCGCACCGCATCGCTGGTCAACTCGAACAGTGCCGGGTCCGTCCGCATGAAACGCTCCGCGTGCTCGAATAGCCGCTGGACGCACACGGTGGCGATCTCCACCGGCTCCATTGTACGCTCGCGAAGCTTTCCCGTGCAGTTGGCCGCCCATGCGCCGCTATCCGTCCGCGACAAGTGGGAGGTGACAGCCACCAAATCTAGTGAAGACAGGGGAGTTCAGGGCAAGTACGCTGTCCAAATTGTCCAGACTTCGTGGCTGTCACTTGGCCCTGCTTCTTTTTTGCTTTCGGCGGTTTCGCGAGTTTGGGGACTTCGTAGGCTGCCATGATTTGGGCTCCTTGGTGCTTTGTTTGGGGGGCAGGACGGCCGTGCCCGACGTATCCACCCGATACCACCCATCATAGTGACCGCCGGCCCGTGAGGGAAGCCTACGGCCAACGAGAATTGCGGCAAGATACTTGCGTTTCACGCGGTTCATGGCTAGGATGAAAGTTGGTATTACGTGTCCGGGAGTCGCCATTCCGGCTTTATCGGTCGCCCGTCCAAAGCGCGCCGGTGCCGTTGGTGCTGCCCGGCAACGGGAATCCCGGACTGCTGATAACCGTCCAGTGACTGCAAGATGAAGGGGATGATGCCATGAGATGCTTGCTCGCCACATTCTTCTGGTCGTTTGTGGTCGTCGGATTGCTCTGTCCCGCGACCGTGCAAGCTGCGCCGATGTATTGGGATACCAGTACCGACGCCGGCATTCAGCCCGGCGACGGGACGTGGGACAACAGCACAGCCGCGTGGAGCGCCAGCACCGCGGGCAGCGATCCGTTGCTGCAGTGGGTGCCGACCAACGACGCCCACTTCCACGCTTCCGGCACCTCGGCGGTATCGGTTGGCAGCGGCGTGGGGGCGAATAAGGTGGTTTTCGACGGTACCGGCTACGCGCTCAGCGGGAGCACGCTGACAGTGGGCGCCGGCGGGATCGTGGCAAACGAGTCGGCCACGATCAATAACGCCCTAAGCTTGAACACGAACCAGTCGGTGTACGTGGCCGGCGGCGAGACGCTTGCTCTGGGCGCATCGGTCAGCATTGGATCCAACGTCACGTGGACCAAGCAGGGCGAAGGAACTGTGGATGCTGGAACGCATCGATTCAATGTGTCAGCTTCGCGAGGTTACACCCACGAGGAGGGCGAACTGATCGTCCGCGAGGCTTACGGCGTGTACGTCACCGGGGGAGCCACCGGCAACGCCGTGTTGACCCAGAGAGGCGGAACCATCACCTCGACCGGCCTGTATTTCATCATCGGTGGTAGCGGCGGTCCTACCGACGGCTTGGGACACAAAGCCATCTTCAACATGGAGGGAGGAGCCCTCAACGCAACGGGCTCGGGCTCGTTCTACTGCGGTTGGAATAGCGATACGGTGATCAATCAGAGCGGCGGGACGATTAACGCCAATCGCTTCGGCTCCGCGACCGACAACGGGCATGGCTGGTATAATCTGTCGGGTGGATCGCTGAATATCGCCGGACAGGCCGATCTGGGTCACAAGGCGGGCTTGAGCACCGAGTTCACGCAAACCGGCGGCAGCGCGTCCTTTGCGACGCTGACCATCGGCGGCAGCGGCAGCGCCGACTACACCATCAGCACAGCCGACGGCCCGGCCACGCTCACCGTGGGAACCGGGGGTATCTATCTCGGCCGGCTGGGTGCCGGGGAAGGCGCGTTCCATGTCGAAGGCGGCACGGTTCAGGTCAATGGCGACTTCCGCATTGCCACCAGCGCGGGCACGACCGGCACGGTCACGCAAACCGGCGGGACGGTCACCATTGCCGACAGCTACAGCTTACAGTTTGGCCCCGGCACCGCCGCCTACCATCTCGACGGCGGCACGCTGAAGCTGGCGAATCTGTCGTTCACCGACGCGGCGAAGAACCTTCTGGCCTTCGGCGGCGGCACGTTGGAGAAGAGCGGCGGCTCCGCCCTCACCACCGCAATTCCCGTAGAAATGAAGGCCGGCGGCGGCACGATCCACACGCCCGGCGCGGCGCTCCACCTGAGCGGATCGTTTACCGGCGAGGGCAACCTGACGAAGACCGGCGGCGCAATGCTCACCCTCAGCGGCGTGACCAGCGACTTCACCGGCGACGTAGCCATTGGCGGCGGCACGCTGCAAATCAGCGTCGCCGGAGCCGGCAGTGTCCATCTGACCGGAGCGTTCAGCGGCACAGGCGCCTTGAGTAAGATCGGCGACGGCCTGCTCACGCTCAGCGGCGCATCGAGCGGCTACACCGGCCCCACCACCGTCAGCGCCGGCACGCTGCGCAACGAGGGCGCGCTCGGCGGCGGCGTGACCGTCAATGCGGGGGCAACGCTGGAAATGGCCGGCGGCACCATCGGCGGCTCGGTCAACGTGCATGGTACGGCTACCGGCACCGGTACCATCTCGGGCACTACCGATATCCGTGCCGGCGCCGAGTTGATTCCCGGAACCGGCGGAGGAGCGCTGAGCACCGCACGGTTGAACGTCGGGAGTTCGACCGGCACGGGAACCTTGACGATGAACGAGGGGGTGCTCAATGTCGGCGGGTATTTCATTCTGGGGGCTGCCGGCATCGGTTCCACCGGCGTGCTGAACATATCGGGCGGCCAAATCAACGCTTCCGGCAACGTGATGTACCTCGGCCACACCGGAAACGCCACCGTCAATCAAACCGGCGGCGTCGTCAACGTGACCCATTCCGGCGGAATTCACGTTTGCACCGACGTGGACGGACTGGCAGGTACCTACAACCTGGATGGCGGCACCTTGAAGACGAGGGAGATCAATACGAGTTATGCCGGTCCCACGACGACGATGCTGCTGAGCTTCGGCGGTGGTACGTTGGAGAACAACGGCACGGCGCTGCTGTCCACGGCCATTCCAGTCGAGTTCAAGACGGCGGGCGGCACGATCCACACGCCCGGTGGCGGGGCCAACATCCGGCTGACCGGCCCCATCACTGGCGACGGCGCCATGATTAAGACAGGTCCAGGTGTGCTGACGCTCACCGGCACCGCCAGCGACTACACCGGCGCGCTCACGGTCGAGGCCGGCACGCTGCTGAACCAGACAACCACCGGCGGCACCGCCGTGGTCAACGGCGGAACGCTACAAAACCAGGGCACCATCACCGGCGGTGCGCTGGTCAATGGCGGCGTGCTGCAGAACCAGGGCACCATCGGTACAAGCGCGACGGTCAACGCCTCGGGTACGCTGCAAATGGGCGGCGGAACCGTGAGTGGGCCCGTACACGCGCACGGGCTGGTGACCGGCACCGGGACCATCTCCGGCACCACCGACATGTATGCCGGAGCGGAACTCCGGCCGGGAACAGGTGGAGGGTCGCTGATCGCCGGCCGGATCAACGTCGGCAGGAGCCCCACCGGCACGGCGACGGTGACTATGAGCGAGGGCACGCTTCAGAGCAGCCTGTTCATCCTCGGAGCCGGCGAGAACGGCGTCCATTCGACGGGCGTGCTCAACATTTCCGGTGGGCAACTCAACACGCCGCACTTCTATCTCGGTTGGAAGGGTAATGGAATCGTGAACCAGACCGGCGGCACGGTCAACGTCACCGGCAGCCAGGGTATTCACGTCGCCACCGACTACGAGTATTTGGAAGGCACCTACAACCTCGACGGCGGTACCCTGAAAACGCGGGCGATCAATACGACCTTTGCGCACTCGACAACGACGATGCTGCTGAGTTTCGGCGGCGGCACGTTGGAGAACAACGGGACGGCGCTGCTCTCGACCGCCATTCCTGTCGAGTTCAAGACGGCCGGCGGCACCATCTACACTCCCGGCGGCGGTGGGGATATTCGACTGACGGGCACAATCAGCGGCAGCGGCGCATTGAGGAAGACGGGCGGCGGCCTCCTGACGCTCAGTGGTTCGGCCGGCGGTTACAGCGGCGCGCTCACGGTCGAGGCCGGCACGCTGCTGAACCAGGCCACCACCGCCGGCACCGCCGTCGTGAACGGGGGCACGCTGCAAAACCAGGGTACCATCGGCGGGAGTGCAACGGTCAATGCAGCGGGCACCCTGCAAATGACCGGCGGAACCGTCAGCGGGCCGGTACTCGCGTACGGACTCCTGACCGGCACAGGCACGATTTCCGGCACCACCGACATGTATGCCGGATCGGAACTCCGGCCGGGCAGCGGCGGAGGGTCGCTCATCGCCGGCCGGATCAACGTCGGCAGCAGCTCCACCGGGACGGCGACGGTGAATATGAGCGAGGGCACTCTGCAAAGCAGTCTGTTCATCCTCGGCGCCGGCCAGAACGGCGTCCATTCGACCGGCGTGCTCAACATTTCCGGTGGGCAACTCAATACACCGCACTTCTATCTCGGGTGGCGGGGTAACGGCATCGTGAACCAGACCGGCGGCACGGTCAATGTTACTGGAACCGCAGGAATCCACGTCGCCACCGACTACAATGGCCTCGAGGGCACGTACAACCTCGATGGTGGGACCCTCAGAACCCGCGAGATCGATACGACAGCCGGTGGAGCAACGAACAGGAGCATGCTGCTGAGCTTCGGCGGCGGCACGTTGGAGAACAACGGTACGGCGCTGCTGTCCACGGCCATTCCGGTCGAGTTCAAGGCCGGCGGCGGCACAATCCACACGCCCGGCGGCGGGGCCAACATCCGGCTGACCGGTCCCATTACCGGCGGCGGCGCCTTGACCAAGACGGGTCCCGGCGTGCTGACCCTCACCGGCACGGCCAATGGCTACACGGGTGCCGTGAACGTCGACGCCGGCACTTTGCTGGTCAACACCTCATTGGCGGGCACTAGCGGCGTGAACGTCGCTTCGGGAGCAACCCTTGGCGGGAACGGGACCATTGGCGGGCCGACGTCCATCCAGGCCGTCGGCACTCTGAGTACCGGCGGGAGCATCGGAACGCTCGCGTTTCTCGACGACCTGACCCTGGCCAACGGCGCCATTTGGGACTGGGAGTTCATCGACACCGGCAGCTACGACCAGGCGATTGGCGACGATGGAGCCAGACTCATCCTGCCCGACGCCGGCACGACCCCGGCCATTACGCTGAACATCCTCGGCGACCAAGGCGGGCATTGGGTAGACTGGTACGACGAGTTCGTCATCTTTGATGGCCAAGTCGATGGCTTCGACGCGGGACTGTTCAACCTGGTGAACAACTCCGACTGGGAGCGGGGCTGGCGGATCTTCTCCGAGGGCGGTCAGAATCTGATTCTGACCGCGGTGCCGGAGCCCGGCACGCTGGGAATGTTGGCCGCGGCCTTCCTCGGCCTGTTGGCCGCCGGGCACCAGAGGCGTAAATAGCCGTGGTTCACTTGAATATGCGACCGGTATTCCGGCAAGTCCGGGAGAATGCACGATCTCACGCTTGGAGGCGAACCGTGAAAACACACGAAGGCGGAATGATGACCAACCGGCGGCCGGCCGCGTTCACTTTGGTCGAATTGCTGGTGGTGATCGCCATTATCGGCATCCTGATTGCGTTGCTGCTGCCCGCGGTGCAGAGTGCACGCGAGGCGGCACGCCGGATGCAATGCACCAACAACCTCAAGCAACTGGGCTTGGCATTGCACAACTATCACGACGCGTTCCGAAGCTTTCCCATCGGCTCGCGTTCCGGCACGATCTCGTCGTATAATACTTACGGTACGAATTGGCGGACGGGCCTGCTTCCGTTTCTGGAACAGAAGCCGCTGTACGACAGCTTGAATTTCGAGACGGGAAGCTTTTCCGGATGGAACACACAGCCGTTTTCCGGTGGAAACCAGGTGCTCGAAAAGCTGGCCATCCCCGTGTACAAGTGCCCGTCGAGCACCATCGATCCGTTCGTCAACGAGCCTACCTCGATCAACGACCGCGGAGGCTTGATGCACGACTACGTGGGCATCGCCGGCGCCTATCCCGATCCGGGCGACCGCGGCAGTTCCGTTTGCCGTCGCAGTATGCGCGGGTACGTCTGTAATACCGGCCTGCTCCTCGCGCACGAGGTTCGCGCGATCCGTCATGCGACCGACGGAACCTCCTATACAATGGTTGTCGCCGAGCAATCGGGCCTGGTAGGCGACAAGCCGATTCGCTCCAATTACGCCGGCGGCTGGGCCGGGGCGCGAGACCATGCAACCGGTTACGACTTAAAACCCCGCCGAGCGAACCAGATTCCCGACGACGGCAGCCAGAACTGGTACCACTGCGGGCTGACCGTCGTGCGCTGGGCCATCAACTGGCGGGAAACCGCGTCCAGCTCCAGCAGCGCAACCTACGAGACAAACACCATCCTCAACTCGTTCCACCCGGGCATCATCAATATCCTGCTGGCCGATGGCAGCGTGCAGGCGATTGCCGAGAGCATTGAAATGGAAACGCTGCGGCGGCTGGCCTCTGCCAATGACAAGATGAGCGTTGGCGAGTATTGATTCGGCCGTGGCCTTTGTCCTGCATTTCGTAAGGGTTCACTCGCGGCTGAGCCGGTCGGCCCAATAGA
Source organism: Thermoguttaceae bacterium (assembly GCA_034005525.1). GTDB lineage: Bacteria > Planctomycetota > Planctomycetia > Pirellulales > Thermoguttaceae > PWXP01. The sequence goes on along the minus strand of JAVEUP010000013.1, from coordinate 44,592 downwards.
CCGGGGCGGGAAGACGCCGGCCGAACATCAACATGCGGGCTAATCGTTCGGCATACGGCAGATTCAGTCGATGGCCCGGCGAGACGAACACCGGGCGACGGGTGCCCGTGGCTGGGCACAACGCCACGCCCTCCGCCCGGCCACCGACCAGCACCGGCCGCGCTTCGCCGGGTTGCATGCCTTCGATGCTCACCCTGCCGTGCAGGAGTTTCTTGGTCACGCCGATCGTCGCCACCGACCCGATGATCCCGAGGTGCGATGCGATGCCGGCCCCGGTCGGATGCAACACTCCGCTGCCGTCGACCAGCACGACCTCGGCCAGCTTTCCTTCGGCTCGCACAACTTCCAGTAATTCAAGCAGGATGGGCAGCTCCCGAAAGGTCAAGTAGCTTGTGATATACGGAAACTCGATGCGGCGACAAATCGTCTGCGACCAGACGAGCCTGCCCGATCGAGTTTCGACCAGCGCGTAAGCTGCCTGCCCCAGAGCCTCCCCGCGATACGAAACGTCAACACCGGCCACCAACTCGGGAATATGCGTGCGCGGGCTGCGTCTGACCTTCTGGACAAGGAAGTATTGAAAGCTGCGGAGCGTTGCCAGCGGGCGTTCCGAACAGAAGAAGCGAAATCCGAATCGCTGCAGGTCGACCCTGTCTTGGCAAACCTCGACTCCCTCCTCGGCGAGCAAACGCCTCCGCAGCCGCGAAGCGGGTTCAGGAAGAGAGCTGAACGAACCGTCAACGCGGACAATCCGATGCCACGGTATCTGCGCGGAAGGGATGCTCCCGGCTACGATGCTCCCCACCCATCGTGCGGCGATCGGGTCGCCCAGCCCACCGGCCAAGTCGCCGAACGTCGCCACCCGGCTCCTGGGAATCTGACGAACCAGGTGATGCAGCGTCTCGAACAGGTCGGGAACCGTTGGGATACTCAGGGACATGGTCAGCAGGGCAAGCTGTGTTCACCTAAGAAAGAATCACCCACCCGGTACGATATCTACCGCTGGAACACCCAGTATTTCAGCGTACCTGCCTGGACCGGGCGGAGCCAGCGGCGCTGCTGGGCCGGCAACGACTTGTGCAAGACTTCGATCAGGTCGGCCAGCACCGTCTCGTTGCTCCCATAGTAGTTGTGGCCGAGCAGGCTGGTATCGACCTCGGAGACGTCGACTGTTTCCATATCGGGCACGACAAGCAACCCCCGGCCGGAATCGCCGGCTCGCGGGTAGCCGTGGACGGTCTTTGAATATGCCAGGGCCGTGTCGTTCGACGATGCATAGAGCGTGACCCGATCTGCCGTCTGTACAATGTAAGGGGCAATGTCCTTGCGGAACACCTCGGCGTCGATATCGGGTGCGGTGAGCACGACCTCGTTGAATCGCGGGCGCCGGTCTTCCGGCAGGAAGGAAAGGTCGCGCAGGGCCGACGTGAGCGCCCGATTGCCCATGCTGTGTGCCACCAGGTGGATGCGACGGGCGCCGGTTCGCTCGGCAACGTCGGTCAGAAACTCACGCAGGTGGGGCACGGTCCACATCACGTTCGTCTCGTCGATGGTGTACTTGAACAGCCCGCCCTGCGAAGGCCAACTATAGAAGATCGGCGCGCCGTCGAACTTCAGGTCGTAGGCGATTTGCGCCGTCCGGCGTGCAGCGTCCTCGAATGTTACATTGAACCCATGCACGAACACGAACGCCGACTTCGCCTCTGACTCCTCGACACGCGCCTTCAACGCCCCGAAGAACACATCGGACTCGAGCGGTTCAACGTCCATGAGCACGACGTGCCGCTCTGGCATTTCACGGAATTCGAGGCGAAAGATCGACGGCGCCTCGAGCTGGCCGACCTTGTGCTCTTTCGGGATGCTCACGGTGCACGTTCCGTACGCTAGCGTGCCTCGCTGATTGCCGTAAGCAACGTGGGTGACCGTTGGTGACGTTCGTTCGGGTACGGTGTCAGCGTCCGTTTCTTCCGTTGCGAGCAGCCGTCCGTGCAGGCCGAGAAAGAGCGTGAATCCGCCTAGCAACACTGTGCAGGCGAGACCTGTTACGGCACACCACCGCAAGACGCGATTGTGGCGAACACGCAGCGCTGCCAGGCTCAGCAGCAGCGCCATCGTCGCCGCGCAGGCCGTCAGGGCGGTCCAGCCAAACAGTTGAGGCTGCCGCCTGGCGGACACCGCCAACGCGTTGCGGTCGGTGCCGTAAAACACTTGTACTACCTTGTACGGTTCTTCTGCCTCCGGTTCCGGTGAAACGGCCGGTGCCGGTTCGGGAGGCACCGGTTCGGAGGGTGCCGGCGATGGCTCTGGTGCGTAAAACGCAACCGGCGGCTCAGACTCCGCCTGAGGGGCCGCATCTATTGGAACCGGGGGCACGGGCACGCCAACAGGTCGATCGTCCGGCTCGGGCCGAATCACGATTTCCGGGGAAGGAGCCAGACTCGGCTCCATGAGCCTTGTCTGCGGCATGCCAATGGCCGGTTCCGGGTCCGGGTGAGTAATCTCCTCGGAAGCGAACTCCCCGGGTAACAACGGGATCGCGGTCGACTTTGGCATCTGAGCCGTCGGCGCCTCTTGGACAATCCCGGTTTCGGGTTGCAGCCGCCCAGCCACCGGACCCGCTTCGTCACGGATCGGATTGAAATGCCGAAGCGTGGGAGCCAGTGCGTCCGGCGCGCCCGCTGAAAGCGGCGCGGGCACTTCCAACGGCCGTGTGCCGGCCGATGGCTGAGAAGAACGATCCGGCTGGACCTCGGGCAATGCGGGCTCTGGAAGCTCGTCCGGCGCAAGAGGCGGCGTTGTGTCCGGTGGACCCATCCTGCCCGGCTCGACAACAGCCGCCGGGGCTCTGCCAGGCTCGGATTCAGGGAGGGGATCACGGCTCGGATCGGGATCATGATCGGAGGAAGCATCATCGGGTGCCGCAATTGGCGGAGTTGCATCGGGCGGCGAGACCGGCTCGCCCGAGGGATGCTCGTGCATGCCGTCAGCCCCAGGTCTGGCATCGGCTGCGTCGCGGTGTTCCGCGGCGCAGCCGGCCATCATCAGCAGGGCGAATGCCGAAACGAGAAGTGAGCATACTGCCCGGTTCATGGGTCGCCTCCGTTCGTGTGGCGGATCTGCCCAGGGTAAGCAATCCGGAATTTCGGGTAACTTTAGCAAATGCCGCACGGGAACCCCACGTCAATTTTGAACGATTTCGACGATTCTCCACCTAAGCCCCTGTTCGGCTTCCCAGGTGGCTTTGCAGAGGTATAATGGAGGAGAGTGCCCGAGATGTTATCGTCGAATGCCCCAAAAGGGCTATTCATGACGTTGATTTGGTTGGGGCGCTTTTGTGCAGGGATGGGTCTGGTGAAGTTTGGATATCGCGCCGTAAATCGCGTGCTGATTGCCGATGCCCGGCAAACCTGGTTTGTCCTATGGAGGGGGCGCGGGCTGGGGCAGGCATAGTGGCGCAAGGCTCAGTCAGGCGGGCAAACCGATGGGAATTCGTTTCTACTGTCCCAACGGACACAAGCTTAACGTCAAATCGTTTCAGGCGGGACGCCGTGGAATATGCCCGTTCTGCGGCGCCAAGATCATCATCCCCACACAGAGCACCCGCAGAAGTACCAAAGCCGAACGGGCAGCAGGGAGAGCATCGCCGCAGGCCCAAGCCGAACAAGAGATCACGTTGCAGGCCGATCCTGGCCAGCAGCCGCTGCCCGTCGCGAGCCAAGCTGCACAATCGGCGGGTTCTGACCGAACGGACAGAGGGGGGCCATTCGCCGGAACAGGAGCAGGTGCGCCAACGCAGGGAGGAGCTTTGCCGGTAGCCACTCTAATCGGGGGGGCATCCTCCGCTTCTGGGGCGTCGCCCCAGAGGCCCAACGATGCTGTGCCCTTGGCGGCGACGATTATTGGACCGTCGCCCCTTGCAAACGCGCAAACCGCCTCGGCTGAGCCTGCGCAAACCGCCCCAGCATTACAGGCTGGTACGCAAGTGCCCGCGCCGTTCCAGGCCGCGCCAGCCGCTCCGCCGCACGACGCACCGCAGGACCCACTAGCGGAAGCGGGCAACGTGGTATGGTACGTGAGGCCGCCGTCGGGCGGCCAGTTCGGCCCCGCCACCAGCGACGTGATGCGAACCTGGATCAGCGAAGGACGCGTCAGCGCCGATTCGCTGGTCTGGCGCGAGGGTTGGCGCGACTGGCTGGTTGCCGACAAGGTGTTCCCCCAACTCGGAGCAGGCAAGAACGAGTTCGAGTTCAAAGTTGAGCCGTCCGACTCTGCCGGGAACCCTGCTCTGGGAAGAACTCGCGCGCCTCGCTCGCGCCGCCAGGAGGTGATCAGGCAGGTGGGTATCATCACATCGCTGGTTCTCGCCGTACTCGTGCTGGTCGGAGTATTCGGGTGGGTCCTTATGTACAACAGGTGACCGCAAGGGGCTTGCATGAAGGTCCAGCAGTTTCTGGAACACCACGGAATCGCCTCGAATCCGTTTGCCGACGAAGACGCGCAGACCGACCTGGTGTTCAAGGCCGGCTGTATTCGGAGCACGCACCATCCTACGTGGGACAAGGTGTACGGCGACCCCGCTGAGCCCGCCACCACCGTCGTCTTCGGCGAAAAAGGCTCCGGTAAGACGGCCATGGGACTGCAAATCGTTCGCCATCTGGCCGATCATAACGGCGATCACCCCGATGCGCAGGTCTTTGTCGTGGCCTACGACGATTTCAATCCCTTTCTCGACCGGTTTCGCGACCGGTTTTTTGGGCGACGGCGCAAGCGGGTCGACCGGCTGCTTCAACAGTGGCGGCTGTGGGACCACATGGACGCGATGCTTTCCCTGGCCGTAACGCAGTTGATCGATCGGCTCCTGGAAGTAAAGCAAGCAAGGCATCCAGCCGCTCGGGATGAGCCGTTGCCGGGCGACTCGCTCGACGCCGGTCAGAAACGCGACGTGATGTTGCTGGCGGCTTGTTACGATCAGTCGACCTCGGAGAACCTCGTGGAGCGTTGGAACGCGCTGCGCAGGAAGCTCGGGTTCTCCACCTGGCGATCGAAATGGGACCTGGGCGTCGGCGGACTGGTGACCCTGTGCGTGCTGGTGCTGATTGTCGTGGCGGGTGGATGGAGTTGGCTGGGAACCGTATGGCCCTACCTGGCAATCGCTGCAGGCTGGATGCCCCGCCTTTGGCGGCTTGGGAAGATGCATTGGATGGCGTGGAAGATTGTGCGAAACACGCGGGTGCTCAACCACAATACGCACTTTGTGCGAAAGGTTCTGTGCCAGATGACTACCGGCCAGTTGGTCGGCCAACCAATACCGACCGAGCAACGAAGCGATGACCGGTACGAACTGCTCGAGAAGCTGCAATCCGTGCTCCGAGCCCTCCGTTTTGGGGGCATTGTGGTATTGGTCGATCGTGTGGATGAGCCGTACCTGATCAACGGGTCGACGCCGCTCATGCGGGCCCTGGTGTGGCCTATCTTGGACAACAAGCTTCTGAAACACGCCGGTATTGGAATCAAACTGCTTCTTCCGTCCGAGTTGGAGCGGCTGATCGATCGCGAGGACCGGGAGTTTCACCAGCGGGCGCGGCTGGACAAGCAGAACCTGATCCGCTCGTTGGACTGGACCGGACAGTCGCTGTACGACGTCGCTTCGGCCCGCGTGAAGGCATGCGCCGCCGACGGGGCCTCACCGACCGTGACGGACCTGTTCGAGCCGGCCATCGACCGGAAGCGTTTGATGGATGCATTCGGTTCCCTTCGCGTCCCTCGCAACCTATTTAAGTTCATGTATCGGCTCATCACCACCCACTGCAATGCCCACACCGACGAAAGCCCCGTGTGGCAGATATCGGGCGAGAGCTTCCAGTCGGTACTCGCGCTTTACCAACGCGATCAAGATGCGTTTGACCGTGGCGTGGGGGCAGGTTAGCCCAATTTCTCTATTGACGCCGCCCGCGGTTTTCGCCAAACTCCGGCCCATCCGGTAATCCCGGAAGGATGATGGTCCATTCAAAGTGCAAGGGAGTGCCTTCTATGTGGCGGAACATTGTGGCCATGCTGGCCTTGTGCGTCTTGTTAGGGCTTGCCGGATGTGGGAATCCGTCAGCATCAACTGAAACCGCAAACCAGGAGAGGCAGGACGCGTCGGCGAGACAGGCAACCGAACCGACAGCCGAGACGCCGGAAGGGGCGGTTACCATATTCCTCGGTGCTGTCTGTGCTGGCGATGACGAGCGCGCGGCGAACATGCTAACCGACCTGGCGCGCCGCAAGACTGCCGAAATGGAACTCGAAGTGGCTCCTCCGGGCAGCGACACGGCACAGTTTCTCCTTGGAGAGGTTGAGATTCTTGGGGAAACGGGCGCGAGGGTCGCATGCATCTGGAGCGATCTGGATGAAGAGGGCAAGCGAGCAGAGGAACAGATTCTTTGGGTTCTTCGACGTGAAGATGTAGGTTGGCGTATTGCCGGAATGGCGCCGACGATCTTTCCCCAAGAGCCGCCGCTGCTGCTGAACTTTGAGAACCCGGAAGAGATGATCGAGAAACTCGAGTGGGTCCGCGAAGAGGCGATGCGGCGAGCACAGGCGGAACTGCTCCCGGGCAATCCGGGTACCACTCTCGAAGCGCGCGGATCCGATCTGCCCCGCGACGAGACTCGCCGTTAGGTCCCGCACAGGCAAAACCTGCGCAAGGCTTCCGGGATGGCATCTCGTTGTCAGTGCCCAGTTGGGTGGACTGTCCACGGGGCGCGCAAGGTTTTTTGTGTAATTATTGGGGTGCCGGCGCGTTTCTCTTCGCCATCTTCCGCCGTCAGCGACCGGTCGCAGCATTGCCATCGGCGGACGTAACTACTTCTGAATTAAACGGTTACGTCATTTCTATGGGCTCAGCGGCAGCGAAAGCATTTGGTCAAGTTATGCGCTGGACGAGCCAAGCGTGCATACGTGACCTACCCTTCGGAAGGCGACCTCCGTAGGTTCCCTAGACGCCCGATTTGCCCGGAGGCGAAAAAATTACCAAACCCCCTGTTGACATCCGGGTGATCTATGCTAGCTTATTATCTTATGCTGTGCAGTCGGCAACGTTGGAAGGCTTGCCCGGAAGGTCAACAGGGCACCGATCGGGCATGCTGTCCCAGCCGTGTGTATAGCGAGTGCATCGAAGAGGAACCCCGATTGTTGCCGTTGGGATCGGGGGGAATGGGATGACCGGCGGCATGTGTTTGAGTTTCTCAACGTTACGGTACCTGTTTAACTGGAGGTTTCAGAAATGAAACGCATCTACTTGATGAGTGCGGTGGTTCTGCTTGCCGCGCTGGGAATCGCCCTGCTGGGCGCGGAGAAGCAGGCATTGGCCGGCGACGCGTGCGCGCCGGCTACCTGTGCGCCGGCTACCTGCGCGCCTGTGGCGGAGACTTGCGTTCCCGACACGTGCGCTCCGAAGACGTGCTGTCCTCTGCGCGACCGCCTGGCCTGCCGCCGTGAGGCGCGCCGCGCGAGGACCTGCGCCCCGAAGACGTGCGCTCCGAAGACGTGTGCTCCGGAGGTTTGTGAGCCGGTTGCTTGCGAGCCCGTCACATGCGCTCCGAAGACCTGCCGTCCGGCACGAGTCCCTCGGACCTGCCGTCCGAAGACCTGTGCTCCGAAGACGTGTGCTCCGAAGACCTGCCGTCCGGCACGCGTTCCCCGGACCTGCCGTCCGAAGACCTGCGCAGCGGTAACCTGCGAGCCGAAGACTTGCCGTCCCCGGACCTGCCGTCCGAAGACGTGCGCTCCGAAGACTTGCGCTCCCGCGGCGTGTGAGCCTGCTGCTTGCGAGCCCGCCGCTTGTGAGCCCGCTGCTTGCGAGCCCGCCGCTTGTGAGCCCGCTGCTTGCGAGCCCGCCGCATGCGCTCCGAAGACCTGCCGTCCGAAGCGCGTTCCCCGGACCTGCCGTCCGAAGCGCGTTCCCCGGACCTGCCGTCCGAAGACGTGTGCAGCGGTGACCTGCGAGCCGAAGACCTGCCGTCCCCGGACCTGCCGTCCGAAGACGTGCGCTCCGAAGGCTTGCGCTCCGCGGGCTTGCCGTCCGAAGCGCGTGCGGACTTGCCGTCGGGCAACCTGTGCTCCGGCTGCGTGTGCTCCGGCAACCTGTGCTCCGGCAACCTGTGCTCCGGCTGCGTGTGACGCGGTCGAGGCCGCCGCTGCCGTAGAGGCCGACGAGGCCCCGGCTCCGGCCCCCGAGGCTCCGGCCCCCGAGGCTCCGGCGCCCGCGGCTCCCGAAGCTCCGGCTCCCCCCACCACGTAAACCCACCCCGGATGTGGACAGAGCTGCGAAATGCTCTGCTCCGCAGAGCCGCTATTGCGGTCCGTCCTCAGAGCCGCGATTGCCCTGTTATCGCGACTCTCTTATCCGTGATGATCCGAGCCGGGTCCGTTCTTGGACCCGGCTCGTTCCTTTTCCGTCTCCTCGTTTCCGATCCGAGTGGACATTTGGACCCGGACTTGTGGATGGTCACAGACCAGCAAGCCGCATTCCTGCCCAAGTCTCACGCGTTGGCGAAGGTCTTTGCGACGAAACCCCAGTTCACTACGTCCCAGAATCCCTCGACAAACTTCGCCCGTAGGTTCCGGTAGTCAACATAGTAGGCGTGTTCCCAAACGTCCACGGTCATCACGGGCTCCATCTGATGTTTCAGCGGCACGTCCGCGTTACTGCCCTGGGTAATGGCAAGCTTGCCGTCCCGGGTTTTCGCCAGCCAAGCCCATCCGGAGCCAAAAAGGGTCACCGCGGCGTTGGAGAACTGTTTTTGGAACTCCTCGAATGAACCAAAGTCGCGATCGATAGCCGCAGCGAGATCTCCTTGTGGTTTACCCCCGCCGCCACTGGGCGTCATGCACTCCCAGAAGAATGAATGGTTCCACGCCTGCGCCGCGTTGTTGAATACGCCGCCTTCCGACGCAATCACCAAGTCTCGTAGGGACACATCGGCCTGCGGCGTTCCCTCGACCAGCTTGTTCAGGTTGGTGAAGTAGCTGGCATGATGCTTGTTGTAGTGAAAATCCATCTGTTCCTCGGAAAGGAACGGAGCCAGCGCGCCGAGCGCGTACGGAAGTTCGGGTTGTTGAAATGGCATGAGAGGCTCTCCTTGGGGTTGAGATACTGTGTTGCCAGGCTTCGATTCCGGGTCGGCCGCATGAGCGCAGCCGAACACCGCAAAGCCGGCGCCCGTGGCAAGAGAACTCGCCAAGAACTGTCGACGTTTCATGGTAATGCCCTCAAAGCATGGAAGGGTGCTGGTTCTTCCGTTTCTAGTCGTATCCTATGGCAAAGGAGCAAGCAAGCGCCGGCATGCACCTGCTCGCGAGGCACAAATCGCCCCCCGGCGACCCTCGCGCCCGAAACGGAAAAGCCAAGACGTTAGGTAGACATCGCACATATCACTGTATCGTGTCAGCCATGTTCGGGCAAGTGGGTGCGTTGTTTTGTGTGCGTTGTTCTGTGGGGTGCATTCTTGGTAGCTGCTCACAGCATGGCGATGCAGGGCAGTCCCCGCCGCCACATTGCACAAGTGGAGCCCCATGAGCGGCTGTAAAGTCATTCACCGCCGCAGGACAAAGGTGGGAAAGCTGGGAACTATAGACAAATGCTCCGTCTGGTGATTTATGGAATCTATTGGGGAATTCTGGAAAAGAATGCGGATTGGGAGAGCTATTTGTCCGAAAATAGCGTCGGGGGTTAGCTCGGTCATCTTGTCACGAAGCTTTGCGTCGCGTTCTGCGCGAGAGGTCTGATCATGAATCGCCTTCTGCTTTCACTGCTCGCATTGGGGCTCGCTACTTTCAGCATGGGATGCGCCATGTGCAGCCAGGAGTACGACTACTGCCCCCCAACACTCATTCACCATGGCTGCGGTACGTGCGACCCCACGGCCCGGGCCAATTCGATCCTTTCCACTCCGCTGCCGCTGGCCAGAGGCGAGACAACAGTTTCCGAGGGCGAAGTCATCTACGAGGTGCCCGGGAGTTAGTGTCTGAGTACCCGGCACTCAGTACTGCGTACCCCACACGGACGTTTCTGGTGGCCATCAAGCAGCGGATGGTGTTTCTGTGCGTGGTCATTGCGTCGGCAAGTCTTTCAGCCGCGTGTTCTCGGAATGGCAACGAGCGACCTGTCCAGAGCGCGGGGTTGACGTCCAGTGACCTTCTGGCCGAGACCAACCGCGTTGATCCGGATGATCTTCTGAGCGCTTGCGACGGGGCCGGCGAGTACTGGCAACGGCAGCTTGGCGCCGAAGGACATGTTATTGTCCGGCCGCCGTTCGTTCTGGCCGGCAATCTTGAAACGATCGAGTTACAGTCATGGTATGAACAGACGATCAAGCCGGCCGCCGGCGCAATGAATGAGCAATTCTTCGAGCGCCGCCCGGAACGCCCGATCGTTGTCCTGCTCTTCCGTGATGAGGCCACCTACCGCGCCAAGGCCGAGGGACTCTTCGGCGACCGCGGCGTGAGCCGGCATGGCTATCATCGGCCGCACTTGCACACGATTATTGTCCACGCCGGTTCCGGACCGTCGGCGCTGCTGCACGAGTTGACTCATGCGTTGATGGCCTTCGACTTTCGTGAGGCGCCCGCATGGTTGCGGGAGGGTCTGGCGTCGCTTTTCGAGGACTGCCAAATTGGTTCCGAGCCTCCGAGCATCATACCTTTGGCCGGTGCGCGCACGGCCACTCTGCAAAGAGCGATTCGCGAAGACCGCTTGCCGTCGCTGGAGTCGTTAATCCTGGCCCCCGATTTCGAAGGTCCCCAGTCCTCTGTTTACTACGCGATGGCACGGCACTTCTGCCTCTTTCTGGACCACCACGGCGCGCTCGCACCGGTCTACCGTACGCTTCGGTCACGGGGAGTCGCCGCTGGGGAGGACATCGAGGTCATTCGGCGCAACTTCGGTGATAGATCCTGGAATCAGTTGCAGGACGAGTTCCGGCTGTGGGCGATGGCACTCTAGCCCGGATTATTCGTGTAGGGTGGGCCGAGGTCGCGTAAGTCCTTGGTGGGACTGCGCAAGCCATGCCCCGCTCGTTTGCACGTGGTGCGCTGGAAGCAGACCCAGCCGAGCGACCGTAGTCCCACCAGGGTCTTGGCTTGCTTGTCACCACCCTACATCGCCATGGATAATCCGGGCTAGTCGCAGAGACCATGCGTTTGCGGGAGTCTTATCCATCCGCATGGGTGGATTGCGAGCATGAAGCAGCGGCGGTACAATACGGCTGTTTGCCGGCACGTGCAGTTGCAAGCAGTTGTGATGCGTGCGGTTCTGGCTGGGTAAGGATGCGTGTATGCGGATCGCGGTCGGAAGCGATCATCGAGGCGTGAGAACGCGAAGTAGTCTGGTCGAATTGCTTGGGCGGTTGGGCCAGGACGTCGTCGATGTGGGTACACATGCGCATGGCGACTGTGATTACCCTGACATTGCCGAGATTGTCGCGCGCAAGGTTGCCTCCGGCGAAGTCGACCGCGGAATTCTTATCTGCGGAAGCGGCTTTGGCATGTGTATTGTCGCAAATAAGGTGCCCGGCGTGCGTGCGGCGCCGTGCCACGATGAACTGACCGCCGAGTTGAGCCGCCGACACAACGATTTGAACGTGCTTTGCCTTGCCAGCGGTCTTGTGAGCGAGACCTTGCTGGGCCGGATGGTCGAGATCTGGCTGAAGACGCCGTTTGAAGGTGGCCGGCATGCCCGCCGGGTGCAAAAGATTGCCCAGTTTGAGTGCCAGAACGGCCAACGTCCGACGTTCGGCAATGGAGTCGCGCGGGAGACGGGGGAGCAACCGGCTTCGTAGACGCTGGCGAGGTTGCAGCGCGGGCAGTCTTCTTCGGTCTGCTTGCAGCGGGTGCACAGCGACCTGCAACTACGAGCCCGTTCCTGCACGACCGGCTCACTTTCCCGAATGGGGCCCAATGAGTTCCGCGATTTCGTCGAGGTCGAGCGTTTCAGCTTTGACAAGTGCGCCGGCCAGCGTATCGAGTTTCGCGCGGTGCTTGGTGAGCATCTGCTCAGCCCTCTCGAATGCCTCGCGGAGAATCCGGACCACCTCCTCATCGATAATGCGTGCCGTATGTTCGCTGAACCGGCGGGGTTCGGCCATTTCCCGGCCCAGAAAGGGATGTTCTTCGCCGTCGCGGAAAGCAACCGGTCCAAGCCGCTCACTCATTCCCCAGTGGGTAATCATCCGCCGGGCGATTTGGGTAGCCTTCTTCAGGTCGTCCTCGGCGCCGGCGCTCAGTTCGTCGAACACCAGTTTTTCGGCCGCCCGGCCGCCCAGGAGAAACAGAAGCCGCTGCTTCAGTTCGCTTTCGGCGATGTGGAGCCGGTCCTCGTCGGGCATGAGTTGCGTTGCGCCCAGGGACCGTCCCCGCGGGATGATGGAAACCTTATGGACCCGGTCGCCTCCGGGGGTGAGCCAGGCCAACAAGGCGTGCCCCGACTCGTGGTACGCGGTCATACGTTTTTCCTGGTCGTTAAGCACCTCTTCGCGTTTGGCGCCCATAAGCACCTTGTCGCGCGCGTAGTCGAAGTCGGCCATATTGACTTTTTTCTGGTCGTTCCGGCTGGCCCAGAGCGCGGCTTCATTGACCAGGTTGCGGATGTCGGCGCCGGTCAGACCAACTGTGCTGGCGGCCAGGCGTTCGAGATTCACGTCGTCGTCGAGCGGCACGTCGCGGGAGTGGACCTTGAAGATGGCCAACCTTCCTTGCAGATTCGGTCGATCGACTGCAATATGCCGATCGAAGCGGCCTGGGCGGAGCAAGGCGGGGTCGAGCACGTCGGGCCGATTCGTTGCCGCCATGACGATGAGCGACTCGGTTTGAGCGAAACCGTCCATCTCGCTGAGGATTTGGTTGAGCGTCTGCTCGCGTTCGTCGTTTCCGCCGCCAAGTCCGGCTCCACGGTGCCGGCCCACGGCGTCAATCTCGTCGATGAAAAGGATGGAGGGCGAATGCTCCTTGGCCGTGGCGAACATATCGCGCACCCGGCTTGCACCCACGCCGACGAACATCTGGATAAACTCGGAGCCGTTGATGGAAAAGAAGGGAACCCCAGCTTCCCCGGCGACGGCCCGGCCGAGGAGAGTCTTTCCGGTTCCGGGCGGCCCCATAAGCAAGATGCCCTTGGGAACCCGCCCGCCGAGTCGCTGGAACTTCTTGGGATTCTTCAGGAACTCGACCACTTCTTCAAGCTCGTGTTTGACCCCCTGCAGTCCGGCAACGTCGGCGAAGGTCACCGGGCGGTCGCCCAATTCGTATCGGCGTGCCGGGCTCTTACTGAAGCCGCTCATCAGTCCGCCACCGAGCACCTGGTCGCGAGCGCGGCGGAACATGAACCACAAGGCGGCGAACAGCAGGATGACAATAAGTATGTTCGCGGCGAAGAACCATACCGTACCATCGGTGGGTTGCGTCGCGCGGTAGTTGTCGCCGAGTTGCTTCAGCAGTTCTTCATCCAGCGGAGAACCAAGCACGTTGCCTGAAGGAAGGGTGGTTATGAAGCGCTTATGCAGACCAACAGTCTTGCCGTCGCTGTCGGTCTTGCCTTCAGGGTCGGGCGGCGGCGTGACAAACTCGCCGCGCAGCGTGTCGCCCTGGACCTCAACCTTGGCGATATTGCCTTCGCGGAGTTGCTCCCGAAATACGCCGTACGCGATTTTCGAGCGCGCGTCGGTCCCTTGATTGAAAAAGAGTATCCCGACCACGAGTGCCAAGACGAGCAGCATGAAGAGGAATGTGCCGCTGGGGCGAGGCCGGCCGGGGGCCGGCTTCGTCGAAGGAGGACCGCCATCTTGCGGCAAAGGGGTTCGTGGACGCTGCGGCGTTTCTTCCATTTGGTTGCTCAATGGGGCGTCGGGTAACCGGGCCGTAGCGGAGAGGCCGGCGGTGGGCAACCGGATTAGTGCTTCGCCCGGCAACAACTCACGCTACGATGGCCAGGATACGGCTTTCTCGAAGTTCCGGATCTGGCACGAGCCTCTATTGTAGCTCGTTGGCCGAATCCGTTCGACCGGGTAGGAGGGTGGGAGGGCAGCCGATTGCACGGAAGTTAGGCCGCCAACCGGCCGGGGCCCGCGGCCGGAGCGTCCGCCAGATGTGCGAAGCTCTGACACTGCCGGTTCGTGTCGATGACCACCACAATGGTGGTTGTCACATAGAGAGCCTGAAGAATTGCCTGCGACTCGGGTGAATCCAATGCGCCCGGGCGAATCTCGTACACGGCCGCGCCGACTAAGCCTGACGCCAGTTCTTCCCGCAAGCACAGGAGTCCCGAACGATCCGGCCGCCACGCGTCGGGCCAAGACCGATCGGCCAGCCAGGCACACAAGAAGTTGCGGCATGCCGTGGGTCTGGTCCCGTATTTGCGGCACCCGGCTACGTCCAGATTCGTACACGGGACACCCGCCGGCTTGCTGCCCATCTCCAGGTGCCCTTTCGGAATAGGCAAGGCCACGCAGCAGACTGTGCAGGAATCGCAGCGACGGGGGCTCGTGTCGCTCGCTATCGGAAGCTTGTGCATTGGCGGCGGAGCTGGGCAATCCGGGGGAGGGACAACCACGGACGAAAAGGCGAGCGAGTCACTACCCAGGTGTACGGAGCAACTTGAAGGCAGCCTGTTCGTGAGCGGTTGCAGTTGGAGCGGTAATGCTGTTCGTATCGTTCGTACAGAGCGCGCCCCTTGAACACTCGGCTCAAAGCCCGCATCCATTACCCGACCCGAACATGCCGAACGATCCGAAACGGGCCGGATGTGCCAGTTGTCCCGATTAACCGGCTTGGCGCGGTTCCTACTCCTGGCCGACCATTTCCAGATCGTCCTGGTAGAAGCGGATGGCCTCGAAGGGACTGAGATTCAGAATGGCGCGGCCGTCGGTGTCCCAGCGGTGCCCGTCGAATCGGAACACGGCAGTCCCCGCACGCAGGTTGCCCAGCAGATCGTACGACGCCCGGGGGCGGATATCGTAAGTATCGATGCCAAGACTGAACGCGGCGAACGCGGCCAGCTCGCCGGTTGAGCGGTTGCGCACATACGCCACGTCGTCGTCGAACCGGCACTGGTCCCAAAGGCTGGTATCGCCTTGGCCCTCCGAAGCAGCCAAGCACACGAACTTCGCCTCAAGCCGTTCCCGCTGACGGTGAAAATCGCGCCGAGCCCGGCTGAACTGGCGTTCAAGCCAACGCCCCCTCAGCGGGCGCCATATTGCCGCGCCAGCAACGACCAGCAGGGCAACCGCCCCGAAGAGAATCCATCCAGCATCCGCCATGGTTAGTGCCCTCCAACCGGCTGCCCGAATGCAGCCTTACAACCGATCTTACTATTCTAGCCGGGAACCGGCAAACACGGCAAGTGGCCGGCGCCGATGTCTCGGCCCCTAGTCCCGCAACCTCTGCCGTGTTACTGTTCCGACATGGCTATCCTGGGTGCCCACCAATCGATCGCAGGCGGCTATCATCGAGCTGCCGAAAAAGCCCACCAAACCGGTTGTGATTGTGTCCAGTTGTTCACCAAGAATAACAACCAATGGCGATCGAAGGCCATTACCATAGCCGAGGCCGAAGCGCCCAAGAGGGCATACCTGGCCACCTTCCGCGAGTTCGACCGCCTGATCGGAGTAAAACGCATACGCGCGTTCCATTTGAATGACAGTCGGCGCGAACTGGGCAGCCGGGTCGACCGCCACGAGCACATCGGACTCGGAAAGCTGGGGGCGGAGCCTTTTCGACTCTTGCTGGCCGATCGCCGTTTCCGCCGCGTGCCCATGTACCTCGAAACGCCCAAGGGCCAACGCGACGGCACCGATTGGGACATCATCAACCTGCGCACCCTGCGAGAATGGGCGATCCCGAAATGAGGCTGGTCGGTATGCCGCCAAAGGGCGCAGCGGAGCGTGCCTGCCGCTCTATCGTGGTTGGCCCATCTTGCACTGTCCGCCATTTTCGCTATGCTCATGCCTATCCGGCCGACGGTCTCAGGTGGGGCCGCCGATTCCATGTGCGAGGACAGACCGGAGGAAGCAGGATGAACTCCCCGGAGCGGGTGACGACCACGCCGACAAGAACTCAGCAAGGAGATAGCACCTGTGCCGAACGATCGCCCCGTTGCTTTGATTACCGGCGCCGCGCGCGGAATTGGCTTTGGTATTGCCCGATGCCTGGCGGCCGAGGGATACGATATCGCCGCCAACGGCGTCCGCGACGAGCAGGCTGCCGGCCCTGCACTCGATGAACTCCGGAACCTCGGCGCCGACGTGCTCTACTGCCGCGCCGACGTGGGCGATACCACAGCCCGAGCCGCCATGATGGAGAACATTCAGCGGCATTTCGGGAGGTTGAACCTGCTGGTCAACAACGCGGGCGTGGGGCCCAAGGTGCGTGCCGATATTCTTGAAGCAACGGAGGAAAGCTACGAGTGGGTCATGAGGACCAACCTTCAGGGCCCGTACTTTCTTACCCAGGCCGCGGCGAACTGGATGATCCGGCAACGGAAGGCCCATCCCGGTTTTCGGGCATGTATCGTAAACATCTCGTCGGTCTCGGCCACGCTGGCCTCCGTCCACCGAGGCGAGTATTGCCTGTCGAAGGCCGGTATGAGCATGGCGACCTCGCTCTGGGCAGTCCGGCTGGGCGAGTTCGGTATTCCGGTGTACGAGGTCCGGCCGGGGCTTATCAAGAGCGACATGAGCAAACCCGCCACCGCGAAGTATGACAAACTGATCGCCGACGGGCTGACGGTCGAACCGCGATGGGGAATGCCGGAGGACGTCGGCAAGGTCGTAGCCGCCATTGCCCGCGGTGATATCCCCTACGGCACCGGCGGGGTCATCATGGTCGACGGGGGGCTCACGCTCGGGCGGCTGTGAGCGGAAAACCGGCCTGGCCGCGCGCCTCGCCTTACGCCACGCTCCGTTCGCCGAACGTGGCGATCTCTAGTTGGACGAGTTCCGCGACCAGATCTCTGGGGTTCTGTGGCCGACGGAGCGGATCCTTTGCCAGAAGACGACGGACCAGGTCCACGACTTCACCGGGAATCTGGGGATTGAATCGCCCCAGGTCCGGCGGGGCAGCTCGCTGATGTTGCTCAATCAACTCGACCAAGGTCTGCCCCGAATACGGCAAGCGGCCGCTGAGCGCCTCGAACAACACCACCCCCAGGCTGTACAAGTCGCTACGGATGTCGGCTCTCAGGCGGGAGTGGAGAAGCTCGGGCGCCAGGTAGGCACAGGTTCCCGTCACGATTCGGTCGGCCGCCGTGACCTCCTCGTTTCGGCGCCGGGCGAAACCCAGGTCGAGCAAGGTCACGTGCCCGGTGGGTGAGACCAGTAGGTTCTCCGACTTCACGTCGCCATGCATCCAGCCGAGCGAGTGCAGGGCGGCCAGAGCCTCGGCGGTCTGCCGGGCAATCCAGAGAACCTCCGGTAACTCGGGCGGCACGGCCTGCTTCAACAGGGCGCCCAGCGTCTTGCCATCGAGCCACGGCATCACCAGATACCGCGGCGCCTCGCGTACTCGCGCGGCAAGCACGGAAACCAAGTGTGGGTGTGAGAGCCTGCGGCCGAGTTGCGCTTCACGCGCCAGCAGCGCGACGGCCTGAGGATGGGACTCCCACTCAGGCCGCAGCACCTTCAGCGCGTAGGCGGCCGGCCGGTCGGGGCTGCCTTCCGCGGGGCGAGCGCGATACACACGCGCGAACTCCCCCTCGGCCGACTGCTCCAACAACTCCCAACCACCCAGACGCAGCGGAAGCCGCGAAGTGTTCCAGGCGTGCGGGCCGCGGGCAGCCCGCACCTGGGAATCGATCCGGGTCATACGAAAAACTGCGGGAATAGAACGAACGCAGATTGGGTCATACAAGAGGACTGGCCCATGTCCGCACAGCCGGAAGCCATCGCGACCACGGCGCGCCAAATCCTCCTATTAACTTGGAATCGGTATTCCGCCGTCCGGAGTTAAGCCGAACGGGATGTACGCGAGCCCTTCATTAGGGGTATGTCAGCCCGCTCAGCCTCGGCGGCGGCGGTTGCAGCCGGGACGCGTATCCCATAAAATGAAGGTTTCGAGTTCCTGTAACCCTAGCCAATGGGAGGAAATGATGATTCGACGTGTGTTACTCGTGTGCGTACTATCGGTCTTCTGCCTCGGCGCTCTGGTCGGATGCACGCCGGCAACAGGCGGCAACGGAGCCCCACCAGCTTCCGTGACAACACCTGCGGACTAGTGTGCTCCGGCATGGCCGCTTACGGGTATGATCCCGATTCCCAGGCTGATGGGGGCGAGAAGCCCCCATCATCTTTACGCCTCCCGCGGTGCCGGGTGCAGTTCGTGGCAGTGTGCTGCCTTGGGCGTAGAGCGCGGCGAATGGCAACCGGTTCAGAAGTCGCCCGCCGGCACGCCCTCTTGCATCGTGCAGAGGCGTTCGAAGATCATTGCGTTCAGGTTTTCGCTTAAAAATTGCACGCTGCCGTCGGCCATGCCGAAGTGTGCTCCCCCGGGGTGGTCGCTGCCCGGGGATTGGAACCAGGGGCCGTTGATCCCTTGGTTGTTGTCTTCTCGGCCGGATCCGGGAGCATTATGCCCCGTGGCGCCGTCGAAAAGGTTTGAGGCGCCGCCTACCGCCCAGCCATCAAGGCTCTTCTCGCGGGCTTGGCTGCCGTACATCCGCTGCATCTCGCCAAGCATGATCGTGTTGGAGGTCCCGTCCGTGATTGCCGATATTCGGGTGGACTTGTTTGGCAGGAGGATGCCGGCATTACCGCTCTGATGCCACCAGGGCCCGGTGATAGGATGGGTTTCCGCTGGGACGTTGAAACAGCAATCGCCGCCGCCGATGCAGCCACCATAGTCGGTGCCGCCGCCGGTCATGCCGTCGAAAACCATCTGGGAGTCGATCCCTTGGCGGACCTCGTTCCGCCGCGAGGGGCAGTAGAAGGTGGGAATATCGGTTTGAGCCAAAGCCCGATTGCCCTTCACGTTGGTCCGGAAATTCCAGTTGCCGTGCAGCGCGCCCTGCTCCATCATGGGCAGGATCAACAGCATCCAACTCGTCCCGTGGCGGCCGGCCCCGCTCGTGGCCAGGGCATCTTCCCAAACCAACCACGCACATTGAGGATACGTGTTGTCGCTCGGTCCCGGGTTTGGACCGGACACGATTGCCGCGGGTGGAAAGGCGCGGTGGGCGCTTTCGTAGGTCAACAGGGCCAGGCCGATTTGCTTCAGATGATTCGCGCACTGAATTCGCCGCGCCGCCTCGCGCGCCGCCTGCACTGCCGGCAGCAGCAGGGCAATGAGAATGCCGATAATAGCAATAACGACCAGCAACTCGACCAGGGTAAAACCGTGTAGGGGCCGAACCCGACTGTTGCCGCTTCGGTAGATTTCCATATCGCCCTGCCTTGCGGTCTTGGGCCGCAAAAGAGAATATCCAAACATCAAAGCCCAGTTGGCATGCGTCCGATACCAGGCGGCATGACGCTGGGGCGCAAGTGAATAGTCGCTACGCAGTTCCTCTGATCCTTCGCCGGCGCACGGTCAGCAGGCCGAGAACTGCCATGACAGCCAGCAGCGGTGTACCTGGCTCCGGAATCGCAGCGAGGTATAGCCCTATCGCCTGATCGACGGTCAATGCCGTGCCGACCCAAATTGCCACGTCGTCCATCCGGCCGTTGAATACGCCGTATGTGCCGCTGGAAGCTCCGCCGATCCAGGCGCCGCCGGTCCCTTGGATTGAAAGATTATTGTTGCCGCCAATCAGGTCGCCCGTGACGTCGACCCCGTCAACAACGAGCTTGATGTCCTCGGGCTTATCGCCGTCGCGGATGGCGACCAGCATGTGCCACTTGTCGTCGGAGAGGTTCAGAGTTGCTGTGGGCAGCATCCACGCGTCAGCCGTGGTATCGCCGGTGGCAATCCAAAGCCCCTCGTGTCCCGCAGCGTCGGTCAGCGCGACCGCGAAGCCGTCGTTTGCCCGAGTCCGATTGTTGGTGAACAGGCGGTTCCAGGTGTAGGTGCGGTCGCTGGGGGCTTGGAACCACATGGCCACGGTCATCGCGTCCGCGGCGAATTGCGAACTATCACCCAGATCCATTGCCCGCGAACCGTTGGGATAAAACGCACTGTTGGTGTCCCAGAAGCCCACAAACCCGGAGCCGGGCCGCGGCCCGGCTGTGTCCAGTGTGGCAGAGCCAATCGTGGTCATGATGCCCGGCCGATTTGGCCCGCCGAACCCGCCGTCGCTTGCTCGCAACCCGCCGTCCTCGTCAAAGCGGTAGTAGTGCGACGGTCGCAGGTCGTTGACGGCCGCAGCGTACGGGTCTGGTTTTGCGGCGAAGTACAGCGCCCTGCCCTGATGAACCGTCAGCGCCTGTCCGACCCAAATAGCCGGCTCGTCGATCATGCCATCGAACACCACCGCGGTTGAGGTTCGGCCGCCGATCCAAGCGTTGCTGCCTTCGGTGCCCAGATTCTGCACGCTGGGGTTTTCGAGCTTGGTGGTGTAGTCGACGCCGTCGATCATCAGCTTGAAGTTCCGGTTGTCGCCCTCCCGGACCGCGAAGATATAGTGCCAGTTACCGTCCGCCAGGTCGAGTGTCGTCTTCGGCAGAAACTTGGCATCGCCGTTGCCCGTCCCCGTCGCCAGCCAAAGACCCCAGACGTTGCCATAATCGGTCGCCTCGGTCATCACGATTGTGAAGTTGTTGTTCGCCGTCGTTTGGTTGTTCGTGAACAAGCGGTCCCAGGCATAGGCCTTGCCTTCCGGGGCCTTGATCCACATGGAAACCGTCATCTGCTCAGCGGCAAAGTTCGAACCGGGTCCCAGGTCGAGTGCTCGCGGGGTACCACTACTGGGCAGCCCGTCGGGACTGTACGCGCTGTTGGTTCCCAGGAAGCCCAATAGCCCGTCGTCGGGCCCCGGGCCGGCGACGTTGAAGGTTGAAGGCGTATTGAACTGCATCATTCCCGGCCTCTTCGCGGCCGCGAACCCGCTGTCGCTCGCCTGCACACCGCCGTCCTCGAAGAAACGGTAGTAGTGCGACGGCTGGAGTGCGCTGACGGCGTTGGCGGAAGGCGACAGGAAGCCGGTGAAGTCGCCGGCCATGATCTGCGCGATTTCGGCTTGGCCCAGCGCCTTGTTGAAGATGGCTACGTCGTCCAGTGCGCCCACCACCTGCCGTGTCCCGCCCCCTTCTCCTCCAATCGACATCCCGGCGGTTCCCTGGCTGGCAATGGCGCGGGGTGGACTGCGTAAATCGATGGAATGGACCAGCGAGGCGTCCCGGTAGAACCGTGCCCACTCTCCATCAAAGGTCAATGCCGTATGGGTCCAAGTAGGCGACGTGCTGCTGTCAGGGCTGACAGGCAACGCGGTTTGGGTCAAGTCAAACATACCGAAGGCCGGGTTGGTGAAATTGCCGCCGAACGAGTCGATTGTGTTCAAGGCGTCCAAATAATAGTACCAGTTCGAGCGCTGCACGATCCGCCCATACACGGTCTTGTCGGCAACTTCGTTCGCCTGTTCGCTGGACACCCAGGCCGCAAAAGTAATCTGGCCGGTTGCGGCCGGGCTGTTGAGAATGTCGTCGAAGACGTTCTTGTACAGGATCGACACCCGATTGAGTTGGTTGTTCCCGCCGATATCGGCGCCGAACCGCAGCGCGCCGGTTGCAGTGCCCGTTGCGCTGGGCGACCCGGGCGACCCGTCGATCCGTTGCGGAATCACGCTCCCGGATAAAGCCGTGAGCGTCCCGTGCAAGGTGTGCCCGGAGGCATCGTACGCAGTCGGCCACGCAGTTCCGCCCGAGGTAATCCCCTCGTCGAACCGCCAAAGGCCGACCAGGGCAGCGTTTGCACAGTTTGCTTCGGCTGCCGCCACGATAGCGGCTGCGATGAGAGTCGTGAGCCAGTATGTCCGGACCATGATTGCCAAGCCTCGGATAAGCGATAAGCCAAACGACCGTTCGCGGCTCCCGGACACACGCCGGGTATTGTCTCCCCGACCGGTTTGCGTCGTCCTTCCACTCGCCGAAACCTTGGCTCGCACGGCCAGGCAACAGCAGAGTGAAACCACATGCCTCGAACCGGACTCTGTTCCCCGAACAGGAACACTCAAGACGCTACCCGCTGATTATAATCCGCCCAAACTCGCCGTCAACTATACCATCTGGTTAATCTTTTACACTTTCTATTAAGCCACCCATGCGCGGGGGCGACTGTTCTTGCGGTTCGGTCGCCCCGCATAGAAACACCCACCAGCGGACCCCCGTTCCTTCCGGCAGCACGGCCACGTGTTCCAGTGTCAGCGGCCCGCGGCTCCCGGGGGGCCGGGCGAGTCCTCCGGGCTCGAAGGACCCGGGGGCGGTTCCAATCCACAGGGCATGTTCGCCGTCGCTCAGGCGGGCCCAACCGGCCGGGAACGCCCACGCCAGGTGCGCGCCGCCCAGCCAGTGGGTCCGCACCTCAACGTCCGGCTGAAGGCCAGCAAACGAATCTCGCACGATAACCGCCGGGGCTTCGCCCGGGACGAGCCAGATATCGCGCCGCACGGAGGCACCGTCGAGCAGACCGGCGTAACCGCCGGTTAGGTCGAGGGCCGCGTGCTGCCGCCCTGCGCCGTCGGTTCCCGACGAAATGAGCTTCGCGGTACGCCGCGACTGGGCGACCCCGCCAATGACCGGAGCATTATGCGCCTGCGGGCCGATGGTGTACTCGCGTTCCGCGCCCGGCCGGTACTGCTGGTAGCCCGGGTCGGTAATCCAGAATCGGCCTCGCCAGCCCAGGATCACTTGGCCGCCGTCTGCGTGGAGGTGCCCCATGTTGCACCGGGGCAGTCCTACGGCAACCAGCAGGTCGCGGCTCTCCCAGCCGGTGCGCAAGGTGACGGAGGCGAGGTGCTCGCCGGGGCCGGCGTCCGGCATGGAGAAGTCGCTGTGCAGGAAAGGGGCATCGTCGGCGACGGCTGCCAACGCCGCGGCCGGCAGCCGTTCGAGTGGGAAGCGGCGCAGCAGCCAGCCGGCCTCTTCGAGGTTGTACCAGGCGGCCAGACGCATGAGTGCATTCGCCCAGAAGGGCATTTCCGGCTCCACGTCGCCCAGCGGCGCGTGCAGGTCGGTGCGTCCGGGGAGCGTAAGCTGCAACCACTCCTCTGCCAGGCTGAGAGACGGCTCGCGGCCGGCGGCCAGCAGGGCATCGCGGTCGGGCAATCCGGCAAGCCACTCGGTGATTGCATCTGCGAGGTAGCCGTCGTAGGCCGTCCCTTCGGTATGGCGCTCGTCGCCCATCCGGAACTTCCACCAGGCGTGCAGAACATCGCGCGCCCGGGCGTCGAGGCTGTCGGTCAGCGGGCTGTCGATGGTGCGAGCGAGTTGCGCGCTCCGCACCAGTGCAATGACCGAGATATTGTGCAGCCGCGCCGGAGTGAGCGGCTTTTCACCGGCCCAGGTCTGCTCGAACCAGGGACGCACGTCACGATCGAGCAAGGCCTGCGCCGCCGCGAGTGCTTGCCCACGGAGGGCGGGGTCCCAGCTTGATGGATCGGCCAGAGCCATCGAGAGGCTGGCCGCCAGATGCCCGGTAACCAACGACACTCCCCGCCCCGGCGCCAGGAAGTCGTCCCATTCCGACAGCGCAGCCAGTTCGCGTTGCAACAGGCCGCCGGCCTCCTCGTCGCCAAGGCCGCGCCAACCGGCGTGCAGGATACGCCAGCGGCGCTCCAACTCCCAGGAGAGCCACGTTGTCCAGGGATAACGGATGCCCTCGATTCCTGGTGGAAGCTGTTCTTCACTGGGCCGCTGTGCCAAGGGAAGGGGAAACGCCAGCGTGTGACCGATGCGGTAATAGTCCACGTGTAGCTCCCGGCGCTGCTTCTCGGCGGCGACGCGCCGCACCAGGAGCGAACTGGCCTCATCCAGTGTCCAGCAGTGGGGGCCGCCGGCGCGCAAATGCGGCGCCAGCTCGTAAGCCGACACGTCGTACGCCAATGGCGGCAGTGGTATCGGCGCGGCGTTGTCGCCGCAAGGCGCCTCATTGCACACGGCCGGGCGCCAGGATGCGAACGCTACTATCCACAACATACCGTTTAGAACGATTCTCGAACTCTTCAAAGGCCCTCTCCTTTTCATCCAGAGGATATCCTCACGAATCACTCCGGCCGCCCGCACTGAATCAGCCCGACGGCTGCCTGGCTGTAATCGGTATATGCTCGATACTCGCCGCGCAGCCAAACTACGGCCCAAGTATCACCCCGGGCGGCGACATGGGGCCGCAAATTATCCTGGGAAGAGCCGCTGGTAACTGGGCTCCAACGCCAGGTCTTTCCCTCATCCTCGGTCACACCCTCGAAAATCTCGTAGCGCCGCTGGCCGGCCACTACGATGGGTTTGCCCGAATTTGGATAGACGTCTGCCGAAATGTAGACGACGTTGGGCGTGAGGGGATGAAGTGCGATAAGCCCGGTGTACTCGGGTTCTTTCGGATACAGGCGGGAGCCGGCGTATGCGATTTCGTAGTCGCGCCAGCAAGTCCCGTCCCACCGCGCGTAATGGTAGCGATGGTCGTTGCCGCGCATGCCGCTTTCGAGCGGAAGCGAATCCTTCATCACGGAATATGCGACGTACGGATGCCCGCCGCTGTCCAATTCGATGTCGCTCGTCCAGGCGACGTTCTTTTCATCGCCCTGGAAAACCCTGGTAAACGCTTGCGCGGGCGGCGCGTTGATACTGAAAACGTCGTCGCTGACAGCCGTTCCGTCGCTGCGGAAGGCCTTCCCGCCGCGGATGTAGCCATGATAGATGCTGTTCGCATGCCGGTTGGGGTGCCCTTCCGTCGTGATGAAGTGGATGGTGTTTGCGCCATTGCCCTTATATCGCACGTAGGGGCGGGTGGAACCGGCTCCGCCGTCGATAAGCCGGCCGCCGGCCCGCCAGCTCGCACCGTGGTCTTCGGACACAATGAAGCTAGGATCCCACTGGTAGGCCCGGATGAAGTTGTAAACGCGGCCGTTCCGCCCTTCGTCCGCCATGAAGTAGAGGTTCGAGTAGGTCACGCGCGCCCCATGGTCAAACCGTTGTTCGGGGTGCCACGCCGACGCATCGCCGGAACGCTCTGAGATGCGCCACAACGTCGCGTCGCCGCCGTGCTTGGAATACGAGGCCAGATACCGCCCATCCGGCAGGACCATCAGCGCGGGTACGGCGTGGTCGTTCGCCTGCAGTCGCGGGTGGAGCACGTGCACCGCCGTGTCACCGCTCGCCAGATGATGCACCGTCACGGTGATGTCGCCGTGCGAACTCACGCCTGCCAGTAGGAGTTGGCCGTTGTCGATGATCGCACGCTCGTCCTGAAACCAGCACCAGCCCGTATCGGGATTAAGGATGAGCGGCGCGTCCCGGGCGGCCTTGGCCGAAACAGTCTCGGTTGTTCGCGACGGTTTCAGTGTGCGCGCCGAATCCGTCTGGCACTGGCCTGCATGGGGGCCGAGCAACAGGGCCGAGAAGGCGATCGCTGAATCGCCTGCCAACGAAAGAAGACGCCGTCGCCATCGTATGTTCATAGTCGGTCTTTCCTGGGGAGTAACCGTTCACAGGACCCGGCAGCCTGCACGAGATGGATACCCCGCACAACACTCGGCACGGTTCAACTGCTTGAGTCTTACAACTCAATGCCACCCGGTTCGCGGCGGAGACCAAACAGGAGGTCCGAAAGGTCAAGCCAATCCAGTTGGTCAGAATGCAAGCGGGTTGTCAAGGGCTGGCCGGCCGGGACGACGAGAGAACCGGGCAAACTGCCGCGAAAGGCATAGTGGGGCTTCCATGCTGGGGCCTTGACGCGCCAGACGCCCACCATTACATTGACCTAATATGATTCGCAGCCGAAAGTCTCGGAGTGTTTTCGAGATGCACGAAAGGTTGCACACGATGAGGAGCTGGAACCATGAAGGCTCCCAAACCTCTTGTTTCCGCGGTGTTCTTGACCGTCGCCCTGATTGCCGGGCGGCTCGATGCGAACGCGGGCGAGATTTTGCTGGCCCACGAGGGGATCACCTCTTGGACGACGAGGCCG
Organism: Thermoguttaceae bacterium; assembly: GCA_034005525.1. Classification (GTDB taxonomy): domain Bacteria; phylum Planctomycetota; class Planctomycetia; order Pirellulales; family Thermoguttaceae; genus PWXP01. Next base: position 18,513 of record JAVEUP010000013.1, on the reverse strand, counting down.
CACGCCGTCTACCACAACGGCAGGACGTACTTCGGCTATCAGAGCCAGCGCAACGTCGAGGTCAACGACTTCGACCATGCCAGCGGCGCGATCGGCACACCCGTGGTCGTCCACACGTACGCGCGCGACGACGACCACGGCACTCCCTCGCTGTTCGTGGTGCCGGCGGGCGAGCATGCGGGGAAACTCGTTGTCCTCTATGCGCACCACAATGATCCACTGTACTCCCGCCGGTCCGCCAACGCCGAGGACATCAGTGCCTGGGACGCCCCCGCCACCATCGACAACGCCGGCTGCAACTATCCCAAGCCGTTTGTCCGCTCGGACGGCTCGGTGTGGATGAGCTATCGCCTGTCGGGTGTAGGTCATGTCTACCGCACTACGACGGACGGCACCACCTGGTCAGAGCCGACAACGCTAATCTCCGGCGGACTTGCGTACGTCTTCCTGGCCACACGGGGCGATACGTTCCACCTGGGCCTTGGGCTCTACGTGGGCGGTACCAAGCGGTTCCGCGATGCCTACCATGCCTACTCGGACGATGGAGGAATGACTTGGAAGCAGTCGGACGGTACTCCAATCGCCTTGCCGATCACGGCCGCGAACGCTACCTGTGCATACGACGATTCCGCGGGGAGCGAATGGTCGCGCGTGCTCGACATTGCCATCGATGCCGACGGAACCCCGGCCATGCTGTTCTACTACAATATGCCGAACTTCCGCTCCGGGTCGATGGAGTTCCTGAACATGACCGTTGCACAACTGCGCTGGGACGGTTCGAAGTGGCAACTCGAAGATGTTCTGACTCCCGCTCCGTATCATCGAGCCAACCTGGGGGCTGGAGCGGTCTACGCCTGTTCCGGCGCTCAGAAACCCGGCGATATCGACACCGTAGTCGTGATGGAGGGGCAGCACGGGGTCTATTCCGGCAACGACTTCCGAACGATTGAGGTGCCGTGCCGCGCGCGAGCGGTGCTGTACCGCCGGTCGCCTGACGGCTGGCGGCGGGTCGGCCCGGTAACGAGCGCCCCCGAGACGCGGCCCGACTTGGCGGGCTCCGAGGTATTCGAGACGCGGCCGCAGTGGATTCAGAACGCACAGGGCGATTTCCAGCTCATCCTGTCGCGCGTCACCCACTACCGCGCCTACCAGGACTGGACCTCGTCGCTGATTGGAGTAACCATGACAGAGTGAGCGTAAGGCAATTCTGGATCTTCCGTTTCCAGGTGCCGGCGGCGGCCGCGGAGCAGGCACACGCCGTTGTGTCGTCCCCGGGCAAAGCAGCCTGCACTCGGAAGCGGAAGATCCGCAGTTGCCCAAATTCATTTGACAAGTCTTTGTCTCAAGGAGGCGATCATGAGCGCGCGGAGCGTGTCGCGGCGGAGATTCTTGAAAAACGCATCGGCCGGCACAGTCGCGGCTGTGGCAGCAGGTGCGATGCGTCGGTATGGGAATGTCGCTAATGGGGCCGAGACGCTGGCGGTCCTTGGCGGCAACCCCGTACGGACAAGGCCTTTTCCTTCCTGGCCCCAGGCAACTCCCGAAGTCGAGCAGTCCCTACTGGCCGCCTTCCGTTCCGGGAGGTGGGGCCGGACGCTGCGCGGCCCCATGCAAGGCGAGGGGCAAGTCGTGGAGTTCGAAAAGCGTTTCGCGGAGTTGCTCGGAGCCTCGTTCTGTCTAGCGACGGGCTCCTGCACCCAGGCACTGCACACGGCCCTGCACGCGGTCGGCGTAGGTGCCGGCGACGAGGTCCTCGTCCCCCCCTGCACCTTCATCGCGACGGTTCAGGCGGTGTTGATGTGCACTGCGCTGCCCGTCTTCGTCGACGTGAATCTCGACACGTTCCAGATCGATCCGGCCAAGATCGAACCGCTCGTCGGCGGCGAAACGCGGGCGGTGGAGCCGGTCCATATCGGCGGGTTGCCTTGCAGCATGGAAGAGATCATGGCCGTGGCCCGCAAGCACGGGTTGAAGGTGGTCGAGGACGCCGCCCAGGCCCATCTCGCCGAGTTCAAAGGGAAGAAATGCGGACTGTTCGGCGACTTGGGCTGCTTCAGCTTTCAGTCCAGCAAGACGCTTGCATGCGGCGAGGGGGGCGCCATTGTCGGCAACGACGAAGAGCTGATACAGCGGTGCTATACGTTTCACAACATGGGGCTTTCCGCCAGGTCGGGGAGTACCGACGTCGGCACGAAATACCGGATGCACGAGCTGGAGGCGGCAATGCTGATACCACAACTCGACACGCTCCCCCGGCAAACCCAAACCAGAAACGAGAACGCGGCATATCTTGCCCGACGGCTGGCGGAGATTCCGGGAATCGCTCCCCAGAAGTTGCACGAAGGGGCCGGGATGGGAGCGTATTACATTTACGGCTTCCGGTATCAGAGCGGATACTTTAACGATGCTCCAAAGGCGAAGTTTCTCAGGGCGCTGCGGGCGGAGAGAATCCCGTTCACCACCATGTACTTCGATCAGTTGAATACGCAGCCGTTCATCGAGAATGCGTTGAACTCCCCCAGTTTTCAGAAAGTCTTCTCCAAGCAGCGGCTCGACCGCTATCGGGAGCAGAATCACTGCCCTGTGAACGACCAACTTTCCGCCGAGGGCGTCTGGCTGCCCCAATACGTCTTCCTCGGCGAGAAGCAAGACATGGACGACATCGCCGACGCCATTGCGAAGATTTACCAGCAACGGGATGAACTTGCCAGGCTGTAAATGCAGCGGAGACAACCGCCGGCGCCGCTTTCCGGTGGACGGTTATGAACTGGTGAACGGCGCAAATTGGAGACCATCATGGGGCAGAAGTGTATACTTGCTGCGTTTGCCGCGTGGCTCGGTGCGTGGGGCGTTGGCGTTTCGGCCGGTGCGGAAGTGCCGCGACCGAACGTGGTCCTGATCGTAACTGACGACCAGGGGTATGGCGATCTCGGTGCCCACGGCAACCCGGTGCTCAAGACGCCCGCCCTGGACCGCCTGTACGCCGAAAGCCTGCGGATGACCCGCTTCCACGTCGACCCGACCGGGGCGCCCACCCGGGCGGCGTTGATGACCGGCCGCTATTCGAGCCGGACGGGCGTATGGCATGCAATGACGGGCCGCTCGCTTCTGCGGGCCGGCGAGACCACCGTGGCCGACGTCTTCCGCGCGGCCGGTTACCGGACCGGCATTTTCGGCAAGTGGCACCTGGGCGACAATTTCCCCTACCGCGCGATGGATCGCGGCTTCGACGAATCGCTGGTCCATGGCGGGGGCGGGATCGGGCACACGCCGGACTACTGGGGCAACCGCTACTTCGATCCCGTTCTGTGCCACAACGGCACTTGGCGGAAATGTCAAGGTTACTGCACCGACGTCTTCTTCAGCGCGGCCATCCGGTTCATTGAGGCGGAACGGGAGCGGCCGTTCTTCGCATACATTGCAGCCAACGTTCCCAGTGCGCCCTTCCAAGTCGCGCCCCGGTATGCCGAGCCCTACCTGGCCGCTGGCGTGCCTCGCGAGTTGGCGCTGTACTACGGCATGATCGCCAACTTCGACGAGAACCTGGCACGGCTGATGGGCCGGCTGGAGCAACTTGGTCTGAACGACGATACAGTCACTGTCTTCCTGACCGATAACGGAACCTCGGGCCGTGCCTTTGGCGTGACGATGCGAGGGGCAAAAGGGTCGCCGTACGACGGCGGGCACCGGGTGCCGTGCTTCATTCGTTATCCGCGCCGGCTGAAGGACGGACGCGACATTCCGCAAATTGCCGCCCATATCGACCTGTTCCCTACCCTGCTCGACCTGTGCGGCGTGCGGTACCCGAAAGAAGTGCAGTTCGACGGAACGAGCCTGGTGCCCTTGCTGGTAGGTGTTGAGGACTGGTTCCGCAGGACGCTGTTCGTCCAAGCGCACGGGGCCGGCCCGCCGCAGCCGTGGCGCCATTCGGCCGTGATGACCGATCAGTACCGGTTGGTCAACGGCTCGGAGCTTTTCGACATCGTCGACGATCCGGGGCAACTGATCAACATTGCCCCGGGGAACCGGGAGGTGCGCGACCAGTTGCGTTTCGAGTATGAAGAGTGGTACAAGGACGTCTCAAAGCAGTTCGACGAGATGTGCCACATTGCCATGGGCGCTCCCCCGCAAGACCCGACGACGCTCACCTGCCATGACTGGCACGGCCCGCTCGTCCCCTGGCACCAAGGCCATATTGCACAGCGCGCGGTCGCCAACGGGTTCTGGGCAATTGAGGTGGTTCGCCCCGGCCGGTATCGGATTACCTTGCGCGAACGACCCGCCGCGGCGAAGTTCGTACTGCCGGCAGCCTCCGCGCGGGTGCAAGTGGGTGAACGGATCGCCACGGTACGAGTTCCGCCCGGATCGGTGAGCGTGCCGGTCGAACTTGACCTGCCTGCGGGAAAAACGAGGCTTCAAACATGGCTTTTCGAGCCGGACGGTACACAGCGCGGGGCATACTTCGTAGACGTTGCCTACCTGGGCGCACCACCCGAATCGCCCGGCGCGCCGAAGCCGGCGCCGCAGGCTCCACCGGCCGATGCCGAAGGCCCAAAGCGCCGGCCATCGCCGCCACGCAGCGCGTACAACTGAACTAGAGCTTTGGAACAGGAACGCGCGGCTCCGCGGGCGGTTGGGGCCGCGGGGCCGCGGGTGGACCACCCGCGCCTTGCTGAAGCGGCCGCACCGGGGGCGGCACCCGATACTCGGGCACCAGTTCCATGCCGCGCATCAGTCCGAGTCCGCCACCGCCGCCACCTCCTCCTCCGCCGCCACCTGCTCCCGCACCCGGGCCGGGGCCGGCACTGACGTCCGGGTTGGCCGCGGCAGCGTGCTGTTGCCCGGCGCCGCTGCCCGTGCCGGGTGCGATGTTGGCCAGAGCAACCTGGTGAGCCGCGGCGTCGATGCCGGGGTAGTCGAAGAAGCATTTCAATTCCCATTCGGCGCGGGCCGCCCACGGCGTGCCCCGGTGATTCTCGATGACGTCAAGATAGTACTCCCGTGCGCGCGTCATCATGTCGATGGCCTTCTGGTCGATCGGCACGCCCTGGCGGTATTGGACGCGCCATCGCACGAGGTGCTCGTTGCCGCGCACCGGCGGCGTCTGATCGACCCGGCCAATGGCCTCCTCAAGGGCGGCCCCGTACACGTAAACACGCGCCGCATAAGCCAATACTTGCGCACGCATCAGGTCGTAATTCGCCTTCCATCGCGGAGAAGGCTCCTCCTCGCGCATCGCGCGAACCCGAACTCCATCCAGCATGGAGACAGCCCGCTGGAGCCCCGAGTAGTAGCGAATCGCTCGGTTTCGGGCAGCTTCGAGTTGGCGTTTCGTTTCGGCGGGATTCGCGGAGAACTCCTCCCGGATTCGCATCAGTTCCGCCGAGTCGTCACGCCCCGGGTCCAAGTCGTGGCCCACTTGCAGGATCAATTGCCGCAGCGGGCGTTGACCAATCTCGCCCAGCACGTCCTGCCGGGCCCGCAAGTCCGGCTGATAAGCATCGAGTACCCGGAGCGAATAACGGTGGTCGCCGCTCCAGGCGAGGTCCGATTCCGGGGTGGGCAGCATGAAGAACTTGCCGCCGGTCTCCCACGCCAGTCGCGACTGTGCATACGGTCCGAAACCGCTGGGATGGGCGTCCTCGCGTTCACCGAAACCCTCGGTCTGAATCTGCTCGACCACAGCCGTCTCAGGGCCGCGGTCGATCGGCAGCCAGTGAGTCTGACCCGTCTGCGGATGGACCCAGCGTACGTGAGCCAGATCCTGCCCAAACGCGGCTTCCCGCCCAAGCACGTAGACCTTGCACCGCGCCGCCTGCGCGTGCCTGACTGTCGGCTCAAGGTACTGGTCGATCTCCTCGCGGTTGCCCGATTCATCGCTGACGAGAATCAACGCCATCTGCCGACTCTGCTGCCTGGCGTGGGTGCGGAAGGTATTGATCGACTGGACAATCGCGTTGCACATCATTTCCTCGCCGGAGGGGCATACCGGCACGGCCTCGATGGCGGCGCGTATTTCGTCCAGATCGCTGGTCGGAGTGGCCGTATGCACAGTGAACCCCAGCCCGAAACTGGTCACGCCGGTGGTCAGCGCGTCGCCCCCGGCCGCGTCGGTCATGCCAAGCTCCGCGTACACTCGGTCGATCCGGGCGGCAATTTCGACCTGATCGTCCTTCATGCTCTCCGACTCGTCGAAGCACCAGATGACGAGTACCTTCTGTTTGGCAAGCAGGCGAAGGAGTTCTTGGGTAATGTGGTCCAGGGCTTGGCGATAGTCATCGACGGCCACTCGAGGAAGTCCCGTCGCTCCCCCGCGTTCGGCCAGCATGTCGCCGTCCGTTGCATACCGGAACGAATCGTGCAGCGCCGCGCGCGGGCTGATGGTAATCTCAGGCGTCAGAGCGGCCAGACGGATGCTCGCAAACGCCTCCTCGGCCGCAGTCCCCAACAGCAACGCGGCCGAGTCACCCCACACAACCTCGGTGCTCGGCAGCAATTCGTCTTCAAGCCGCAACGTGTGTAAGCTCTCGTCCGGCGGATCGATCACCAAAACCAGCCCGGCTTCATTGGCAATGGGCACCATCCACAGCGCCAGCAGGATCATGACCGCAAGATGGAACACCGCCGAGGAAAGAAAGGCGACCGAGGTGCGCACGAAGCTCCGTGAATGCAGCGAAGGCTCTTCCTGTTCAGCGTAGGTGGGTTGGGCCTCGAGCACACGTAGCCCAGTGAACTCCGTTGCGCCTGGTGCCGGTTCGATACCGGGCACGACGGCCGCTTCCTGGCTCGCGACCAGGGACGCCTCAACCGGCTGCACTTGCCAGGGCAATGCGCCCGCAGCCGGCGGATCCGCAGGCGGCGCCACGGGGACTTCCTGCGGCCATCCGTTTGCCGGCCCCAGTGGCACGACCGCGCCTGGAACTGGCGGCGGCGGGGGCGGGGACAACGCCATGCTCTCTATCGAAGGCGGCGCACCGGATGCATTGGATGTTGCCATCGCGGCCCGAATCCAGGGCGGCAAACTCGCCGCCTGGTCGCCGAAAAGTCCCCGCTCGCAACCCGGCGGAGGAGTGGGTTCCGTACGGCCGAAGGACGGCACCGACTCTTCGGGGGTAGACACCGGTGGACCACCAGGTCCCGTTCCACTCGTGGCCATCGGCGACTGCGTCAAACGAACCCAAGGCGGGGGCGGCACAGCCATCTCACCCGGACGATCCGACGCGAAACTGGACGGAGACGGCGGAAACCCGCAACCCGGTGGGATCGCTCCTGCAGGCGGTGATGGTTCCTGGTCCTTCATAGCTGCGTCCCTCAAGCGGTTCGCGACGACGGGCAACCTTGCCGAAAACGCGTTCTAGCCCGGATTATTCATGACGATGTAGGGTGGTGACCAGCAAGCCAAGACCCTGGTGGACCTTCGGTCGCTTGGCCGGGCCTGCTTCCAGCGCACGGCGTGCAAACCATGTCGGGCATGGCTTGCGCAGGCCCACCAAGGACTTACGCGACCTTGTCCCTACGTGAATAATCCGGGCTACCGGACGCTCCGTATCATCCGGCGCGGGGGAGCCGATCTGCCTGACCGACCCATTATCCCCATTCAATTCGGCCAGGGAATGGCCGCCTATTCCCGTCAGTATACTCGCCAGAGTCAAACCATGCTTCGCCGGGCCGCCGTGCAACCGGAAGGAATCCGGTTCCAACGTGTTTAACTCGAATCGGATTGCACCCCCAAATCTAAGGGTTCTCCCGCCACAAAAACGCCGCGTACGCGGAACCCGCCGTCGAGGTCGAAAAGTACCAGGTCGGCCGGCTCGCCCGCTTCGAGCCGCGGCGGCCGCAGCTTGAGAACGCGGGCGGGGTTGACCGTGGCCATGGCGATGGCTTCGGCGAGGGTCATCCCTGCGAAATCCATCACGTTCGCAACCCCGACGCCGATGGGCAGCCCGGCCCCGGCCAGGGCTTCGCGCTGTCCGGCAATGACCAGCATGCCGCTGTCCAGTATCTCAAGATCGCACAGGTTCGTCTGGTACCGGCCGGGCGGCAGTCCGGCGAGCCCCGACAGGTCGCTCACCAGCACGCACCGGTCGACACCCATCGCTCGCACGAAGACCTTCACCACGTAGGGCGGCAAATGAAAACCGTCGCAAATCAGGCCAGCCGTGAGGCGATCGTCGGCTAGTTGCGGCCAGACGTAACTCCGGTGGCGATGCTGGGTCACATGTGAGCCGTTTCCCAAGTGCGTTGCCATGCGAGCGCCGGCGTCGACAGCGGCCACAATTTGCTCGGGCGTTGCCGCAGTATGGCCGATCGAAACCACGACACCAGTCGCGGACACGCGGCGGACGAAATCGACCGAGCCTTCGTACTCGACCGACATGGTCAGGATGCGAATCCGCCCTCCGGCCGCTTCCTGGAACCTTTGGAACTCATCGAAATCGGGCGGGCGCACGTGCTTGAGCGGATGCGCACCTCGGGCCCCCTCTTGAGCGGTCAAGTACGGCCCTTCCACGTGAAATCCCGGCATGCGGCGGGCCAGCCGCGGCATCTCCTTGCACGCGCGATGCAGTGTCGCAAGTGCATGCATCATGCATGAAGCGCTTTGAGTCGTAATGGTCGGGCAGAACTGCGTAACCCCGAACGCGTCCATGGCAGCCACGATGCCCGCAACCCGCTCGACCGTCAAATCGTCAGACGAGAACTCCTGCCCCCCGTAGCCGTTCACCTGCAAATCGATCAGGCCCGGGGCAATCCACGGGAAGGATTTCGGGCATTCCACTTCCGGAATCGCTTCCATGCGGGCAATACAGCCTTCGGCCAGTGCCACCCTGACTGGTGCACCAGTGTCAAAGCGTCGTGCGAGTATCTCCATGCAGTACTTTCAGTAATCTCAGGGAAGCCATTCACGGGGTGACGGCGCAGGCAGTCTTTGCCGCTGCATGCCAGGGGGCAGTCCGATTCTCGCGCAGACCGGTTGGCCGATTGGGCAAATCACCCGTTGTGCCACCGGAATTGCGACAGTTCCCTGTGAACGGACACGGTTTCAGGCGACGTCGCTCGGGGAGGCATCGTCAGGCTCAGATATCGCAGGCGGCGGGTCTGGTTGCGACGAACTGCAACCGCAGCCCGCAACGCAAGTGAAGAGGCCGAGAACCAAAACTGAGACAACGAACAGCTTTTTCACACTTCGTCTCCTTGCAAAACTAGGGAAGCAGCGATGCTCCAAATACAGTGCGCCAAAGACGCCACTACCGGTTTGCCCGTCAGCGGGCAAATCCGATTGTCGCGCGGCAGAGATATTCTAGCTGCGCGTTACCCCGGAATGCAACGCTAGGGAACCGCGTAGGGAACGCGGTAGTCGGCACTCCAATGCGACCGGCTGTCCCGGTCGGCCGCCATGGCCATGACGATCCTATCCGCGGTGGCGGAGATGAACCGCACCGACCCGTCGCCTAGCACGAAATGCACACCACCCGGGTGCTGACTGCTGTAGGCGAACGAGTTGGTGCCGAACAGCGAGTCGTCATCGGTATTTCGAATCCCACGAATCGTCGATGCGTGCTTCTCGTGTTCCCACTTGCCGACCCAAATGGCGCCGTTGTACGAAACACCCCCGATTCTGCCATAAGCCCGCTCACCAATCACCACGACGTTGCTGGTTCCGTCTCCCATGTCTTCCACGCGAACGCAACTGTTCGCCGAGAGGCTGCCGTTTCCCTGCCGCCAGTCATGGCCGGACGAAAACGCGTTCCCGTAAGTGGCGCCGCTGGGATCCCTTCCGGCAGGCGTCCCATTGCCGAAAACGCCGGAGTAATTCGATGTACCGTGGTTTCCCCGGTGCTCATTTATCGGTTTCCCCCTGTCGGAGGGACACCGGTACATTGGCAGGGCCGTCTGCGTCAGAGGCGACCCCAAAGCGGGGTACGTTCCACCCTCGACTTGGTCGATGCGTAAGCGGGTGGGGTCCAACGCATTATACAGAGCTTCCTGCTCAACGTACGGCAGAATGAACACCCCCCAACCCCAGCCCCTCGTCTCCGATGTGGCGCCACTGGGGTGGACCACAAATCCGGGGGGAAAGCACCTGAGAGCCGAGTGGTAGTTGTGCAGCGCTAACCCCATCTGTTTCAAATTGTTGGAGCACTGCATGCGACGGGCCGCTTCGCGAGCCGCCTGCACTGCCGGCAGAAGCAGCGCGATCAAGATACCGATGATGGCGATGACAACCAGCAACTCGACAAGAGTGAATCCGCGATGAGCCTTAGAACGAGAGAACATGAATCGACTCCTCGAAAAGGGGGAAGAAAGTATTACCAAATCCCACTTACCAAGTATTTTCGCCCAGGTCGGCGTTGTTGTCAAGGCGGGGTGCCCCGTCTGGAAGGACGGCGCCCGGCCCACGCCGGTCGATCGTGCACAACACGATGGAGGGCGTCTATGCCGTGCGGTACGGAAACTGGGGCTTCATCGACGCGCCCACAATCACCTTGGCGTTCGAACCGTCTAGCCCCACGGTCACCTCTTCACCCTTTTCGTTCCAGTAACGGGTTCGTAGGACATCCCGTTCTCCGGGGCGATGTCGAGGTCCCACCAGTGCTGGAAGTTTCCGACGCTTCCTTCACGCGTCCACAACGTACGGCGTGCGCTGCTCGCGCCGCAGCCAGTCGCCGGCCTCGGGGTCGCCGACGATCTGCTCGGTCGCGGGGTCCCAGCGAACGGGGCGGCCGAGGCGAAGCGAAATGTTCGTCAGGTGGCAGATGGTGATGGTGCGGTGCTGGATTCGAACCGATGAGACGGGCTCCTCGCGGGTCTTGATGCACTCGAAGAAGTTGCCCATGTGGTTCGCGCTCGGCCGCACGCGCCATGCGTCGGACGGCAACGGATGCTCCGCCAATTCCTCGGCCGGCTTGCCGTACAACCCGCCCCGATTCACGAAGACCCGCCCCGTCTCGCCGATGAACATGATGCCGTTGCGCGCGAACGTCTTGATCTCCTCCGGTGCGTCGTCGCCGAAGAGCCGGTCGATAGCCTCCTGCGCGACCGGCGGGCCGCCTCGCATCACGTCGTTCGGGGCGACGAAGAACAGCAGTTCCACCCCGCTCGGGTATCCGATGCGGGCGAAGAACCGGTCGGCCGTGTTGTAATACCCGGGTCCTTCGGGGTTGGGGAACAGACCGCGGGCGTCGACCGATTCCGGACCGCTTTCGTCGCAGCCCATGCCCCACTGGGCGATATCGACGTGGTGGTTGCCCCAGTCGGTGGCGATTCCGCCGGCGTACTCGTACCACCAGCGGAAGTTGAAGTGGGTGCGCGTGGGGGTGTAGTCGCGTTCCGGCGCTTGGCCCTGGTACAGGTCCCAGTCGAGCCCGGCGGGAACCGGCTCCGGGGCGAACGGCCCGCCCGCGGCCGAATAGTACGGCAGCGCCACCCAGACCTGCCGCAGCGGCCCGATGCGCCCGTTGCGCACCAGTTCGACGGCGGTTTGGAACTGCCGTTCGCTCCGCTGCTGGTTGCCCACCTGCACGATGCGGCCGGTTTCCTCGACCACGCGCCGGAGCACCTTGCCCTCGTCGATGGTGAGCGTGACCGGCTTTTCGGTGTATACGTCCTTGCCTGCCCGGCAGGCGGCCACGTTGACGGCCGTGTGCCAGTGGTCGGGCGTGCCGTTGATGATGACGTCGACGTCGTTGCGGTCGAGCAGGCGGCGGTAGTCCTGATAGACGTCGGCGTTGGGCGCGAAGCCGGCCCGGGCGGCCTCGGCCCGGTTGAGGTCGGCGTCGCACACGGCCACGATATCACCGAACTGCGCCGCCTGCCGCGAAATGCCGCTCCCCCGCCCTCCCACGCCCACGCATCCGACCCGCGGCCGGTCGCTGTTCGACTCCGCCGCGCGCGACCGCCCCGAAACGGCCGCAATCGCAGCGGCCGACTGCGCCAGAAACCGACGACGACTGAACATCATGGCAGTAACTCCTGGAAGGTTGGACGCCTGCCGTAATCGTTCACAGGGGACTGCCCTGGTTTTCGCGGCAGATCGAGGGATTTGCCCAAAGGAACAACCACTCCGGCCGCGACAATGAGGCCGTCCCCGCGCCTACGGGCCGGATATGGGCAGTATAGTGTTGCGGCATCCGGCGCGTCAACTTCGCGATCGCAACTGGGGCAGGGCACAGGGGACAGCCCGAGGCCGGAGGACACGAGCCTGTTCCCAAAGCCGCTCGAAGACCATGGCCCGGTGTGATTCCAAGGTTGACTCCCTTGCAGTATATGTCGTCGGCTACCCGAACAGGCTTCGCGTCGTAATCGAAGACGACAGGGATGACGTTCGCATTCCCGTCCAAGACGGACGTCAGTGTTTCGGGCCGCTTGAGACGGCTCCAGATCATCGTATGGCGCGGCGATCGCTCTTGATCCAGAGTCGTGCCGTAGCGGATCGCGCGGAGGATACCCCGCTCGCGTTCTCCCTGCGAGATCTGCGATGCCGAACAAGCCCCTTAGCGACGGCGGATAGTCGCCCTCACTGTAGAGCGTGCCCAGCCGATTGCGGGCCAGGATTTTCAGGTGTGCGTAGGCACGATCGAGATGGTAGACGGCATCGCCGAGGTCACCCCGGAACGCCTCCATCTGCCGGTTGACCTCGTCGAGCCGGTTGCGGCGGATGAGCCGGATGCCGGCCTCCGGGTACGGCAGGCTCACTTTCCGGAAATACCGGACGGCCTTGTTCTTCACCGATGAGACCGCCTTGAACGCCGGGTGCTTCACGTCGATCAGCTTCTTGCCGGCCGAAAGAAAACTTCCTTCGGCTCCAAAGCTCTCCGCGGCCTGGTCTTTCTGATCGGCACTCAAGGTCTTGCGCGTGCCGAACCACGTGAACGACAGCCGCATGGCCATCGTGGTAGCCCGCAGCCGCTCGGCGTGCGAGGTGGCGAACCCGGTGGCGGCCTGGACGGCCGGTTGTTCAAGTAAGCTGGTACTCATGGCGAGAATCCTCTTCAAACAGGGAGGGGTGAATACGATAGATTCGAGAAACACGGGTGGGCCAGGCGGCTACGCAGGAAAACACTCGGTCTGCTGCCGCTCGTAGGCGGCGTCGATCACGGCCTCGACGTCGCTCCCGGCCAAGTGCCCGATCGGTTGAACCATCGGATGCTGCACACTAGCCCGCAGATGACGCTGGCCCATCTGGACTTCGACCGCCTGGTGGTCGCCGGGCGCGACGTCCCAGTCGACCACCACCAGTTCGGCCAGCGGTCCCGAGGCGAACACCTCCTGGACCAGGCCGCCGTGGACGTTGATGACAACTTGCATTTCGGGCATGGGGGACTCCGGGGAATGGAAGGCTTGGTGTGAGAAGTGCATGAAGATCTACGGTCGGCTCAACCCGCCACCAGTTCGTACCCCTTCGCCATCTTCTGGGTCACGAGTTTCTCAACGCGACGCTCAGCCGCGGTGCTATCCGGGAAGCTCTTGACCTGGGTTTGGCCGTTGGTGCCGATCCGGCCGAAACGGACCATCACGTCGTTGCCTCGACTGCCAATCTCCCAGAACTTGGCCGACTTACCGTTGACGAACTCGAAATAACGCTTGGGCATGGGTTTGCTCCTTGATGTTGGAGAGATGTGGGGAGACGAAAACAGAAACAGGCTCCGGCGACGGGCTGGGGGCGGATTCTCGCAGGATGCCTTGAAAGGTAGACTCAGGGGGTAAGTGGACTGTCCACCGCGGGCGGCCCCGAGGTGTTCCCGACGATCTGGCAACCGAAAGGCAGGTGCCGCATGAACATCAAGACTTGGGTGACGTTGTGTCTCGCGACTGTAATGACGGCATCGGTTGCCGGTTGCGGCCCTTCGGCTGAACGGGCCGATGCCGATCCTGCCACAGCTCCTCTAGACGCGGCGCCGCTTGGAGTGGCCGAAGGCGCGGAAGCGCCGGGCGAAGGGGACACGGCCGGCTTGAGTCCGGCACAGCACGAGGCCACCAAGGCGGCGGCGGTACCGGTCGACATAACCAACTCGATTGGCATGAAACTGGTTCTGATCCCGGCGGGCGAGTTCATGATGGGCAGCGGCAAGTCTCCCGAAGCCCTTGCCGCGGAGTTCGAGATCAAGGCGGGGTACTTCGAGGACGAGCATCCACAGCACCGAGTACGGCTCACGAAGCCGTTTTACTTGGGAAACTGCGAGGTAACGCAGGGGCAGTGGGAGCGGGTGATGGGCACGCGTCCCTGGTCGGACATATACTACATGAAGGAGGGTAGTGAGTATGCGGCGACGCATGTGAGCTGGGAGGACGCGGTGGCGTTTTGCAGGAAACTTTCGGCGAAGGAGGGGAAGGAATATCGATTACCGACGGAGGCGGAGTGGGAATGGGCGTGCCGAGCGGGGACGACCACGGCGTACCATTTTGGGGACGACGGCTCACGGCTGAGTGATTACGCATCGTGGGGCAGGTTATTTGGCAACGGCAACTGCGTGGACCTTGTAGGCCAGAAGAAGCCGAACCCCTGGGGGCTTTACGATATGCACGGGAACGTATGGGAGTGGTGTGCCGACTGGTTCGACTACTACGTGAACTCACCGGTGGAAGATCCTCAGGGTCCTACGAATGGCTCGATCCGCGTGGCCCGCGGCGGTAGCTGGGAGAGCTTCGCCGAGAACCTCCGGTCGGCGCACCGCGGCGCGTTCACGCCGGACTACCGGCACTACGCCCTGGGCTTCCGGCTGGCCCTAGTTCCGGCGGACGAGTCCAGCAAGTAACAAGTCAAGCAGAGCCGTAACGCGGCCCGGGCGCAGGCCCGCGGCGCAGCGGAGCGGAGCCGGGCCGTAGCTGGGCAAGCCTCGGCTCACCGAGCAAGGGACCAGGTGCTCCTGGGGCCTGGGGCAAAGCCCCAGCGAAATTTGGGAAGCTACGCAATGCAGCTTAAGTTATTCTCGATACCAGCGACCGCTGACTATGAGGCTGAGAGGGCATTACGGGCAGTGGCCCGGCGGAAGGTGCGAAATGACGCAGACCGTCGCCAACACATGCGCCCGTTCGAAGTCGTTTCGCGAGCCGGCGGGGCGCAGCCGGCCAGCCGGTGCAGGGCGTAGGACACCGCCTCCAGGCTTGCCATCACGTTCGCCTCGGCACGGCCCAGCCGGCTCAGCCCCAACACGGCCAGATCGCGCTGCAATTCGCTGATATCGCGCTGCCGCAGCGCCAGGTAATGCAAGAGATTCCGCGCGCTGTCCCGATGGGACGCCGGGGCGGCCCCAATTGCGATCGACTGTCTGCGCTCGATCGCCCGGGCGCCGTCGCGCAACGAATCCAGCGCCGGAATCAGCTTCTCTACGATGTAACTTTCGCTCAACGGCATATCCGCCCTTCCACCTGTCGCTCCCCAAGGCGCCGCACAGCGGCCGCGTCGGCAATATTATACTCAGCCGAAAAGCGGCGACAGGGGGGCAACGATCTCGCGGCTGGCCTCCTCGACCGATTTGCCCGCGGCGCCGACGGCGAGCCATCTGTCTCGGCGCGCCAAGGCGCCGCCTTAAGGAGATATCAGATGTGCTCCGGGAAGTACCAACCAGTGCAGTACGAGGGGCTGAAGGGTGCAGCGCGGTAGCGGGCCAGTCGTGGAACCGGCCGGGGCGCTTGTTGCAGAGTGTCCCAGACGGTAAGCTCAGGGGGTAAGGGCGCGCTCAGAACCGCATGACCGCACGGCGGTTCTCCGGTGTTTCCGCAGACCCCAGGGAAGCCAACGATGAAACCCAGTAGCTTTGCTCCGCTAATCGTGTTGCTTTTTGCCGCCGGCTGCGGGCCGCCGCACGAGGAGACAATCCGTCAGCGTGCCGAGTTGCTGATCGGCCATCTGATCGACGAAAACTACGAAGCTTGCGTCGAATTGACCGATCCGGAGTTCGTCCGGCAAAAGGGAACAGATGGCACCCAAATGGCCTATCGCATGCTGGGGGCGTTCGTGAAGCTGGGCAGCATCACCCGCGATCGGGTTCGGATCGAGCAGATCACGGTTGCCGACGATGCCGCCACGGCTACGGTTGGGCTGAGCCTTCGGGCAGGCGATACCTGGAAGTCGATTCAGCCGCTGAAATGGCGGCGTGTGGATGGGCAGTGGTACATGGAGTTTTAGGTCGCGTGCGCAACACGGTTCGGGAACACCAGGTGAGACAAAACCTGATCTGCCAAAACCTGATATTGAAAGATTCCATGAGATTGAAAACAGAAGTATTGGCTAACAAGCAAATGCATGGTATTTGTCGCTAGCGCGCCAAAACCATGATTTTCGCCCTTCGTTGGTCCAAATCGGAAAGCGTTTCGTGATGCATCGGACGATGGTTCCTCTCGTTCTCGCCCTTCTCGCAGGTGCCCTGGCACTTCGGTGCTTCGCACAGGAATCAACGGAGTCTGATCCAGCAAGCGAGGCGAAGGCCCCATCAATCGACGAACTGCTGCTCTTCTTTCCATCGAAGTTCCCGAATGGCGACTGGGACCCCGCGGGCCTACAATTCCAAGACGTCTTCTTCACCGCTGAAGACGGAACGAAACTGCATGGGTGGTATTGCCCCGCTGACAAGCCACGTGCCGTAGTGCTTGTCGCACATGGCAACGCCGGGCATGTTGCTTCACGAGCGAACTGGTTGCGATACTTGCAGGAATAGGGTTGGCCCGACCGCAATCGCGGTCGGGCCGGGGCGTTCGTGCAGGATCTCGTTGTATTTCGCGAAACCGAGAAACTCTTTTGGAAAACCTCGGGGCTGGGACTCCTACCCCCCTGTTCCAGCCCCATACCAGGTGGGTTTTCCATTTGGGACTCCTACTGGGAAACGGGGCGGCTAAGCCCGTAGTCGTATAGGTGACATTCATGGACAGTGATACCAAGATCCGCGTAGCGGTCGGCGTTCTGCTCGCGCTCCCCTGGGTCATCGCGGCAGTCCCGTTCCTGCTCGGCCTGGTGCTGGGAGCGGGCCTGTTCCTGGCCTTCAAGGGGCTGATCTGGTTTCTGTTTCGGGAGTGAGGTGAGCCGCTGGAAATGGATTAGGGCTGCTTGCATTATCCTTATAGCACCGGGCATTCTATAATGACAATCCCCCAAAGAGCTGTGACTGCTCGAAAGCTCAGCACTCCATCTCGGCATTCGTAATCCCACCATCTACGGCTGTGGCTATCGAACGTGGGCCGAATGTTGCTTGGCCGTCCAAATACATCGAATATGGTTTCGCATTTCATTCGCAGCTCGAACACGCCTGTTGGCGACGACACGTTCGTAAGGTTGTTAAGCATGTAGATTGCGGCGATGAATTCCGACCGGCTTGGTCGAACGAGGCGCCCTTCACGAAACAGTAGATCATAGGTCGGCTGGCCTTGTTTAGCGGTAAGGCAATACGTGGTGACGCCGTCCAGTTCACCATTGACATACGTGCTCGTTACTTGCAGGCGTCCTTCCTTATCCCAGCATTTGGCAATGCCGTGCAGCCTCCCGGCCTTGTAGAAGCGACGCCTATGCAGTCGCCCGGTAGGGTACCATATGATCTCTTCGCCCTCCAATGTGCCGCCGACGGACATGGTTGTTCGGAGGAGAGGTCCACCGGGTATCCAGTACACTGCACGCCCGACTTGTTTACCATCGAGATAGCTCTCAACCGCACGCAGCCTTCCCCGACTGGTTAGCATAATCGACTGACCGTGAAGGATGAATTCACCATCGCTGTCCAAGAACCCGGTCCTCTCGGCAGTTCCAATGCCCGCTTGCTCACGCAAATATGGTTCCTTACGCACCTCAAGCCGTACACCCCGTGGGCCTCGCATATAGCGCGCGGCACGAACTTCCCGACGAAGCTCGTTCAACACGCCCCTCATCAGCTCATCGTCTGGTTCGACCACCAAGGCTTCCCAACGTGCGAGGCGGCTCGCAGCCTCCCGTCGATGCTCTGAGCCAACCCCACCGAACATCGCCCATGCTCCGAACGCCAATACGACAACGATGCAAGCTCCTGCCCCAACCAGAAGCCGCCTCGGGGTAAGAACGCCGCTGGCCGCGCCGTCGATTGCCTGAATCTCCGCGTCGAGAGTCGCCAATCGCTGCCGACATTCTTCAATGGGACCAACCAGGTCAGGAGAACCACTGTCCGCGCCAAGCTTCGCAAACGCAGCCTGTCCCAGTCTCCGCCATGCGGAGTTCAGGTCGCCGTCCAACTTCTTGGCCAGAGCAGCATCCCTTGCCTTGCCCGCTGCGTCTTTCGCTCGGTCGGTGAAGCTCTTCGACGCCCCATCCGTCTCGGGAGAAGCCTGCCGAAGCGCCTCGATCCTTCCTTTGAGTTCATCTGCCTTACCGAATTCATCGGGGAACTGGTCGCGGTAGCGGCCAGTGGCGTGAATGGCCTCTCCAAGCTCACGGTAGGCGCGCGGAAGCGTCACGTTCGCGAGCTTCGCCCGCTCCGCTTGCTTGGCTGCGAGTCGGGCTGCGGCCTGCGCATTGGCGGCCAAGCCACCGAGCGCCTCTTTGGCCTTCTGCCCAAA
>JAVEUP010000321.1:0-5290 GCA_034005525.1 Thermoguttaceae bacterium | reverse complement strand
TGCGAACCATTCGTCCAGCACATGGTGCAGGAACAGATTCGCGAGGATCGGTGAAATCACACCGCCCTGGGGTGAGCCTGAGTCGGGATGCGTAATGCAGTCCACAGCCGCGCCGCCTTCGGCTGACGTCTTTCAATCTGCCAAACACCCTCCGTTCTCACCTCTCTTTCCGCTCCCTCCGCGCGCCGATCGCCTGCATCATCGCCCTTTCCGACTTTCCATCGGTGTCTCATTGGCGGAAGCCCATGCATCAACGCCTCAGTTAACACGTTCAGGCAAGGAGGAGATAATATGGGTGTCCAGATTTTGCTCATTTTGGAGATTTTGGCGCCACGCAAGACGTGTTCCGTCGGACGGGTACTGCTTGCGTGAGTATCCAGCGTCGGTCAGAACGGCGTACATCTCCTCGGGTGAATCGCAGGCGGAGAGGGCGGCCCGCCCCTGATCGTTGAGCACCTTGCTCACCATGGAGATGAACTGGAGGTAGGGAACGCTGGCGGCCAGCGGCGAAAGCGTCAGCACGATGATGTGCGTGGGGTGGCCGTCGATGGACGTGAAGTCGACGCCCTCCGGCTTCAGCCCGACGGCGCAAACCAGCCGGGAAACGGCGGCAGTCCGGGCGTGCGGAATGGCGATGCCGTGTTCCAACCCGGTCGAAAGGCTCCGCTCGCGTTCCAAAATGGCGTCGAAAGCGGCGGCTGGATCCGTCAGCTCGCCGGTCTCCGCAATCCGGTCCAGCAACTCCCGGATCACGCCCTCCCGCGTATCCGCTTTCAACCGCGGGCACAAGGTCTCCAATTGCAGGTATCCACGCAGCGACACCTCTGCCGATGATTCCGGCCCGCGTTCCGCCGAAGCCAGTTGGATACCGCGTTGGATTTCCTTCGTGTCCAACGGCTTGCGCAATTCGCGGATTGTTTGTTCCACCGCAGCCACAACTTCAACCATGGCCGTATGGACGAAGACGATTTCGCGCTGCTGACACGTGAAAGCGACCTCATTACCGCTGCCGCGCAGGCCGATCAGCATGTCTCGCTTGCACAACTGGTACAGTCCTTCGTCGCGATCGATGGGATGGACGTAGAAACCCTCCGACGTGAACGCCGCGGCCAACTTGTCCACCAGCATCGAAACGACGGCATTCGAAGGGAAATGAAAGGTAATCTGCCGATCCTCGCTCGGCGGCGGCGGCTTGCGGACCCCCAGCTCCGAGCCGCGGAAGACCAGGATCATCAGCGGGGGCGACACAACGGAAGTCAACAGTGTCACGGCCACGACGATACTGAGGATTTCTTGCGTCAGAACGCCACTTGCCATGGCCATCCCGGCCATCAGCAACGCAATCTCGCCACGCGGCACCATGCCCACGCCAATCCGCAACCCGCCGCGAAGATTGAATCCCGACAGCAACGGCGGCACGCCGCAGCCAATCAATTTGGTCAATACGGCAGCGGTGAAGAACACCAATCCAAGCAGCGCGATACTTGGCGTCAGGAGTTGCCGCACGTCGACGAGCATGCCCATCACGACGAAGAAGATGGGCACGAGCATGACCTGGAGGACGTAGAGCCGCTCGACAATGACGTTCCGCAGGTCGGTTCGGGAAAGCGAGAGGCCGGTGACGTAAGCCCCGACGATCATGGCGAGTCCCGCCTCCTCGAACAGTGCCGACACGATCAACGCCAGACCAAGCGCCATGATGGCGATGACCGTACGACGCCGGAAGAGCTTCAGCAAGCCGCTTATCCAATGCGCCGCCATCAAACCAAGCGCCGTTGCCGCGGACGAAATCACCACCGCCTGCAAGGCAATGCGTAAGATCGTGGACCACTGTACGCCCTGCCCCGGATGGCTCGACGCGGCGATGATGCCCAAGGCGATGGCCAAGCACACGACGCCCAACAAGTCGTCGATCACGGCGCCGGCCAGAATCGTGACGCCTTCCGGCGTGTCGAGTTTACGCTGTTCGGCCAGGATTCGCGAGGAGATGCCAACCGACGTGGCCGTGAAAATCACGCCCATCATCAGGCACAGGGGGTCCATGAAGTGCAATTCACGGCCGACCAGTTGCGGCGCAAGGGCAACGGTGAGCAGGTTTCCTCCGAGAAAAGAAACAACGACCCCGCCGATTCCGACCAACGCTCCGGCCACCGAATAGCGGATGAACAACTTCAGGTCGGTTTCCAGGCCAACCATAAACAGCAGGACGATGGCAGCCAAAGTCCCCATGCCGTACAGCTCGGGACTGACCGGGATGTTGGCCACGCCCACCCCGTGCGGCACGAAGAAAAGCCCGTGCGGAAACCCGGGGATGGGTATGCCGCCCAACAGATAAGGGCTGATGATCAAGCCGGCCGACAGCTCGCCCAATACGGCCGGAAGCCGCATTCGTTCGAAGGCCAGACCGCCCAGCCGGGCCATGAACAGCACCACGCCCAACTGGAGTATGAGCACCATCATGCGGTGCGTGAGCGTTGGCGAGGGTTCGGTCACCGCCTGCACTCCAGCGGAAGCATACGCAGGCGAAACGCAGGCCGCACAGGCCAGGAATATCGGAAGCCATCGGCGGGGGATGGACGTCATCTGTCGCAACATAAAGACCCTTCCGCCACCACGGCAGGCGGCGAAGGACCACCAAAACAACTTTGGGATCACGACGCCAACCAGTGCGATGACAACACAGGCGATCATAAAGCAATAGAAACACATTTCACCATCTTCTTGAATGCTTCAGGCGTGGTCACGCCGACTTGCGCTTCCGCCCGCAACGCTCCGTTGCCGGAATTGCGAACGTCGTTTCGCCGGCACGGCTCGGGTCACTCCTGGTTGGCGGTCACCTTCTTCTTGGGCTGGGATGATGCATGCTCGACCTCATCCTCGATGCCTTGCACGCCCTTCTTGAACTCGACAATGCCGCGCCCCAGCGACCGCATGACGCTGGGCAAACGATTGCCAAAGAGGAGCAATGCAATGGCCGCGACGATCACCATTTCCATCGGCCCAGGCGAGAAATATCCAATAAGCGTACACATGGTTTGTACCTCGAATAATGTAATAGTGTGGAATGCTCATACTCCGGCGCACGTCACCCTTCCGCCACGGCGCCTTTAGCCGACCGTGTCCTCGGCGATGCGGACTTCCGGGCTAGGCGTCGCGCCATATAGGCCCACCGCATTGATTGCATAATCTGGTGGGACTGAACGCGAGGGATATCCACATCGGAAGCCACAGTCCAAGGGTGAAGACAGTCACCAGTAGTTGCTTCCAGTGATTGACGGGGTCGTAGTGGTACGGAACGTTCTTCTTGCATTGACTGCAATAAACCGTGTTTATCGGTTCCATAGATCATCTCCTGAGATAGCGCAACGTCATTGTGGTGCTTTGCGATCACGGACTGCGCAGCCGACCGGCCGGCACTGAAGATCGCGCACGCTGCCGGTGCAATAGGCGCAGCGGCAAGCGAATGGAGACTGCCAAGGGCGCCGAGGGACAGGCCCTTACCGGCGCCGGCAAATCAAATGACCCATCGGCAAAGGAGAATCTGAAAAAAACGATGGGGAGCCGGCCGTGAAGACGTTTCGGGACGCCGCTGACGTCCCGAAGGACGATTGCCAAGCCCCACCTTGCGGCCGGAAGAAAAACCAGGCGATGAACTGTTCGGATGGGGAATCGCCGGCGAAGAACCTTCCGCGAGCGATGCCTCGGGCGTCGGCACGTCGTCCGTCAGAGGATGCTCGGGCCAATCCAGGTGGACGCCGGAGCCCGGGTCTGCCGGCCCCTGCTCGCCGAACTCGATGATGGATGAGCAGACCGTCTCGACTACCTTCTCGGGGCCGCCTGCGGCGAATCGGACCAACGCGGTTGCCGCCGCTACTGCCAGAAAGGCAGAAACGCAAAGACGGATCGAACGATTCAGGCAAGGCAGAGTGTGCATCGGTATCACGGGTTGCGGTTACAACCCCACGCCTCTAATTCTCGCATGAACGGCGTCCGCCGTCAATGCCCATTCGGTGTGTGATGTGTGACAAGGTTTTCGGGCACCACCTACCCCGCTCCCGGGGGTTGTGAAGGGCGACAACAGACACCCACAATGCTTCTTGACGGCTTTGGGAGAATCTGCTAGGACTGCAACTGTGAGTTCACGCGAAGATCTCGGGTTTGCCTAGTCTCCGACTTTTAGCGAAAGGAGGTGACGGATACCGACGTGTGCGCGGAAAGAGATAGTGCAAGAGGGGGAGGTGGGGATCTATCATTGCATCGCTCGGGAGGGGTCGGGAGTCTTTACTTCGGTTTCGGACGACGGGAAAAGGGAACATCCCGGATTCGTAATCAGGGATGTCCTCTTTTCCCGCTTCTATCCTTGGTGAAACGATGCCTTCCTTGGTTCATGCCCGTCCGTTAGGTTGAAGTCAGGGACCTATGCCGCGACCCATCGATCCAACCAAGCCGGAGTTCTTCGTTGGGTGCTCGCACGCTGCGGCAGGGCTTCAACCTGACGGTGCGTTCAAGCGGATCGCGGGGAGAGGCCGTCGTCTTCATGCAACTGGCGGCCGATGCGTCGTACTCGGAACTGAACTACGACGGCTCTTCCGTTTCCAGGTGAAGGCAGCCTTTGTTTCGAAAAGACGGCACAGCGGCGTGTGCCTGCTACAATGGAGTGGCGTAGGGTGGGTGGTTCCGGCCGCATGTTGCGCCGGTCGAAGGGTTGCCCACGACGCCCGCATATCGCGCGGCGCCGGACGGTCGCCCACTGCAAGCGGCTGGGTTCACCCACGCGCACCGCCACCCGTACCGTGTGCGCGCGCGGGCGGTTCCGTCCTGACACCTGACACCCCGTACCATGTGCATGCGCGGGCGGTTCCGTCCTGACACCTGACACCCCGTACCATGTGCATGCGCGGGCGGTTCCGGCGGGAATGTTATGTGGGCGTCCACCGTGCCGCGCGTGGGTGAACCCGGCTGTATCGTGGCGCAAACCGCACCGCCGCGCGAACGTCCCGCGGGGCGCAACTATGCATGCGCCGGCCACGGACAGCCGGAACCACCCACCCTACGCACTATTCCGAAGCGGATTGCCAACCTGCCCGCGCTCCGGCGGCTCGCTTCGCTCCGAAGCCTGTCGCTATGGAACACGCAGGCGGCCGACTTGCAGCACAAGATTCTCCACCACGTTCCCTCCATTCAATTCGGCACGCTTGCTCCGGAGTAGCCCTGGCGGGGAACTGGCCGGGACCGCGAACAGCCATCGAGGGAACGAAGACCGCTACCAGAAAACTATGTACAGCAATAT
>JAVEUP010000136.1:0-22757 GCA_034005525.1 Thermoguttaceae bacterium | reverse complement strand
GGCGGACGCGACCTGTGTAGAACAGCGAGAGACATTGCCCCGCGCTGGTCGAATTCCGCTGCTTTAGGGCACTTTCCAGCCTGCCAGAAAATCTTGCCGTACGCGCCGCGGGGCCGTCCTTGACGCCCCGCTTCCGCCAGTTTAGACTTACGCTGTTCGTAAGCTTGCACCGAGTCATCGAAGCGGAGCTTCAGGGACGGGACATACCGACTGTCACCATCCCGCGCCCCACCGCTGTCGGCCGTGGAGGAGTCTTCCCATGCGACGTCTCTTTTCGTCATTTGCGGCATGCACTCTCCTGCTCGCCGTCGCCGGTGGGAGTTGTGTGTTTCGTATTTGCCGCCATCGGGCAATCGTGCGGGCGTGGATCGCTATGTTGCCGCTTGCACATTGTCGTCGTGGATGGCTTCTGCTTATGCCCCTCTGGACAATTCTTCTGACCTCCTGCGGGCAGTCGGGCGGCAAAGAAGAGCGCATGCCAATTTATGTCACGCCGTTTTACAATTCGGAAGGTCCGCAGGTGGCTGTCGGCAAACACAGCGACGATCTTGCCCGCGCGAACGCCGATACCATCGAAGAGATGGTCGCGGCCATGAAGGCGGAGTGGGACGAGCTGCGTCCGGAGGCCATGTGCGTGGCCGCCATCCGGTTGTTCGACTTGGGCCTGAAGGACGAGGCGGTGTACTGGTTCTACTCAGCACAGTATCGGGGAAGGTTGTTCCAGGCGCTTTGCGACCCGGACCAGGTCGGCTCCATGTTGACCACTACAAGGAGCATACCATGCCTCTGAAACACACACCCAATTCACATCGCGCCGTTTGCGCAACCGCGGTCCTCGTCGCCTGTCTCTCATCGGCCGCGTACGCCGCACCAGCCATCATCCCGCGGCCTGTGGAAATGCAGGTGAAGGAAGGAGCGTTCGCCTTCTCCGACCGCACGCGAGTGGTCGCTGAGGGCGAAGCGGCTGCCGAGGCACGGAAGCTGATCGATGCGCTGGAACCGGCCTTCGGGCGACGCCTGGAACTGGAACCTGGTGCTGCCGACGCGCCCGACGCCATCCGGCTCCGCGTCGATCGCGCATTGCAGCGCGAACTGGGCTCGGAAGGCTACCGGCTGCGGGTGAAGGCCGACGGCATCGACATGGCAGCGGCTGAACCGGCGGGCTTGTTCTACGGCGTCCAGACGCTGCAGCAGCTCCTGCCCCCGGCGGTTTACGCCCGCGCGCCCTTCGACTCTCCCCGCTTTGCATGGCGCGGGCAACCCCTGGCCCCGGCGGTTTACGCCCGCGAGCCCGCCGAGGGCGTCGAGTGGACCGTGCCATGCGTCGAGATAACCGACTATCCCCGGTTCGCATGGCGCGGGCTGCTGATCGACCCGGCGCGGCATTTCATCCCGGTCGAGGACGTGAAGCGGTTCATCGACCTGATGGCCATGCACAAGTTCAACCGCCTGCAAATTCATCTGAACGACGACCAGGGCTGGCGGATCGAGATCAAGAAGTACCCCCGGCTGACCGAAGTGGGCGCGTGGCGCGAGGAGACGCTCATCGGACACTCCCGGCAGCAGCCGCACGAGTTCGACGGACAGCGCCACGGCGGATTCTACACGCAAGACGATATCCGCGAACTGGTCCGTTACGCGGCCGAGCGGCACGTGACCATCGTGCCGGAGATCTCCATGCCCGGCCACTCGCAGGCGGCCATCGTCGCTTACCCGGAATTGGGCGTGTTCCCGGAAAAACAGCAGGACTTGCAGGTGTGGACGCGGTGGGGCATCAGCGAGCATATCCTCGCGCCGCGCCCGCGGACCATCGAGTTCTGCAAGGACGTGCTGCGGGAAGTGATGGCCCTGTTCCCCAGCCGGTACATCCACATCGGCGGCGACGAGGCCATCAAGAACCAGTGGAAGGCCAGCGAGGAAATGCAGGCGCTCATTCGCGACCTCGGGCTTGAGAACGAGGAGCAACTGCAAGCCTGGTTCACCGGGCAGATGGACGCCTTCCTGGTGGAGCACGGCTGGCGGCTGGTCGGCTGGGACGAGATTCTCGAAGGCGGGCTGGCCCCCGGCGCCGTCGTGATGAGCTGGCGGGGCGAGAAGGGCGGAATCACGGCCGCGCAGGCCGGCCACGACGTCATCATGGCGCCCACCTCGCACACCTACTTCGACTATTATCAAGGCCCGGCCGAATCGGAGCCGCTGGCCATCGGCGGGTTGCTGCCGCTTGCGCGCGTGTACGAGTATGAACCGGTGCCCGCGGCACTCACGCCCGAACAGGCGCCTCGCGTCCTGGGCGCGCAGGCCCAGTTGTGGGGCGAATACATCAAGGACGCCGCGCACCGGGAGTACTTGGCCTATCCCCGCGCCTGCGCGCTGGCCGAGGTGCTCTGGTCGGCCGAAAAGGAGCCGTTCGACGCCTTCCTGTTGCGGCTCGAGTCCCACCTTGCTCGCTTGCGCGTGGCGGAAGTGAACTTCCGCCCGCTCGATGGCCCGAGCCCGCGCGCCCGCGCCTTGCGGCTGGTGCCGTTCCCCAAGGAGGTTCGCCCGGACGAGGGCGCCTTCCCCTTGGCGCCCGCGGTGAAGCTGGAGTTTCCCGAGACGGCCAAGGAGTCGCTGGTGCCAATGGTGATCCGGGAGTTCCAGCAGGCGGGCACGCCGAAGTTCTCACTTCGCCCGCTCAATACCGACGCCAAAATGTTCCGCATCTCCCTCGACGAGCCGGGCGGCGACCTGCCGGAATTCCACTTCCGGCCCGAGGCGACCGGGGAGGACTACATCCTCGAGGTGCGGCCCCGCGAGATCGTGGCGGGCTCACCGGGCGAGACCGGGCTGATCTATGCCGCGCAAACGCTCCGGCAACTGCTCCGCGCCAACCGCCGCGACGGCGGCTTGCCCTGCCTGACGATTCGCGACTGGCCCTCGCTCCGCTGGCGGGCGTTCCAGGACGACGTGACCCGCGGCCCCAGCCCCCTCATCGAAACGCTCAAGCTTCATGCCGACCTGGGTTCCTATTTCAAGATGAACCTTTTCACCTACTACATGGAGTACCAGTTCGCGTTCCGGAAGCACCCGGCCATCGGCCCGGAGGACGGCTCGCTCACCGCCGAGGAGTTGGCCGAGTTGGTGGCCTACGCCCGGCCGCTGGGCGTCGACGTCCTCGGCAACCAGCAGTCGTTCGGGCACTTCCACCACATTCTCAAGCACGAGCGGTACGCCCACCTGCGGGAAACGGGCAACATCCTGTGCCCTGTCAAGGACGAGTCGTATCAACTGCTCGACGACCTGTACTCTGAGGTTTGCCCGCTGCTGCCGTTTCCCATGTTCAACGTTTGCTGCGACGAGACTTTCGGGCTGGGCACGGGCCCGTCGAAGGAGCTGGCGGGCAAGATCGGCGTGGGCGGGGTGTACGTAGAGCACATCCGCCGCGTGCACCGCCTGCTGAAGGAGAACCATGGCAAACGGATGATGATGTGGGGCGACATCATCCTCGAACACCCCGACCACCTTGCGAAAATCCCCAAGGACACCGTCATGCTCACTTGGGGCTACGCCGCCCGCGATAGCTTCGAGCACCAGATCATCCCCTTCGCCGAATCGGGTTACGAGTTCTTCGTGTGCCCGGGCGTGAGCAACTGGAGCCGCATATTGCCCGACTTCGGCGTGGCTACGGTGAATATCCACAACTTCGTGCGCGACGGAGTGAAGCACGGGGCCGCCGGCATGCTCAACACCGACTGGAAAGACGACGGCGAATCGCTCAACGCGCCCTCCTGGCACGGCTATGCGTGGGGCGCCGAGTGCGCGTGGAACGGCTCGGCCACCTCGCCGGCCGACTTCAATCGGCGGCTGGGCGCCGTGCTGTTCGGCGAAGCGGGCGACCGCTTCGGCCGCGGCGTCGAGCGACTGGGCGAGGCCCATCGCCTGGCCGGCATGGAGGGAATGAACAACCGCCGCTTCTGGACCAGCGACTTCCTGCCCCAGCGGCCCCCGGCCGCCATTGTCGAGTCGGCAAGCCGGCTGTTGGACATCGTCCGCCCGGCCATCGACGACCTCGAAGCGTGCCGGGCAGGCGCCTCGCACCACGCCGAACTGCTCGATACGTTCCTGCACGGCGCCCGGCGGATGGAGTTGATTGGGCAGCGGGCGCTCGACGGGCTCGAAGCGGCGCGGCTCTACACCCAGGCCGCCGACCCGCCGCCCGCGGAGGCCGCGCCGCTGGTGGCCAGGGTCGAATCGCTGGTGCGCACCAACCGCGACGCCCACGAGGCGCTGGGCCGGCAGTTCGAGGTGCTCTGGCGGCGGGAATCGAAGCCCTACGCGCTCGACTGGACCATGAGTCGCTACGCAGCGGCGGTGCAATGGTACGACGCCATGGCCGGCAAGCTGGCCGATGCCCGCGCGATGGCCGAGGCGGGCCGAACCATCCCGCGCCCGGAAGACCTGGGGCTCGTCCTGCCCGAAGCCTTCCCGCGCCGGGCCCGGCCGTACCAGGTGCTCGACGCCGCGTTGGCCGCCGAAACCCCGTGGCACGAACCCGCGGCCACGCACCGGCTGGGCATGGTCGTGCGTGCGGGGTCGGCCGAGCGCCGCGAGCTGCCGCTCGAGGTGCTCGTCGCGCTGCCTGAAGAGCTTGCGGCCGGGCCGGTCCGCGCGTTCTGCCTGCTGCCCGGACGGGAGCCCCAGGAGATCGCCGTTCAATTGGACGGTGCAGCGGGCACATGCCGTGTGCCGTCCTTGATGAAGGCGTTGCCTGCCGAATCTGAAGACGGAAGCGCCCCGGTCGTCCCGCCCGCTGAAGAACTCAACCAGTCGAGCGATCGTGGCGGCCGCGGAGATGGTGCCGCCCCCTCGCCGTCCACGCGCCGCCGCCTGGTTGCCCTGATCCCCGGGCCCGTGCCGAGCGAGGCGTCGGCCGACGTGTTCGTGTACCTGGGCCTGCCCGAGCCGCCGCCGGCGCTGCCGCAGGCGGTTTCCACTACCGACGGCCCGGACGGCATGAAGTGGATCGAGAACGACCGGGTGCGGCTGCTGCTGGGCCCGGAAGGGGCACACGTGTACCGCTGGGAACTGAAAGCGCTCGGCGGGCGCGACCTGACCATGCCCGGCGCGAGCGGCTGGGCCGGGTTCGCCGACATGAACGTGCTGCGCGGCGCGCGGTTCGAGCTGGAGTGCGTCGCCCGCGGGCCGGCCCTGGTCCGCTACGAGTGCCGCGAGCCGTCGGGCCTGGTCAAGACGATCGGCCTGTTCGCCGGCGCGTCGTGGATGGAGGTGATCTTGAGCGAACCGGCCGGTACGTACTGGGACTTCGACAATCCGGCGAACTTCGCGGCCGACGGTCCTGCGCCCGGCACGTACCTGTTCTCCACCGGCGCCACCGGCCCCGTCGGCCAACAGGCCGACGGCGTGCCCGCCCAGGTGAAGGCGACCGCCCACTGGTGCATCAAGTTCAACGCGGCCGGCCTCGCGCTCGGCCTCTGCACGCCCGAGGTTGCCGCCCGCCACGTCGTCGCCCCCGGTGCCGGCGCCGGCGGCGTGGGCATCGAATCGTCCCCGCCCACCAACCACTTCATCACCTTCGCCGGGGTGCTGCAAACCGAGCCCGCCGAAACCATGACCCGCCTCCGCGCCGCGCTCGACCTCAACAACCAACCGCAGGCGGTGGTGCATGCGGTGCAGAAGAAGAATTGAGGCTCTTCCGTTTCTCGCTCGTATTATTCATGGCCATGTAGGGTGGCGACAAGCAAGCCAAGACCCTGGTGGGCCTTCGGTCGCTTGGCCGGGCCTGTTTCCAGCGCACGGCGTGCAAACCACCCGGGTCTGGCTTGCGCAGGCCCACCAAGGACTCATTGCGAACCAAGCGATGCGCCCGAGCGCGGGATCGGGCGGATTCAGGTACCGTAGGTTCTTGACCGGCCCTGGGTTACTGCTATCGTTCGGCCTCGAAGCGTACGCACGGAATCGCCGTGGATTATCGGAATCGCGTCAAGCCGCTCGCAGTCTCTTCGAGCAACGACTTACCGCCCCCCCCTTGACGAAGCCTGGTTCTTCCCGCACCCTGATGGTATGCGCGTTGGCCCGGATTGACTTGGCGGCCGTCACCGTTTCCGTCCCTCCTTTTCCGTCGCAACGGCAAGCGTTGGCCGGTCGTCGGCCACCTGCGCCGTGGTGGTGGGAAGGCGAGTCCGGCCTAACTGACAGGAGTGTGACCCATGCTCTGCGCCCAGCAGCTACCACCAGGCTGTCGTGCGTTTCCCTTCAAGGATAGTCGGGAGCCTCGGCCCGCCCCCGACAACTTCGGATGGGTCAATCCGCGTTCCTTCCAGATCATCAGCCCGGGCGTGGAGGACGCAGCCTTTGCGGAAGCGAGCACGAATCCCCTGTTTCCCGGCGGCCCCTACACGGATGCCCAGCTCGACATGATGTCGAACTTCACTGCCGGTACCATGAGAGATGCGATACCATAGCACGGTGATCGTCGCGGACTGCCTCACATGCCGGTGGAACGCTGTCCACGTCGACGCGGATGCGCTGGTGGACGAAGGGCAAGGACCGGGTCAACTCCCTACACTTGACGGCAAAAAATGGGGCAATGGCCAGGCGGTTCGGCCAAGGGTTATCCCCTCCGCGACTTCTGCGAGGCACGCGATGAAACGAATCGTATTGGTAATGCTGATCATCTCGGCGGCGGTTGCTGTCTGTTGGTATGCATTTGGGACTCCGTCCGTCGTGCTAGACTGCTCCCCTACGGTGGTTCTCGACGATTTCGCCGACGACCGGGCACGCGAGGCACTGTTTCAACACCTTTGCGCCAGTAGCGAATGGTATGTGACGAAACGCTGGATCCGCGATGAATCTGGCCAGACGTCAACGGAACAAGCCATCGAGGCCAGCACAGGTGGCCTTTCCCACTTAATCAGGGTGCGCTTTGGTACTTCTATTGACCATACCCGGAAGCGCTATTGCTGGCCCCAGCTATCTCACCGAGCAGGAGAAGGCAATGCAACTAGACGACCCTCGCCGCCTTCAGGCTATCCAGACTCCACAGGAAATCCGCGTCGAGGTATGGTTTCACGGCCAGGAAGACCGCAAGTTGCTTGAGACAACAGGAGTGTTGACACCGGAGGCTTTTGGAGCAGGTCGGTATTAGGCGGAAACCTTTGAAGGACGAAAAGGGAGCGGGGAACGGTCGGGGAGGGCCGCACGCCCAACATGCACGCCTGCGGGCAGTCGGACGGCCTCATATCACCGAAGAAGCAGGTGAGAACGGCACGGTTGGCGCCGACAGAACATGCCGCCGGAACCGCCCACGCACGCGCTCGGAACGGTGGGCGGTGCTTCAGCGAGGAGCGAGCACGGAGGTTGTCGGAATTGTATCAACCCGGTCAGAGTCCTGTTCGAGTAATGACTTGCCCCCCCTTGACGAAGCTCGGTTCTTCCCGCACCCTGACGGTATGGGCGTTGGCCCGGAGTCTGGCGAATGCCGGTGAATAGCGCGTTACCGGGCTCGAATGGAGGCTCCCCGATGCACAAATGGCTCATGACACTCGGGCTGATCTGTCTCGGCTTCTGCTCGTGCCAGCGCGTCGTCTGGACCGCGAAGCCCATCATTGAGAACGGCGACAAGTCAGACCTGTCGCTTGCTGGCGTCTGGACGCGCTACCATCGCCCGGACGTGGATGTGGTTGCCGCAGACGAAACCATTGAGGTGACCGGCCCCGACGGCACAGGGACCTACCATGCCACCACGAAGGGCGCTACTCCAGACAGGGACCTTTGCGTTGCCTTCGTGGCGTCGAGACTCCCTGATGGCTCCGGAGGCATCCTGCTGCAAGTCGATCTCTCGCATCTCGCGGGGCAACCATTCAACTCGTATGCGTACGCAGCAGTCAAGGACGAATGGCTCTTTCTGCGTCGAATCGATTCCCAGAAAGTGACGGACGTAATCAAGCGGGAGAACATGCCCGCCGTGATTGTCCACTCCGGGTTCTCGACGGAAGTCTCGGCCGACCCTGACTCCTTGTTGCGACTGCTCGAATGTCGCGTGAAGCAAATTACGGCAGATGCAGGCGTTTACCGCCGCACCGAGCCACTGGAACCGTGACCGCGCCCGGTAACAGGCGACTGGACCAGCACGGCGGATCGGGGCCAGCGTGATAGACCACCTATATGCCACTGACTGGATCCTTGTCCGATATGGAGACACCACTGGCTTGCTCAGTCCGGAAAATCTGAAGGTGCTGATCTGGCACGAAGCTACCCCGGACACCCGCATGCTCTTCAAGAACGACAGCCCCTACACCTGGCCCATGCTCAACATGCCCGTAGTCATCGAGGAGGCTGATTAAGAATAACGTATTCCGCTACGGTCAGGTCGAACGCGTTGGGATGCGCGTCGTCAACCTGATGGTTCTTTGATCGCTTGGGGATATAATGGGGAGACGGACCTTCAAGGGCCCGGGCGGTTGCCGGTGCCTCGTCGTGAGCAGGGAAGCCGTTGACTTGCATGGGGGGGGACACCGATGTGGACCTGTCCGAATTGCGGTGAACCGATCGACGACGGCTTCGACGCCTGCTGGAAGTGCGGTGCGGCCCGGGATGGCGGCGTCGGCAACGATTTCTAGGTGGAGGTTGCTGATCCGGATGCGCCTGACCGGGCGGTGGTTGGAGGTTCCGGGGAAACCGACGGCGGTTCCGCCGCGGCGCACGGCGATTGGAGCCGCGGGCGGATCGTCGAGTTGTGCTCCGCCGGCAGTGTGTTCGAGGCGCATGCATTGCATGACGCGCTGGAAGAGGCAGGCATCCGGTCGCAGGTGGCAGGCGACTTGTTGGCCAGCTCGTTGCCGCTGGGCGAGATAACCACGCCGCGCATTTGGGTTAGTGAGCACGACGTTCCCCACGCCCAAGAGGTCGTTGACGCCTGGACCCGCAAAACCCGTCAGGGAGGCGGCCTTCCTGATGAAGAGGAGGAGCCGGGCAAATCGGAGGCCGAATGGGAAGCTGAATCGGAGGCTGAATCGGACGCATGGGCCGCTGCGCCGGCGCCCGGCAGCCGGTCTCCGTGGCCCGGCTGCGCTTTGACAATCGCGGGGTTAGCCTGCATCATTGTTGGGACCATTTGGGCCGGGCACCGTTGGGTGGCGCTTCGCACCTACTCGGCGACAACTGAAGGCGTGCTGGCCGATTATGAACAGAAGTTTTCCGCGCACGCCCCCCCGCCGCCCGAAATCCCCCTGCCGCGCGAACGCACTACGGTAACCACTTGGTACGAGGTGTTCTACGCGTTCGACGTCGAGGGCGAGACGTACTACTCGGTCATCAAGACCCGCGAGCCCACGCCCCGCCGGGTGGCAATCCATTACGATCCGGATCGGCCGGAGAACAACACCGTGGGGCCGTTGGCCTCGCCCTGGCCCATTCTGGTACTGGCCGTGGGAGTCGGAGCGAGTTGGTTGCTCGCTGGATACTTTCTGCGGACCGGCCGGTCGGACGAAGAGACCGCAGGCCAGTTCGGGCAAGACGCAATGTGAAGGGCAAGGTGAGGTTGCCATAGAGCGTCCATCGGTTTGACCTTGGGGCTCCAAGGGGGCCCTCACTTGAATGATCGCTGAAACTCTATTCGGAACGGGCTGACCTTGTCCGGCTGAAGCTGGCTGAGGTCCTCATTCGGAACCAACAGCGGCCCGCACAGGCCATGAAGGTCCTCGCGCGGATCGACAACGCCAAGCTCAGTCCGTCACAGGTGCGCTACCGCCAGAAGCTCGAGTTCGCGGCGGACAAACTCCGCAATGCCGGCGTGCTCGAACTCGAGGCCGAGGACTGGTAGCTGCATGGGCACGCGCTCCTTTGCGCGGGCGCGTCGTTTCGCGCAGGCAGCGACACTCGAAGACTGCGTGAAGCCGCAGTGTGGTCTCATAGCAAGTGCCAATCACCACAATGGCGGGCGATGCACTTCGACGGCGTCAATCGAGAAATGTTGCCTGTTCTTCGAATAGACCGGAATCAGCGTCAGTTCATGTTCTCCCGGCGGCAGGCCGTCGACAACCGTCACGTAGCGGTACGGATGCTCATAACGCGGGTTCCAGGGTTCGCCCTCCCGCTGGGGAACGCCATGCACTTCATCTTGGAACGGCTGGCGGACCGACCAGGTGAGCAGCAACTCCTCGCTGACAGGCTCCAGTTCGGTCTTGGTACGATCGGCTTCGAATCCGTGCGACGGATTGAAATCCTGACCGCTGATCGTGATCCGTCCGCTATTGGAGACGAAAAGTTGGCTGTTATCACCCTGCCCGTCGGGACCGGTCCGAGAACCCGTCAGCGTGAAGCGATACTGCCTGCCGTCGCCGCTTAGGTGGGTGAATCTGAGCACCCAGTCTTCTTCGATCGCATTGTCTCCCAAGTAGTAGGTCATAAGCCAGGCAGGCACGTTCCCTTTCGAGCCGGGACGGGTTCCGTGCAGAAGATTCCATTCAGACGGGGGCCTTCCGTTGATCAGCACCTTGGCCTTTCCTGCGCATTGCGGCATGACCAGATCGACTCGGTTGCCGTAGAACTTCAGTTTTAACTGGTCATCTTTGCCCGTGCTGGTTACGCAGTTCACCGCATCGGCGTTCCATCCGTCGCCGACAAGTTGTATTTCGTCGTTGCGCCGGTCGGTGATCGGCCTCATGGCCTCATAGCGCCGTACTGTCTTGAACCATGGCCGGGATGCCGGATGTGACGTGAAGTGGCGCTCGTAAAGCTGGGCCATGAGGATAGAGCCCTTGCGGTTGAGGTGCAGCCCATCGGAACAGAGGTCCAGGCGATCGAATAGACCGTGGGCTCGCATGAACGACAGCCATTCTTTCCGGACCTCCACCAATTCGCAGCCGTACTTACGCGCAAGACGCCTGATCATGAGGGTTGATGCGTCGTCCGCCGGAATCGGGTTCCCTCCTTCTTCATCGTATCCCTTCATGTCGCGGCCGGCCACGTGCGCCGTGCGGACCATGATCTCGGCGGTGGTCTCGCGGCGTATCTTCTGCAGGATGCCTTCCCAGTCCCAAGAACTCCCTCCATAAGCATGCAGTACAACCAGGTCAGGTCTGGCCCGAAGAATGTCGTGCTTGACGGTGCGGTTGAGCTTATGAATCTGCCAGCCGCCAATGGCCCAATTCTCCGCCTGGATGTCCGTCTCGGGATAGAGCTCCCGCAGGCGCCGGACCAGAAACCAGACCCATTCTTGGGCCGTGATGGACTGGCCGTAGAAGAGAATCCGCACCGGGCGCTTCGTCTGGCCGCCGGTCTCGAGCAGCGTCACGATCCGGCCCAGGTGTGCGCCGAAGAACCGCTCGTCCTCAGACTTCGGCACCGGCGGGATTTCACTGATCAGCGCGTTCCAGTCCTGGGCGGGATACCGCTCCGGCATGGCGGGCGGATTCTCGACTGCTCTGAAGCTGACGCGCACGTCCCGCGGCGGCTTGCCGGACGGTTCGACCAGGCGCGGAGCGAGCGCTTCGTCGCGGTGGCGGTTTTCCAGACGGATCAGGAGACGGTTGCCACCGCTGCTTAAGATGATTGGTATCTGCGCACCATTACCGGTGAAATGGCGGGCCCGCTCGTCCACCGGAACGGGCTGGACGTTCAGCCAGATCCGGATCGGTTCGCCGCCGGTCAGCCGCAGCGTCAGTTCCTGCTCGGATGCACTCTCCAACTCGCAGTACAGATAGGCCGTCGCATCTTCCACCAGTTGACCCTGATCGTCGACGAACAGAGTCACGGCCTCGCCGCCATACATGTAGTAAGGAATTTCGAGCTTGCTCGCCCCGATGGTCTTCCATACCGACTCCAACGCGCTGCCATCGGAAGCGGTCCCCGGCAAAACCACGGCCTGCCCGCCGTAGGGCGTCACGTTCGTCTCGCCGCCGACCGCGGCCAGCCGGTCTTCGTCTGCCCTGCCGGGCAGATACCCCAGCGCCAGCCAGTTGGGGATCAACCCGTCGGCGGCCAGTTCATAGGTGAAGGTCTTCAGCTTCGGTTCCGCCACGTCCGCCGCTTGCGCCGGCATGACACCACAAAGCAACACCAGACCGCAAAGCCGCTGAGCAACTCGCATTGGATCGGTTCCCGTCAAGTGATTGATAGAGCGATAGAAAACGCGCATTACAGGCTCTTTCGTTTCCGTGTGCGAGCCGCTGGGCTGGAGTCCCGCCTTCAGGCGGTTCTTCCGTGCCGGCTGAAGCCGGGACTCCAGCAGGGCGCCGCGTGCACTAAGAAACGGAAGGGCCGCTCTTCATGATACCGAAGATAGTTGCGAGCCACTGGCAGGTCAAGCAGGCGCAGCCAGAGAGCGACAAGGCAGGCGGACAGTGTATGCGTTCACGGGTTGGTGGCGCAGGCCGTTCTCTCCGCTGCATCCGAAGGGGACAGTCCCATTTTCGCAGCCGGACCCGTTGATCCATGCGGCATATTCCCCTGTGTGCCGCGAAAATTGGGACAGTCCCCTGTGAACGGCTACCGGGCAGGCACGCCTATCGGCCACCTCACCGTTCCGGGTACTTCCCCAGAAAGAAATCATCCACCCAACAGCGTGCATCTTGCGCCTGGCTGTCGATGAGCAGTTGCACGTTCATTCGGCGGGCTTCCGCAGGGGCGACCACGTCGGTGGCTATCTCCTGCCACTGGTCCGGGCGCTCGGGCACGGGCATTGTGACAAGCGGGGTGGGCAAGCCGCCGTCGGGCATGGCAGCGGAAATGACCACCACGTACTTGCCCGGCGCGTCGTTGTGGCGAATCCACAGGCCCGCGCGATAGCGGGCACCCGGTTCGGCAGGAACGGAACGGCCCAGTCGGGCGCGAACCAGGTGTTCGAGCATCAGCGACCAGTCGCCCGATCGCGGCTCCGAACGGGTCAACGCGACGCGGAAGGGCGTGCGGTCGGCATGCCAGATGTGGAGGCCGCCGATGTGCCCGGGATCGAGCGCGACGTCGGCGTCCAGGTCGCGCTCGTCCGGCGCCAGCTTCGCGCCGACCTCCTCGTAGCCGGGGTCGGTCAGCAGGTTCGCCGGTTCGATGCCCCGGGCGCGATCCTCGCCGGACTCGAAGGCCGTGAGCAGGAGCGGCTCCGATTCATCCTTGCGCTGCGCTCGCCACCAGTCGCCCGCGCGCTCGGTTCCAAACGCCTCGCGCAGGTAATCGGCCGCGGCGCGCACACCGGCGTGAATGGCCGCTACCGAGTCCGGCCCCGGTTCGCCGGTCTTCATGGAGTGGTAGGAGATGGTGAGGGGCCGGTTCTGGCGGAACAACTCGTAGCGGTCCAGAGGCGGCTGCTCCAGAGTGGTTTCGATGTAGGCGCGCATGGCGCGACTCACGGCGACCACGTCGCGGGCGTCGGCCACAACGCGCTTCGCGTCCACCTCCGAGTGCACCGGCTCGGTTGCTAGCCGGACGTCCGTCCAGTAGCGCCGCACGCCCAACGCCTGGAGGCGGAACATCGCCTGTACCAGCGCAAGCCGCTCCTGCTGGCGGTCGTCCAGACCCGGCGTGGCAGTGGCGCGGGCGAGCGCGGCCGCTGCGCGCGCGGCCTCTTCGGGGTTCAACACCCGGAACTGCTCTGAAGAACCGGCATGGGTGGTGGCACTGGCATCGGGCGCGAACCAGTGGGGCACGCCCTGCTCCCGGAGCCAACGCTCGTATCCAGCCTCGATGGCGTCGTGATGCTCGCGCATGGCCGCGCCTGCGGGACCATAAAGGCCCGCATAGTATTCGTCCAGGAGTTCGTCCACGTCACGGCGCGGATCCCACGCCAGGCGGGACGTGACATAAGCGACCGATCCGCTGACCGGCCAGTGAAGGTGCATTTCCTTGTACAGCACGCGAGCGCGGCCCGAGGCGACAAGGTAGCGAATGCGGCGGGCCACCTGGCGCGTATCGAGCTTCGGCAGGACGAAGTGGCTTTTGCCGTTGTGGTGCAGGTACAGCCCCATGCGGCGCGCGCCGGACGGCATCCATTGGTCCCATGCGTCGAAAGTGCTGCTGACCGTGAGCACCGGTAGGATGTTCGGGTGAAGCTGCACCGTGGTGGGCGGCTGCCGCGTGGCGCTGTAGGCAAGGAAGACGATCATCTTCGACGGAAACTCGCGAGCCACCTTCTCGGCCACCTGGTTGGTGAACTTCACATAGCGGTCGCTCATGCCCGTCCGGCGGGAATAGTCGGCCCCCGGCGCGTCCATGGCCCGGCATCCGGCGCAGGTGCAGTCGCCATGCCCGTCATTGACCGATACGTTCATCCCCAGGGCATCGGGATTGTCGCGGAAGTAGGCGAGCACGGCATCGGCCATCACCTGCACGACCTCGGGGTTTGAAACACACGGCTGCCAGCGGCTGCTGTAGCTCGATGGCGGCGGTACGCGGCGCGTTTCGCCGATCAGCGGGAAATACTCGGGGTGCGTCTCTCCGTACTTCTCGGGCGGCATGAGGCGGTAGTAGTTCTCGCTGCACGGAAGCGTCCCGCCACGCCGGAAGAAGTCGAGTGCGTTGCCGCCGCCCGGCAGCAGGGGATGCATGGACATGCTGCGGCTGATGAAATAGGGCCAGTCGCGCCATTCGACCTCGGGCACGCGCAGGGTCGGGCGGGACGGAATCACGTCGCCCAGCGAGCCGGGCCGACCGAGCCAGAACTGCCGCACGCCGGCATAGCGTTCCAGCAGGGCGATCACGCCGTACCGAACCGCCTCCGTGGTCCGGCCGCGGATGGTCAGCGTGCGCGGGTCCGGCGTGCGGATTACGTAGCCATGCACGTTGGGAAGGACATCGTCGCCGTAGCGGACGTCCGGCAGGTCGAGCGGCTCGCCAGCAGAGACCGCCGTCTCACCCACGTGAATGGCACCCATCCCGTCCGGCATAGAGGCTGAATCGTCGGATACGCGAAAGCGCGCTCCCGTGACGAGGTGCAGGTATTGGGCGAGCTGCGAGGCGGCTGCTTGTACCGGACCCGGCGCATCAGCACCATGCACGATCACGCAGCGCGGCTCCCCGTCCTGTGCGATTGTGAAGAAACCGGGAAGCCCTTCGCGCGGCGGGTTGGGATAGTTGAAGGCCGCCTGCTCCGGCGAAATCATCTCGAAGAGCCGCTCCTGTGCGACGGCGCAGAGCGCGAGGCTCAGTACAACGCTGATACAAGCTGCTAGGCGACGGGTTGCCGGCGTCACGCGACGCCGAGCGATTGCCCCGCATACTCTGCGGGGCCGGGTTGACGCCGGTACATGGCGCATGCTCATGAACTGTTCTTCCGGCGACGGTTCAGAAGTGAAGACAGAAGTGTGAGCAAACCGATGCCCAGCAGCATCGAGGTGTTTGGTTCGGGCACCAGCACCTGCTCGCCAAACGTGATGAACTGGTCACTCAGACCGTACCGTTGAGTCAAATAAGACGCCATGATCGGCTCGTGTTGGCACCCAGGAAGGTGTTGTCGCTCGTTCGGACGTTGGTCGATTTCGAAAGTGTGGCTTCCAACACGCTGTCGACATAGAGAGAAAACAGGTTAGTTGGCGATCTTGTCACGGCCACATGATGCCATTGACCATCGTTGGTCACGGTAGTGCCGACAGCCTGGCTATTGTCGAAATAGAGCCTGGCGACATCGCCGCTGGTCGCGCGGTTGTAGTAGACAATGAATCGACCGGGGTCTGCGCCACCTTGGCCGATCATTGCGCCATTGTGGGAGATGTTTGTCTTTCCCCAGCCTGCGAAGGTGAACGGCCCGGAGGCAGGAATGATGGGAGCACCGATGCTGACGTAATCACCCCCATCGAAGCTCAGCGCGCCGCCAAACTTGCCGTCGGGCGTCCAGGTAGGATCGTCTGGTCCGGGGCTGGCGTTGGCCCCCAACGTGCCATGATAGTCTCCCGTTTCGTCGACCACCGTCTGCCCGGTATCTTGATCGAACGTGTAGTACGCG
The DNA here is from genome assembly GCA_034005525.1 of Thermoguttaceae bacterium. Taxonomy (GTDB): domain Bacteria; phylum Planctomycetota; class Planctomycetia; order Pirellulales; family Thermoguttaceae; genus PWXP01. The sequence continues at coordinate 6,826 of JAVEUP010000136.1, read as the reverse complement.
ATCAGGGCGCCTGCCGCTTGACGAACCGGCAACAACAGAAACGCCGATGAGAGGACGAATCCCACTGCCGGCTTCCACGCGTGAAGCTTCTTCATAATTTTCCCCCGAAACAGAAACACCAGCGGACAAGTATCCTCTCCATACCCCCTTGATTCTGTGCCAGCCGAGTGATGTTGTCAAGTAACTGGCGCAGTTTGTTCTGCCTCCCCAATGTGAGCGGCATGGTTCGCAGCTCGTCGGCGTCGGAAAGCGCCAATTTTTCTCGCGAGGTGCCGCGTTGTGGCCGTCGACGAATGCTCATATGATGACAGCTTGCGTCTCACCATAATGAATTGGCAACGCCAATGCCAGCGTGTCGCCGCTGGTTCGACTCAACTCCTCCCGGAGGAACTGCGATGAACCAAGCCTCCCCCTACGCTGCCTTCATCGCTTGTGTCTTTGCAGTCATGTTTCTTACGATTGCCGGCTGCGGACCGCGGCGTCCGGAGACCGTGGCCGTCCAGGGCCGGGTGTTGTTCGACGGCCAGCCGCCGCCGAAAGAAGGTATGGTCTACTTCGCGCCGCTCGAACCAGCCGAGGGGTTTCCCCGCCGCCCTGGCAGGGCAGAATTCGATGCCCAGGGGAAGTTTCGGGCCACAACGTTCGATGGGGGTGACGGACTCATCCCCGGCCGTTACCGCGTGGGTATCGACTGTTGGGAAATACTCCCCCAGGCCGATGGCCCGCCGGCGAAAAGCCTGGTGCCGGCCGCTTACCGCGAGCCGGCCACCAGCGGATTGGAACTCGTTGTCGAGCCCGGTGCTCGGTCCATGACCGTCGAGTTCGATGTCGTCGCAGCCCCCTGATAGGTACCCCCCACGGAAGACGATACGTCCTCTACGATAAACGGAGATCTTCAGGTGCAGCAGATTGCTGCGCCTGCGAGTCTTGTAGCGGTCGGCTCAGTCCTGTGTACTATCATTGTCCGCCGGGGCGGCCGTCCGCTATAATGGCCTTTCCAAAGTAACCCCAAGGAGCAATCGACCCATGGCATGTCAACGAACGATTACACGGCGGAACTTCATCGGAAGAACCTTGGCAGCCACGGGCGCGGCCGTGCTCGCTCCGGCCATTGTGCCGGCCGCGGCATTGGGAAAGGACGGCAGCGAGGCGGCGAGCAATCGGGTTGTCGTCGGCCTGATCGGCGTCGGGCGCCAGGACCATTTCCACAACAGGAAGCAGTTCCTTGCCATGCCGGAGGTACACATCGCCGCGGTTTGCGACGTTGACGCCTGGCGGCTGAACAATGCCAAGGCAATCGTCGAGGCACAATATGGCAAGAACGCGCCCTCGGGCACCTACCACGGCTGCGCGGCCTACCGCGACTTCCACGAACTGCTCGCCCGCGACGACATCGACGCGGTGATGATCGCTACGCCGGATCACTGGCACACTCCGATTACCCTGGCGGCATTCGAGGCGGGGAAAGACGTGTCGCTCGAGAAGCCCATTACGCGCACGATTGCCGAAGGGCGACGAATTGCCGAGGCGGCGGCCCGCCTGAAGCGAGTCTTCCGCGTCGACAGCGAGTTCCGCACAAAGCCCGGCGTCCGGCACGCAGTCACCTTGGTGCGAAACGGGCGGATCGGCAAGGTGGTGCGGGTGGAGGTTGGGGTTCCGCAAAGCGACGTCGGCTGCCCGCCGCAGCCGGAAATGCCCGTGCCCGAGGAACTCGACTACGAGCGGTGGCAGGGTCCCGCCCCGCGAGCGTTCTATACCGAGCGCCGCGTGCACAAGCCGCAGGCCTACGAGCGGCCGGGCTGGATGCGGCACCTGTATTACTGTGACGGCATGATCACCAACTGGGGTTCGCACACGCTCAACGGGGCCCTCTGGGCGGTCGATCTGGACCGGACCGGGCCGGTCGAAATCGAGGCGACCGGCGCCTATCCGCCGCCGGACAGTTTCTGGAACGTCATGCTGCAGTTCAGCATCACCTACCGTTTCGCGGGCGGCGTCGAGTGCCGTTACGACACGGGACGGCCGTACTTCCGTATCGTGGGAACCAACGGTTGGGTCGAGGCCGACTTCCGCGAGGTCAAGGCCGAGCCCGAGTCGCTGCTCAGCGCGCAGTTCGGCCCCGACGACCTTCAGTTTCCCGCGGCCGCGAAGAGTGACAAACAGGACTTCATCGACTGCGTGAAGAGTCGCGAGGAAACCCTGGAGCCGGCCGAGGTCGGCCACCGCGTCACCTCGATGTGCCATCTGGGGCATATCGCCGTGCAGGTGGGCGGCGTGCTCCGTTGGGATCCCGAGAAGGAGCGATTCCGCGACAACGACGCCGCCAACGCGTGGATCGACAAGCCGATCCACGCGCCCCCGGACGCCTGACCTGTCACACCCGGCCCAGCATCCGGTCCAGCGCGTCCGACGTGTGGTACACGAGCGCCTCGGGCCAATGGGGGAATGGGTTGAAGTACTCGAACGTGAGGTAGCCCCGGTAGCCGACCGCGTCGAGCGAATCCAGCACGGCCGGCCAATCGGTCGTGCCGTCCAACAGCGGGCGGAACGCGTGCAGGTTGAATTCGTGGACCTGCTTCGAGTACTCCTTCAAATGCACGTTGCGAATCCGGCGACCCAAGAGCGGGATCCAATGCTCCGGAAAGTGGTACTGCATGATGTTGCCCGTGTCGAAATGGATGGCAACCCGCTCCGAGTTGAAGCTGTCGACGAAGTGGTTCATTTCCTGCGGGCTGTGCAGGAACCCATTGGCGAAAATGTTCTCGATGTTCAGGTACACCCCGGCCTTCTCAGCCACAGGAATGAGCGAGGCGACGGCTTCGCGGGCACGGCGGTAGCAGACGTCGGGCCGGACCGGCGGATCGTCGGGCAGCCACGGCGCGTAGACCGCGCCCGGTACAACCAGCAGGTCCGGCGTTCCGAGCAGTTCGGCCGCCCGGACCATCTTGCCGGCCAGTTCAAGTCCCCGGGTCCGCCGCTCGGAGTCGTTGTGGGCCAGCGAGTACGGCCAGAACAGGAACGAGCACACACCGCTGATCTCCAGGCCGATATCGCGGGCCATCTCGCCGACGGCGCGGATCTCGTCCTCCGACGCCTCCGGCGACAACTCGCCTTCCAACGCGTAGTTCACCTCGACCCCGTCGAAGCCGGCGTCTTTGCATAGGGTCAGGCATTCGCGGAGCGTCATTTTCTGCGGGTAGGGCAGCGCCCAGAGATTGATCGACTTCTTCATGTCGTAACGTTTGGCGGGCGGTTGCGCCGACGGCTTCGACTCGCCGGCCGGCGGGTCGTCTGCGGCCATCAACCCCTGAGTGGCCAGGAAGCTGCTTCCAAAAGCGGCCGTATATGCGAGAATCTCCCGACGGCTGAGTGCATGAGACGCTGATTTGTGAGTGTCTTTCATGGTGTTTCCCTTTTTCAAGTTCGTTTAGACGGGATCATCCGTGAAGCCAGTTGCCTTTCCAACGATATGCAGGTTCCACGGAATTGTCAATGATGGAACCTCGCTGGAAGCAGGGAACTGAAATCCCCCGCTCGCCACTCGATTCGGGGCATGGTAAGCTAGAGTTCCGTGATGGTCACATCCCCGCCCCAAGCAACCGCAGGTCCGACATGAAAGCCATTTCTCCATTGTTGTTGCTACTCGTCCTGGGCGTTGACGCCCGGGCCCAGTGGCACGTATGGACGGTAACCGAAACCCAGAGGGTGCTGCGCGAGGCCCCGGCCGGCGAGGGACGCGAGGTCCGGCTCGCTGCCGCCCGAAACGAATGGGAGAGCTTCCAAGTTCTCATGCGGAGCGACGCGGCGGTGCCCGGCGTGCGAGTCGAGGCGGGCGATCTGACCGGCCCGGACGGCGCCTTATTCCGGGGCGAGGACGCGAGGCTGTTCCGCCAGCACCAGTTGCAACTTGAGGTCGGGACCTTCCGCAACGAAGATTTCGTGCCCGGCTGGTATCCGGACCCGCTCATCCCGCATCGGCATCCAGTCACCCTCGAGCCGCTTGCCGGCGCCCGCTTCGTCGCCATGCCGTTCGATTTGCCGGCGAACGAAACGCACGGCTTCTGGATCGACGTTTTCGTGCCTTCGGATGCATCGCCCGGCGAATACCGTGGAACCTTCCGTGTGGTTGCAGAGGGCCAAGATCCGGTCGATATCCCAGTCACGCTCACCGTTTGGAACTTCGCTCTGCCTCGCCTCTCGGCACTGAAGACCGCACTGGGGTCGCCGGCACAAAGGATGCGAGGCTACTATCGCCGGCAGGCTGCGGCGGACAAGGAGGCGGAGCCGGACGACTGGGATGCCATCGAGCGCCAATGCGCTGAACTGCTCTCGCAACACCGAATTAATGCAACTCCGCCGCCGGGCGCGCTCGATCCGGAAGTGCAGCCGGACGGTTCATTCACCATCCCTTCCGGGAAGGTCGATGCGCTGCGCGACTTCGTGGACCGCTACCATGTCAATGCCTGCTCCATACCGCATCCACGAAGGTGGATCAAGGATCCGGAGGAGGAGCGGACTAAGCTGCACGCATGGTTGGCCGCCTTCGATCGCGCTATCGAGGAGCTTGCCCGGCCGGAAGTGACGTTCTTCATCTACTTGCGCGACGAGCCAAACGACCCGGAAGCGTACAACTACGTGCGGTTTTGGGGCCGAGCCATCCGTGACTCCATGACCCGGGTCAAGGTCCTTGTGGTCGAGCAGACCTGGCCGCAGGAAGATCGTTGGGGCGACCTGTACGGGGCCGTCGATATCTGGTGTCCGTTGTTCTCCCTGTTCAAACCGAAAAGCGCCGCGGCTCGGCAGAAGCTGGGCGAAGAGATCTGGACCTACACGGCGCTCTGCCAGCGGGCGCGCACGCCCTGGTGGCATACCGACTACCCCCTGCTGAATTACCGCGTGCCGTGTTGGATTGCCTACAGCTACGACATTCGCGGGCTTTTGTACTGGGGCGGCATGTCATACTGGCAAGGCGTGGCCGACCCGTGGACCGATCCCAAAACCCTCGACCGCCGCTCCGGCGCCCGCGGGGCAAGTGGAGCATTGTTCAACGGCGAGGGCGTGCTGGTGTACCCTGGCCGGGCAGTGGGCTACGAGGGCATTGCGCCGAGTATGCGGCTGAAGGCGCTGCGCGACGGAATCGAAGACTACGACATGCTGGTCCTGGCCGCCGAGCGAGGGAAGGCGGCCGAAGCCCGGAGGCTTGTAACCAACCTGGCACGATCCTGGTTCGACTGGGAACCCGATCCCACCGCGTACGACGCCGCTCGCGCAAAACTTGCCGAGCTGATCCTTTCTGCCCCGGAGCCGGAAAGGGACGGCAGCCAAGGCGCCAACAAGCGTTTCCCGCTGCCCGATTTCATGCGGCGACAGCCGAACGGCGTGGACTAGCCGCAAGGCGGGCCGCCCGCCCTTGCCCTGAGCCGGTGTATGCGGTACCCTGACGTCTTTCGCAATGGCGAACAGTCATGGGAGCAGGGTAATGGCCAAGAAACAGGTTCGCACGGGTATTGTGGGCACGGGGTTTTCCGCGTCGTTCCATTTCGAGTCGCTTCGGAAGGTGTATGGCACCGACGTCGAGGTGGTTGGGGCGCATACGATCGACGTCGAAGGCGGCAAGGCGTACTGCGAGAAGCGGGATATTCGCTATTTCGCGAAGCTCGACGACCTGCTCGCCGAAGTCGACGTCATCCACTGCTGCACCCCGCCGTACGCTCACGAGCCGGTGACGATCGCCGGGCTGAAGGCCGACAAGTTCGTCATTTGCGAAAAGCCGCTGACCGGCTACTTCGGCGACGGCAGCAAGGAGTTCCACGGCGAACGGTTCCCGAAGCAACAGGCGCTGGATGCCGCCCTTGCCAGCGTCGACCGGCTTATCGCGGCCGAGCAGGCCAGCAAGGGCCGGCTCCTGTACGCCGAAAACTGGGTCTACGCCCCCGCCATCCAGAAGGAACGCGAAATCCTCGAGAAGACCGGCGGGCAGATCCTCTGGATCCATGGAGAGGAGGCCCACAGCGGCTCGCATTCGGTCGATTATGCCTACTGGTCGCGCTGCGGCGGCGGGGTGATGATCGGCAAGGGCTGCCACCCGCTCACGGCGGCGCTGTACCTCAAACGCGTCGAGGGCTTCGCACGCGACGGAAAGCCCATCCAGCCGAAGACCGTCAGCGCCCGCTGCCATGCCGTAACCCGCTTGCCGGACTTCCGCGATGAAGGGCACATCCGGTGCGACTATTACGACATCGACGACTTCTCGATGATGCACGTGGAATGCACCGACGGCACGGTCATTACCGTATTCGCATCCGACATCGTGCTGGGCGGCATCCACAATTGGCTGGAAGTGTGCGCGAACAATCACCGCGCACTCTGCAATATCAACCCGAACACGCTCATGCAGACCTACAATCCGGTCGAGGCGAACTTCGCCGATATCTACGTGGTCGAGAAAATCGGCACAAAGCAAGGGTGGGCATGCACCGCGCCGGACGAAGACTTGATCACCGGCTACCCGCAAGAGATGGAGGCCTTCTACCGGACCATCGCCTACGGCGAGGAGCCGCAGAGCACGATGGGGCTTGCCGCCGATACCATCTCGACCGTCTACAGCGCTTACGTTTCGTCGGAGCGCGGCGGCGCCGCGGTGGACGTGAAGACGTACTAAGGGCGCGCTCACCAATAAGTTGGTCAATTGCAGTGTAGTAGGCACACGCCGTGTGCCGAAATTCGCGAACGGCACACGGCGAGCTTGTGAAGAAACTGTTATTGTAGCATCTTCCGAAATGTTGCATGTTGAAGGGTAGACGGAGGTCCCCGCACATTGGACATT
>JAVEUP010000135.1:0-22773 GCA_034005525.1 Thermoguttaceae bacterium | reverse complement strand
ACGGTCCGCGAGGAGGGGTTGTCCGGCTCCTCGGATGAAGAAGTGATCGCCACGTGCAAGCAGGAACAACGGGGACTGGTCACGCTCGATCTGGACTTCAGTAATCCGCTGGTCTTCCACCCTGCGAGATACTGGGGAATCATGGTGCTTCGTTTGTCGGCCAAGCCGTCGCACGAAGCCTTGTTGACCGTTTGCCGGACGCTGCTTCAGGCGCTCGAACGGGATTCGGTCGTCGGGAAGCTATGGAGCGTCGAGCGAGGCCGCATTCGCGAGTACCGCCCGGCTGATTGGGAAGAGAATGCCTAAAACTTGATGATCCCGCGGGCGCGGAGTTCGAGCGCTACCTTGATGATCTCCATCATTTCCGGCGTGTAGTGGACGCCCAGGTCGCCGCCATCACTGGCTTTGCCAAGACAGGGACTCTTGGGCGATAGCCGGTAGTCGAGGTTCTGCGGGTCGAGGAATAGCGGATCGGCACTGAAGCAGTTTTGCCCCGGCTTTGCCTGATCGACATACTTGCCTGTAACCACGTCGCAGAACTCGATCACGTTATCTGGTTTTCGCGAAACAATCGAACCAACAATCGAGTCCTTGACGCTGCTGTCGGTCGTGTCGAAGGTGAGAATGCCACGCACCGTGGAGGAACGCAGAGTACATGGAGTACTACTTCTGAACACATTTGCGTAGACGTTCTCCACAAGTGCGGTTCCCTCGCCTCGAAAGCCTGAGGTGCCATCCTCGAAATCCGCGAGCCATATCGTATTACGAATCACGCCCGGCGTGGCGACCATGAAGCCGAAAGACGGCAGAATGAAGCATGCCTCGAAAACACATTCACGGCCAAACTGCCCCAAGTTAACCCCCGATCCCGGGCTCGCAGCTAAGAGTATGCAACGCAAGGTAGTTTGATCGGCACATTCGACAAGCCTGATGTCTTTCGAGTCCCACTTGTCTCGAACAATTAGGAGACGTTCCAATGTCGTGCGAGGTGAAGTGACTCTCACTGCGCGGTGCTCGCCTGTGCCATTTCGCCCACCTATCGGAATAAGCGGCCAGCAGCCCCTTCGTCCCCGCAGGGTTATCCCCGGCGTATCCTTTCCGACTCGGATGGCCTCGTGGTATGGCCCATTGTCTTGGATCTCAATGGTGCTGTTGGGTGGTGCCTTGTCGATCGCCGCCTGGATGCTTCGGTAGTCTCCCTTCCCATCCTGCCGCACGGTGATGAACTTGCCGAGCTTGGCCGTGGCGGTTTCCATCTCGGCAAGTGAGGGTTTTCGCTCCGGCGCGTTGAGGAACCGGCTTTGCCCGAAGTCGGACTTGAGGCGTTCGACCAGCGGCTTGAGGTCGAAGTATTCGCCATTGGTGTAGAGCTTGGCAGCCTCGGTATAGAGCTTCTCGGCGGCCTGGTCGAGCGTGCCTGCGGCGGCCGTCGTGCGTCCCGCCGCTACGGCCGCCCGGTAGGGGTCGAACGACGGCGCGGCGCCGTAACGCTTCTCGATCGCCTCGAATGCCGCTTCGGCCTGCTGGAACTGCCCCGCGTCGAGCAGCTTCTTGGCCTCCTCGAACGCCCGGGCGGCAAGTACGGCGCGGTACGGCCCAATGTCGATCCCCATCGAGCCGGCCTTCGCCAGCAGGCGCTCGGCCAGTTCCACGTCGCCGATGCCCAGGGCGAACACGCCGCAGCTTAGCCAGTCGTCGCCGCTGGCCTTGTCGACTACAAGCTGCAGGAGCTTGCCGGGTGCGTGCGAGCCCAAATCGCTCCATGGCAAAGACTCGGTTCGGCCCGTGGCCTGCGTGGCCGTAATCGCCTGCTGGTCCGCGCCGGTCAACTCGCCGGCGAAACCGCGCAGCATCAAATCCGACTTCTTCAGTGGCGGGTTCGCCGCATTGATGTGCGCGATCATCCGGTCTTTCAGCGCGGCCATACGTTTCAGTTCATCCTTCCGGCGAGCCAGCCGCGCGGTCAACTCGGCGTCATCAAAACGCACACCTTCCAGCGCGGCCAGCGCTCCGGCGAAGTCCCACGCGGCCACCTTGTCTTCCGAGCCTTTCGTGGCGGCCTTCCATTTGGCCTCGGCGGCCTCGAGCGCCTCAAGCGCCTTCATCGCGGCAACGTCCTCTGGCGACGGCCCCGCAGGCGCCGGCTGGGACGCCACTTCTGGTTGCGATTCTGGCTCCGGCTCCGGCGCCGGCTTCGGTTCTTCCGGCGGTTTGGGCTGGTCCGGCTCGGGCGGTGGCACGACGGCCATCTGCTCCGGCGGGGCCGTTGCCTCCCACTCGACGGCCAACCGATGCTGTTCACCATGGCCCAACTCGATGGTCCTGCTGAACGGCAGGTAGCCGCGCCGCTCCGCCCAAACCAGCCGCGTGCCCGGCTCGGCGGGAAGGAGAAACTCGTCGGGCTCATCGGGACCGGACGGCAACGGTACGGGCCGGCCGTCCACTTGCAGCCGCGCACCTTGCCGTTGGGACGCCGGCCATATCAACACCAGCTTCGCCCCGGGCACCCACTTCGGCGTCAAGGTGACCTTCCGGCCCGGCTCGATGCGGACCGTCTCTTCGTATGGCTCGAAACCCTTGCGCACCAGCCGCACCTGGTACGTCCCCGGCCGGCTGGGAATTTCCCACGGCTCGGAATCCGGCAGCCGGACGCGGACGTTGTTCACACGCAGATCCGTGGCTTCCCGCTCCTCGTCGGAAAGGCGCAGCACCAGCGCACCCCGCGTACTTTCGGTTGGTCTCGCCGGTTCCGAAGATGTTGCCGCGTGCTCTTCCGTAGGGCGTGCGCCCAGCAGGGCCCAAACCAGGGCGCCCGCCACCAGAACGACCGAAAGGGCAGCCCCGATGCCGAGGACAAGCCGCTTGTTGTTCGCCGGTCGTGCCGCCGTACTGCCGGCAGCCCGCTGACCGGGCGCGATGGCGCGGAAGAAGTTCGTCAGGCTGTTGGATAGCGACCCATGCGTCTCCTGCAGCGCTCGGGCCGGGGCACGCGTGGACGGCGCGTGCCGGGCCGTGGCCAGCAGCGCGGCCAGGTCGGCGCCCACGCACAGCGGGCCGACCGCGTCGGCCACCTCGGCGGGCGTTTGGAACCGCCGCGCAGGGTCCTTCGCCATCATGCGGTTGAGTACGGAAACGAGTTCCTTCGGCACGTCTCGACGAAGGCGGACAATCGGAACCGGCGGCTTCTTCGCGTGCGCCACGATCTTGTCCATCACGGCGGCGTAGCGCGGCTCGTCGAACGGGGCGCGGCCGGCCAGCAGCTTGTACAACGTGCAGCCGAGCGAATAGATATCGGCCCGGATGTCGATGCGGTGCCCGCCCCCGGACGTCTGCTCCGGCGCCATGTAGTCGAGCGTCCCCAGCGCCGTGCCCGTGTCGGTCACCTCCTCGCCCGCCCGCTCCACCTCGAACCGCGCCAGCCCCAGGTCGAGAATCTTCACCTGGCCGGCGGCGGTGAGCATCAGGTTGCCGGGCTTGATGTCGCGGTGGATCAGTTGCCCCTCGTGCGCCGCCTGCAACCCGAGCGCCGCCTGGCGGACGATCTCGCAGGCATCGGCGACCGGCAGCGGCCCGGCGCGCTGGAGTACATCGGTCAGGTCGAGCCCGTCGACCAGTTCCATGACCAGGAACCGCGCGCCGTCGATCTCCCGCGCGTCGTGCGCACGGATGATGTTCGGATGGTCGAGCCGGCCGACGGCGCGCATCTCGCGTTCGAACCGGGCAATCGCGCTCTCGCTGCCCAGCCGGGCAGTGGTGAGCACCTTCACGGCCACCTCGCGTGCGAGCTTGGTATGCATGGCCTTATAGACCGTGCCCATGCCGCCTTCGCCGAGCTTCTCGATCAGATGGTACTCACCCAGATCGCGGATTGGCAGTTCCAATTCCTTCGCAGGCGCCGGGACCGGCGTCTTGACCGGCGGGCGTCGCGCGCCAGCAGGGGCCGCGCCTGCCGCAACCTTCTCCTGGCCGGCCGGAACGCCCTGGTGATCGGCCGTCGGCGGCCCGTCCATCTCCGCCCGCAGGCGGGCGTCGTAGGCCGCCTTTTTCTCGGCGTTGAGCAATGCAACCCGCGCGGCGGCCACCTCGTTGAGCAACTGCTGCGAGAGTTTGCCGTGCTTGCCCGCCTGGAAGACCCGCAAATGGGCCATCTGCCGGTCGGCGGCGTTTTCGATGACGTTTGGGTCGGGCTCGAACAGCGGGATAGCCAGCAACCGATAATGGTTCGGCGGCTGGTCTTCGGGCGGAATACCCAGCCACTGGTGGTACGGATCGAACCTATCCGGCATGGCAGCGTCTCTCCGATTCTGACGACTGGGCGGGACCAGGCCGGCCCGACGCCAGCTCTCCGTTGACACAAAAACACGCGAGAATCACCACCCTAAGAGAAACTGTCGGCAAGTGTAACAAGGGGGGGGCGGCATGTCAATGAGGTTGGTGGCAAGTGTGCGGCAAGATTTTCTGGCACGTTTGGAGGCGGTGTCGCGCATCGGGAGGCTTGGCATTTTGCCCCGGAGGGGCCATAAGATTGTAGCCACGGGTGGAGCGTCGTGGCGGCGCTGTCGCCGCCACCGACGCGGAACCCGTGGAATAAGGGCGGAAATCCCCTATAGCCCCGGCAGGAACGACAGCAGTGGATGCGTCTCTGTCGCCCCTGCCGGGGCTATAGGGCGATGGGCCCGGGAACCACGCGCTTGCGCTTGGCCCGACTGTCGTCGAACCGCGTTCCACCCGTGGCTACAGCCCGCCGCCCCTCCGGGGCTATACGGTCAGAACCTGCGCATAACAATGAGAGACGTTGCCCCGCGCTGGGCGAACTCTGCCGCTTTGGGGCACTATCCAGCCGGAAACGCACGCTCATCCTCTTCCAGCCAAGGCCGTCAGCGGTTACAAAGACGCTTATGAACGCTCCGCCGCTGGAAATCCACGATATGACCGTGGCCTACCACCGCAAGCCGGTGCTGTGGGATATCGACCTGACCGTTCCCGAAGACAGCCTGGTCGGCATTGTGGGGCCCAACGGGGCCGGCAAGAGCACGCTTATCAAGGCGGCGCTCGGGCTCATCCCCCTGGCCAGCGGGCGTGTAACGTTCTACGGCGAACCCTACGGCTGGCAGCGGCATCGGGTGGGCTACGTGCCGCAGCGCGAATCGGTCGATTGGGATTTCCCCGTGACCGTCAGCGACGTGGTCATGATGGGCACCTACGGCCGGCTCGGATGGCTCCGACGCCCCGGCCGGCATCAGCGGAGCATCGCCCGGCAATGCCTCGAACAGGTTGCCATGGCCGACTTCGCCGACCGGCAGATTCGCCAGCTTTCCGGCGGGCAGCAGCAGCGGGTGTTCCTTGCGCGGGCGCTGGCGCAGGACGCCGAGATCTATTTCATGGACGAGCCGTTCGCAGGTGTGGATGCCGCGACGGAATCGGCTATTCTCCGACTACTCCAGTCCCTGCGCGAATGCGGCAAGACGGTACTCGTGGTCCACCACGATTTGCAGACCGTTCGCCGGTACTTCGATAACGTCATCTTATTGAACATGCGGCTGATCGCCGCCGGGCCGGTCGAAGCCACGTTTACCAACGAGAATCTTCACAAGACCTACGGCGGCCGGCTGACCATCTTGGACGAAGCCGCCGAGGCCGTGCGCCGCGGGGGACCCGAACGGTGACCCTCGATTACCTGACTATCGTTGTACTGCTGGGCACGTCGCTGCTGGGCGGCGTGGCCGGCGTGACGGGCACGTTTGCGGTGCTGCGCCGCCGCGCGCTGGTGGGTGACGTGCTGGCCCACGCCGCCCTGCCCGGACTATGCCTGGCGTTCCTCCTGCTCGGAGCCTTGCACTTTGCCGGACTGGTGGTCGGCGCGCTGCTGAGCGGGCTGATTGGCTTGGGGCTGATCACGCTCATGTGCAATGGAACGAGAACCAAGGAGGACGCCGCACTGGGAATCGTGCTGAGTACGTTTTTCGGTGTAGGCATCGTCTTGTTGAGCATCGTGCAGCAGCGGGCAACCGGCGGGCAAGCGGGGTTGAACTCGTACATCTTCGGCCAGGCAAGCGTCATGGTCCGCCAGGACGTGTATCTGATCGGGGCTGTTTCAGCCACTGCGCTGATCGTCATTGTGCTGCTGTACAAGGAGTTGAAACTGCTGAGCTTCGATCCCGGCTTCGCCCGGGCGCAGGGATGGCCCACGTTCACGCTCGACCTGGGGCTTATGGGCGTGTTGGCGCTGGTTACCGTAATCGGGCTGCCGGCCGTGGGGGTCGTGCTCATGGCTGCCATGCTCATCCTGCCCGGCGCGACGGCCCGCTTCTGGACCGACCGGCTGGGCCACATGCTGATCCTGGCCGGCCTGGTGGGGGCGGGCTCGGCCGCCGCGGCGACGCTCATTTCGGCCGGGTTGCTTGAGGCATGGCTGGGCCTTGATCCATTCGCCTTCGGCGACACGTCAGTGAATCTGCCCACCGGGCCGCTCATTGTCGTGTGCGGTACCGCAGCGCTGCTGTTTTCTGTAGCCTTTTCGCCGCGGCGCGGGGTGATCGCGGCACTGGCTAATACAGTCCGGCTGCGTTGGCGCACCGGTCTGGAGCACCTGTTGAGCACCATGTACGAGTTGAGCGAAGGGCAGCCGACGGCCCGGCCGGCAGTTCCGCTGAAGGCGGTGCTCGAACGACGGGCGTGGCGGCCGTGGCAGGCGCGGGCGATTCTGTGGTGGGCTTCCCGGCGCGGACTGGTCGAGCTGCGCGATGGTTCCGCGGGACTGACACAACGCGGTGCAGTGCATGCCGTTCAGGTCGTGCGCGCCCATCGGCTGTGGGAACTGTTCCTGATCCACGGGGCCGATATCGCGCCCGACCACGTTCACCGCGATGCCGATGCCATCGAGCACCTTCTGCCGCCCGAAACGATTGAACATTTGGAAGCCGTGCTTGCCGAAACCGGCAAGATGCCCGGCCCGATGCATGGAGATAATGACTGAACCACCGATCTTGCCAGCACTTCAACGAATTGGATGCCCCCGGCTTGCCCGAGGGAGCGTCACGTTGGCCGCTACCCATAGAGCTGCCATTCGTTACTCATCCTTCCGTTCTGCGGCGGCGGCAGAGCCGCCGCAGAACGGAAGGAGTTGGGCGCACTGCGTTCGTATGTAGCAAAGAGCGTAACGATCCCCCGGGCAAGCCGGGGGCATTGAGCCTCACACCGTGATGAATAGTCTGCACGCCAACACCGTCATGGACCTTTGGATCATTGCCGTGGGGGCGATGACCAACGCCGCCTGCGCGCTGGTAGGCTGCTACCTGGTGCTGCGGCGCATGAGCATGCTGGGCGACGCCATCTCACACGCGGTGCTGCCCGGCCTGGTGGTCGCCTTCATCCTGTCGGGCAGCTTGAACCTGGGCTTCATGTTTCTCGGCGCCTTGGGCGCCGGCGTGCTCACCGCCGTGCTGACCGAGGCGCTGCACCGCTACGGCGGCGTATCGGAAGACGCTTCGATGGGCGTCGTGTTCACCGCCATGTTCGCCGTGGGCGTCATCCTGATCCGCCGGTATGCGCACGCGGTTGAACTCGACGCCGATTGCGTGTTCAGCGGCTCGCTCGACATGGTCACGTTCCACCAGGTATCGCTGCTGGGGTTCGAGGCGCCCCGGGCCATGATGTCAATAGCGCCCGTACTGCTGTTGAACCTGGCGTTCATCGTGCTCTTCTGGAAGGAGATGCTGATTTCGAGTTTCGATCCCGGGCTGGCCACGACCATGGGCTTCCGCGCCGGCGTCCTGCGATATGCTCTGATGGTGCTGGTGGCCCTGACGGCCGTGGCATCGTTCGAGCAGGTCGGTTCGATTCTGGTCGTTGCCATGCTGATCGTGCCGGGCGCCACAGCCCACCTGCTGACCGACCGCTTGCGGAACATGCTCTGGATCGCTGCTGCCGTGGCCGTGGCTTCCGCGGTACTCGGCCGGTGGCTGGCCACGTGGTGGAACGTCAACACCGCCGGAGCGATGACCGTTGTGGTGGGCGGGCTGTACCTGCTGGCCGGCTTGTTCTCGCCGCGTTACGGCGTCATCAGCACGCTGGCAAGGAACGCCCGCACTTCGCTGCGCATTGTGCGCGAAGACGTTCTCGGCATGTTGTACCGGCTGGAAGAGCTGGGAGTTCCTCGTCCCATGCCGACCGGCGAGGCCGCCCGCGCGGTAGGCGGCGGAGCCCTAACCCGGCTTGCCCTGGTCCACCTGCTCCTGCGCCGCGAGATTGCCCGGAAGGACCGTTCCCTTCACCTCACGGAGCCGGGCCGGCACCGGGCACAGCAACTCGTCCGTTCACACCGGCTCTGGGAGGCGTACCTGGTCGAGTACCTCGGCTTGCCGTTGGACCACGTCCACGAGCCGGCCGAACGCATGGAGCACTTCATTGGCGCGCCGCTCGAACGGCAGCTCGCCTCGGACGTAACTGCCGCTGAAACCGACCCCCACGGGCGGGACATCCCGCCGGCGGAACCGCAAGAGCGAACGTAACCGGCCGCCACTTTGGAGTGCGCGAACTTGTTCCCGCTTTTCTCTTTGCTTTCCCCTGCACTCCGCAGACGGCTCCGGAAGGCGCAGCACCCTTCAGGCCGAAAGCGGCGATAAATCGCCGCACTCCAAAAGGATCCCCCTTCTTCCTTCGGGTGCATCACGGCGTCACGCTATTCCTCCTGCCATAGCGACTCGATCAATGCTAACGTCTGTTCCACCAGTTCGCGGCCGCCTTCCGGACCAATTTCCGTGCTGGCGGGGACGGCGCCGTAGGCGCCGCCGGCCACGGACCGTTGAGTTGGCAGGTACGTGCCCGTGCCGGTAAGCTGCACGATGAACGTCTGGACCGCCTTGCTGCGGGTTTTGATCTGCGTGCCGTAGTCGATGTACAGTTCAAACGGGTTCGTGGCCAGGGCCATGTCGCCAATGCGCAACACGTGAACCTCGTGTGGGACCTTCAGTTGCGTCTGCTGAAGCTCGAACCGGTCCTGAAGCCTTGTTACCCGCATGGTCCAGCGGTATGCCCGCGTAATGTCGGTGTACCATTTGTTCTTCTTCCGGATTTCCGGATTTTCTTCAATCTCGCGGCGCATCTGATCGTAGCGTTTCCGCCACTGTTCCGAGTCCTTCTCGGCCGCGGCCACGTCGTGCTCGGAGATGAGCCGCCGGGAAAGCTCCATCTGCTCGACGCGGTGAGCGAACACCGGGTTCCACTCGATGGCCGGCTGGATATGCGGGAGGGTCGCGGTGACCGCGTCGGCAATGCGCACGGCGATCTGTTGCCGGCGGTTGCGCCCCGTGATGCGCTCCATGCGCTGTTCCGCGTTTTCGCCCTTGTTTCTCCGGCCGACCAGGTGCGGCGACTGGTCGCCCGCGGCCGAGGCTTGCGGCAGCACGAACAGGTCTTCGCCCAGCCGGCGGCGCAGCTCCTCGCGCGTGTCGTGCCAGAAGTCGGCGCTGATCTGGTAGATCGACTCGCTCACCTGCGACGGGCAGGCGACGTTGACCACCACGCCTGTCAGCTTCTTGTCGGCGTCCCAGGTGAAGAGCAGGTTGACGGAATGGTCTTCATATCCTTCGACGTGGCTGAAATCGGGCCGGTCGGTGGCGCCATACATACCCGAGCGGCCGGAGTCGTACGCGACGAGCCGATTATGTCCTACGACGGCGTGCCCCAGTCCGAAGCCGACACCGCCCGGCTTGCGCGCGTTCCACGCTTGCTCGACGACCTGAGCGATACGTTCCGCGGCGAACTCGCGGTATTCGACTCCCGGCATGGCATCGAGTTCGATGCCCCAATCGGCCCATTCCAACGGCACATCCCATCCAAACTCCTTGGCCAACGCAGCCTCCCGGGCCTGCCCCCGGCTGCCGTAGGCCGGCGCCGAGTGCGTGTGCGTGGCGTTGATGAGCACCTTCATGGGATCGAGGTCGGGCAGTTTTTCCCGGAGCCGTTCACGTGCCCGGTCGCGCACTTCATCGGCAATGCTCACCAGATCGCAACTGACCAGGACGGCCCAGTCTTCGACGGCGCCGCCGCGAACCGATTCGAGCGCCAAGGCGGTGACCGTGACCGGGTCCATGACCCCCTCCGACACGCGCGCATGGAACTGCCCGCGCAGCACAACCGGCTGGTCGGGCGTGATATCGACCGTAGCCCAGCCAATCCGCAACACGTCCGGTGTTGCATCAGCGGCAAGGATGGCGGATGTCATGAGGAGGAACGCTGTGGCAGTGAGCATGGTTGCAGTGAGCAGGACGTTTCGGTTCATGATTGTCTCCTCTAGATAGAGAACCCATCACCCAGGGTGCGCTGCGCGACCCTGGGCTTCGTTGTGTAACGCCTACGGCGTATCGGATTGTGTCCTTTTCGTGTCGCGTGAGTTTCTACAGCCCCTGCTCGTACCGCGCAGCCCGCTCCGCAACGTCCCGGTCTTTGCTGATCTCGGCAATCCGCTTCAATATCGGGCGGAACTGCTCCATATTCGGGTGGCGGAGGAACCGGTGGTGGGCCAACTCCACGAGTGCCCGGCAGGCAGCTTGGGCCAGGTCCGGGGTATCGAGGTAAGAGGCGATCCAATTGACCGCTTCCATGGTTCGCACGTTGCCGGCACGTTCCAGGACGAGTTGGCGGTCTTCATCGTTTTCCGCCAGGCGCATCGCTTCCTGCAGCATAGCTAGGGTTTCGGCCTCCGGCCGGTCGCTCTTGAGGCTCACCACACGGACAAATGCCCGCAACGCCCAACGCTTGAACGTCCTGTTCTCGTCATCGCGGGCGATAGCGAGCAATCGGTCGGCGACCTCGGCGTTTGGCCAGTTACACAGCGCGCGAACGGCAGCTTCCCGGACGGCCGAGTCGCTGCTGGCCAGCCCGGCGTCAATTCGCTTCAGCGCCTCGGGGCCACCCAGGCGGCCGAGCAGTGGGAGATACTTCGGTACCTCCGAATCGGCCACGCCGCGCAGCGCGGCGAGCACCAGTTCGGAGCGGTCGGCGTCGGGGGGCAGCTTCTCGCACACGACCAGTATGGTCCTCTCCACCTCGTCGGCGTGCCGCCCGGGCCGGCTTCGCAGGAGCAGCTTCACCAACCTGGGGATATCACTCTTGTCGGGGTCGCAAATCACGCGGAGCCCTTCCAGCGCCGGCCCGTACGTTTCCGCGTCCTCCTGTCCGGCCAATTCGACGAGCGGATCGATGGCTTCGTAGTATTTCATGCGTCCCAGAATTGCGATCGCCGGACCACGGATACCCGGCCGCTCGGCAAGCGCGGCGAGCAGAGCGGGTCCGACCTCGGCGCGGGGCAGCTTCAATAGAGCGTCGCTCGCAGCCTCAGCGACCAATTCGCCCGAAGCCAAGGCGTCGATCAGGGCGGGAATCGCCTCAGCATGGCCGGTCTGTCCGAGAATGCGGATTCCCGCGCGCTTCATGCCCTCGTTATCGCTTCGGGCCATCTCGAGCGCGAGTTGAAGGACTTCACCGCCCTTGCGCTCAACGCTCACCTGGAGGAGCAGTGATTGCGTGGCTTCGTCGAGCGAGTGCAGGCGGTCGAGCAGCGCGTCGAGTTGGGCGTCGGAAAGCGAGTCCAAACGCCTCGCGGCTGCACGGCGACTTGCGGGGTCGTCCGACGTAAGCCACTGACTGACGGTTTCCGCAATCGGAGCCTTCTGCGAGGCCAGCAGGGCCTCGACGGCGGCATAGCGCACCCCGGCCGGCTGCCTGGGCGCGCCCAGTTTCTGATAAATGGCCTCCGCTTCCCCGCCCTTACCCGACGCGGCAAGTGAATTGGCGCAGCGCAGCAGGGCCACGGCCAACGTGCGCGGCATGGGCGCGCCCGCGGCATCGGCCTGGGCAAGCAGGAAGGCAGTCGATGCTTCATCGGCAATGTTGCCCAACGCCCGGACTGCCGCTTCGGCAACGAGTGCGTCCTCATGGCCGGTCAACGTTTTCAGGGCAGGCACCGATCGGCCGTCGGCCCGGGTTCCAAGTGAATTGATCACACCCACCAGTGCCTTTCCCTGCGTCTTGTCCAGGGCCGCGCGCAACACGACCAACGACTCCTCGCCGGGAATGGCCTGAAGCGCATGACGCGCCATTTCCGCGGTATCGGCCGAGGCCAAGGCTCCGGCAAGGATCGGCACCTCCGCGGGAGTTCCAATCTGCCGCAATTGCATGCATACATACTGCTTCGCGGCCAAGGTGGCATCCGGGTTTTTCAGCAGCCCCGCCAGTTTCGCCGCGCAGGCCGCGCGCGTTTCGGGCGCCGCCATGGCTTCAATCACCGCCCGGTCAATCGCCAGGAGCGGCGCCATGTCTTGTCCATCTTCAAACGCAGGCAATGCCTTCCAAGCATCGTCGATGGGCATGTCGCCCGGCGCTTGCGCGGCGATGAGAGTGAGCATTGCGGCGAGGAAAGCAACGAAGGAGAGATGTCTTCCGGTGTGCATTGGGGACGGTCCTTTCTTAGTGGCCAATCATGCGCTCCACCGGCACGGGGCCGGTGGGGGCGGTCTTGGATTTGGTTTCTTGTAGTGGCCAATCATGCGCTCCACCGGCACGGGACTGGCGGGGGCGGTTTTGGGTTTGGTTTCTTCTACACGCTCCACGGGCTGCGCGCGGCTCGCGAGAGCATGGCGTTGGCATCGTCGTCGCCGACGAAGCGGTCGTTCGGGGTATCCCAGGTGAGCTTGCGGCCCAGGCGCAGCGAAATATCGCAAACGTTCCCAAGCGTGCTGGCCGCCTGCCCGTCTTCGACGGGCGAGACCGGGTCGCGCCGCGTGCGGATGCACTGGAAAAAGTCGGCCGTGTGAGCCGTGTAGGGATTGTCGAAACTCGGGCTGGCGTGCAAGGGAGTGTCGGTTGGTTTCAGTTGCACGGTCAAGAGCGACTCGGGTTCCGCCGAGATACCGGCCCGGTTCACGTGGACCCAGCCGTCCTCGCCTACGAACCGGCACCCCTGCTTATACGGGCCGCCGCTGTTGGAAAAGCCCATCTTCAGGCCGCTTTCCCAGCGCAGGTCCATGTTCCAGGAGATCCAGGTATCGGTCATTCCTTCGGCGGGCAGTTCGCCCGTTCCTTCGACCTCGAACGGCTTCTTGAATACCTCGGGGCAGCCCCAGCCGGCAATATCGAGGTGGTGCACGCCCCAGTTGGTAATGAACCCGGCACAGTAGTGCGAGATCATGTACATGGCCAGCCACTCGCAACGGCTGGTGTCGAAGGGGAAGTACGGAGCGGGGCCGGTCCACATGTCGTAGTCGAATCCCTCAGGCGGGTCGGAAGGGGCCACGGCCGGATAAGCGCGCCCGCCGGGAGCGCCTACCTCGACGGTATGCACCTTGCCCAGATACCCGTTGCGGGCCAACTCGCACGCATGGCGGAAGTGCTTCTGACTGCGCTGTTGCGTGCCCGTCTGAAACACGCAGCCGTACCGACGCACGGCGTCGCGCACGCGAATGCCCTCGGCAATCCAGCGGGTGATCGGCTTCTCGCCGTAGAGGTCCATTCCCGCTTCGATCGCGCGGTTGTAGACGACGCCGTGCCAGTGATCCGGGACGCAGCCCCAGATGACGTTGACATCGTCGCGGGCGAGGACATCGCGAAAATCGTTGTAGATTTCGCAGCCGCTGTAGTCTTGCTTTCCGAGCCGCGCGGCGTATACCTCGTTGACTCGCTGCTGAGCCAATTCGGCCCGGGTTCGCCGACAGTCGGCAATGGCCACGACCTGGTGATCCGGCAACGGGCGCATCGCGCCGAGCGAACTCGTACCGCGATTCCCTACGCCGAACATGGCAATGGTAATTCGTTCGCTTGGCGGCATTTGGCCGTCTTTGCCCAATGCCGAGGCGGGGATAAGCTGCGGCCCTGCGGCTGCGGCCAAGATTCCGGCCACGAAATGCCGCCGTGAAAGACGAACTGTCTTACGCTGCTGGTTCTGCAGGCTAGGTATCATGTGGTATCTCCGATGAGTATCAGGTCCAGTAATCGTAATAACGCTATTGCATGGGCCAGCCGCCGGGCCAGCGCCAACGAAGCACGTAGAGCCCTGGGATGGCGGCCTTCAACTGCTCGACCGCCTCGTCCGTGACACCGTCCACAATGGCGATGTTCAGTCGCTTGAGGTTCTTGAGGCTTCCGAGTTTCGCCAGGCCCTCGTCGGTAATGTTCAACAGTTCGAGGTCCAAATCCACAAGACTCGTGATCTTGGCCACTTCATCCAGCCCCTCGTCGCCAACTGCCGTCTCGGCCAGCCGCAGAAACCTGAGATTCGGCAGAACGGCAAGGTGCTTCATGCCCGCATCGGTGACCTGGGTACTCCAGAGGCCAAGCCACTGGAGGCTGTGGATGCCGCTGAGATGCGCCAGCGCGTCGTCATCGGTCATCGTTTCGGCCAAATCGATCCGTTCCAGGTTGCCGGCATTCTTGACGTACTCCAAGCACGCGCCCGTGATGCTGGTGTTGCGCAAGAACAGCAGCCGGAGTTGCGGCATGTTGGCCAGCGGAGCGAGTCCGCGGTCGGTAATGCTGGGGCAGTGCGCCACCCTCAGGCTTGTCAACCCGGGGAAGCTTTCGAGCACCTTCAACCCGTCGTCGGTGATTGCCGGAGCCGCCTCGACCGACAGTTCCGTGAGATTCGCCAGGCCGGCCAGGTGCGCGAGGCCCGCGTCGGTGATTGCCGGGTTGCGCAGCCGCAAGGCGCGGAGGCTCGTCATGCCCGCCAGGTGCGACAGTCCTGCGTCGGTCACCCGCTCGCAGTCGCGCAGGTCGAGCAGCCGCAGGTTGCCCAGCGGTTTCAGGTGCTCGATGCCCGCGTCGCCGATGTTGTTCTCGAGCAGTTCGAGATGCTGCAATTCCAGCAATTCGGCGACGTGTGCCATCGCGGCGTCGGTCATGGAACTGCTGCCTCGAAGGTTCAGCCGTCGGAGGCCCGGAAGCTGCTTCAGTTTTGCCACACCGTCGTCGGTAATGCCCGTGCCCTCCAGCGCCAGGTGGCCGAGTTTCGGCAGGCCGGCGAGATAGCCGACCGACTGATCGGTCAGCTCCTCGCCCCGCAGCACCAGTTGCTCAAGGTCCTTCATGCCTGCGATCAACTCGACGTCTTCGTCTCTTGCAGGCGTATCGCTGA
The DNA here is from genome assembly GCA_034005525.1 of Thermoguttaceae bacterium. Taxonomy (GTDB): domain Bacteria; phylum Planctomycetota; class Planctomycetia; order Pirellulales; family Thermoguttaceae; genus PWXP01. The sequence goes on along the minus strand of JAVEUP010000135.1, from coordinate 7,643 downwards.
AACGGACGGCCACGACCTTCTCATCGTCGTACTGAATGCTGCCGCCGATCGCCTTGACGCGTTCGACGGCTGCGGCTACCGCCGCCGGATCGGCCGCGGGCGGTTCGGGCGCGACCGGCTCCGGCACCGCGGAGGGTTCCGGCACAGGTGCATCGAGTACCGGCGCTTTCGCCGGTTCGGCGGATGCTTGAGGAGGTGGAACCGAAGGCTCCGCCGGCGGCTCGCGACGATCGCAGCCGCCGGCGGTCCAAATGGCTAAAAACACCCATGCAAAAATGTGGGTAATCAGCTTCATAGCGACGCTAGAGAGTCCATCCATCACGATACGCGGGTCGGGCGGCCTGGTCAGCCGCTTCATTATTCACAACTCTTCCGGCGATGGGGTCGTATTCGAGGGTTTGCCCCGGGAACAGGGAGGCCAGGTTGCCCAGCAGGTACCATTCGGAGAAACGGCCGCTGAAGTCGAGGAAGTTGCACATCGGCGCCGTGCCGCCTTGGATCGCGTCGATCCATCCGCGCGGGCCGGGTGCACCCAGCGGACGGGGCAGCGACTCGGGCGGATTCCCGACGTCCTTGTATTGCGCTTCCGGCATCATCTCCATGTGAGAACTGCCGTGCCCGGACGTGCGCATCAGGCCCTTGTCGCCAACCAAGAGTTCACACCGCCACTTGCATCCCTCCCGGAACTTCTCCACCGTACCGCAATCCGGGCGCTTTTCGAACACCTCCCGGAGTGCTGCGATCCATTTTTCGTTGGGGCGCGGGCCGTCGTCGTCGCGAGTGTAGGTGAGGCGGACGGGAGGCATGTCGCCGCGAGCGGGCATGTCCCAGTGGACGACCACCCAAAGTGGGAAGGTCTCTTTGCACACGCCGCCGTCGCAATCGTCGGAACTCTCGGCCGTCACGCGAATGATCGGCCGCTGGGCCGTGCCCTCCGGGGCGTCCCACAAGGTTTCAAGCTTCAGCGCCTTGAATGTCGTGGCAAACAGGTGCGGCGCCCACCCGCCGAGGTCGCCCCCGGAGAAGTCGCGCCATACGCGCCAGTTCGGTGCGATCCACTCGGGGTGATAGGGGCGATCTGGCGCGGGGCCCATCCACAAGTCCCAGTTGAGCCCCTCGGGCACTTCAAACGTGCCCTCGGACCGGGCTCGCGGGCCTCCGCCGGCGGTTCCCATCCGTTTCGCACCCTTCAGATGCACTTGGCGGATTTCGCCCAAAGCACCCGCACGAACGTGCTCGACCGCGCGCACGTTGTAACCGCCCTGGTTGCCCATTTGGGTAACCACCTTGTGCTTCGCGGCCAACTCGGTCACGGCACGTGCCTCGTGGACGGTGCGCGTCAGCGGTTTTTCGCAGTAGACGTGCTTGCCCGCCCGTATCGCCGCTGCTGTCGCTGGCGCGTGCGAATGGTCCGGCGTGCATATGATGACTCCGTCGATTTCCTTACCCATCTTGTCGATCATGACGCGATAGTCTTCAAACTTTGGCACGTCGGGCAAACGTTTGAATGTGTTCGCGGCGCTCCGGGCGTCGACGTCGCACAGTGCCACGATTTTCTGGTTTAGAAACGCGTTGCCCCGGCCGCTGCAGCCGACCAGGGCGCAGGCAACCTCCTCATTGGCCTGGTAGCTTCGAGCCGACGCGGCACGACTAAGGACTATTACCCCGGCGGAACCCAACGCGGTTCGGGCCAGAAAGCGACGACGACTAATAGGACTTTTCATTACAGATACTCCTACGAAAGAACTGTGCTTGAAGTAAAAGCGCCGACGCGCTGTCTGCTACCCGGCGACCAACTCCTTGGCCGTCTTCTCGAGGAACGCGACCGATTCGGCATGGATTGCAGGCTCGCTGTCGGATGTGCGCTCCCATTCAATGCCGAAGTAGGGCTTCAAGCCCTGCCGCTTGACTTCCGCGAGAATCTCGGCAATGCGTCCCTTGCCTTGGCCCCAGACGACATCTTTGGCACCACGGACGGCGAAATCGTCGAGGTCCTTCAGGTGGAACGTCTTCACTCGCGGGCCCACCCGCCGGAGCATCTCCACCGGCTCCAGATTCGAGCGGCACCAGTGGCCCGTGTCGCAGCAGAGGCCCATTCTTTCCGAACGGCCTTTCAGCGCGGCCAGTCCGGTATCCGGGTGCCAGTAGTGCGACGGCTCCGGATGGTTATGCAACCCCAGATCGATCTTGTACTCATCCGTGAGCTTCTCGATGGCGTCGAACATGCCTTCGGGCGGCTCGCTGACAAGGATTTCAAAACCCATGTCGGCGGCGAACTCGAAGAACGCCTTCGCAGCGTCCGGGCTTCCCAGGCCGGTATAGCAGCCCATCATTTGCACTCCGCAATCGGCCGCTTTGTCCTTCAACGCCTTTCGCAACGGCTGCGAAAGCCCGGGGCCGATCTGCACGTCATGCTCGGGGCTGAGCTTCTGCCAGGCGAATAGCTCGGCATACCGCAGCCCCACCTGGGCAATCTTATCGAGGGTTTCAAAAAGGGTCAGCGCGCGGAACGTGTAGGTGGAGAACCCGACGCGCCAGCCGAGTTGATCGGCGTGAGGCGTCCCCTTGACCAGTGGTTCAGCAGCCTGAACGGACTGCCCTCGGAGGCCGAGAAGCCCGCTGGCGCTCAGGGCGGCACTTCCGGCAAGAAACTCGCGTCGTGTTATTGACATAATCGATTCTCCTTGGTGTGGATGCTGTGGAAGATGATGACCGTCATTGCGAATCTTGGTCCGACGCCGGCCCGTCGGGAAGTCCGACGAGCACCAGCGGATCGAACCGGTACGGGGATTCGCCGGCTGCCCAGGCCATACCTCGCAGTAGGAAGATGCGAAAGTAGGCGTCGTCGAACGTCCAGTTGTAATGTCCCATCACGCAACCGAACACGCGGCCTTTTCCTGGCTGGTAGGTCCAGAACAACGGCTGCGGTGCGATCGCGTCGGGGTTGGCGGGGTCGACTTCGTCGCTTGTGGCCAGGACCTGAACTTTCGCCAGGTCGCCGTGGGGCGGCCAGTAGGGCTCGTCGATAAACGCAATTCGCGGGGGGAGTCCAAGGCAAATCGGATGATCTGCGGCGACGACCTTCAGTTCAACGGGCCCATGCCGGTACTTGATGGCCCGATCGTACACAAGCCCGGTCACCCTCGCGACTCGGCCGTCCGGATCGTCGGAAAGCAGACGCCCGGTGTAGGTTGCGGAATGGATGACCATCAGTCCGCCGCCTTGGGCCGTATATCGTTCGAGCCGCTCGAGCCTTTCCTCGTTCCAGGTGCGCCGCTCACCACCCGACCGGTAGCAGAAGAACGCCACCAGGTCGGCCGAGGCAAACTGCTCGTCGCTGGGCCACTGCCAGGCGGTAGTCAGCTTAACCCCGGGGGCGCTTCGCAGCAGGGCGGCCCAACGTTCCTGCCAGATTGGGTAGTCGTGCGCGCCGGGACCGTGGTCCGCCACGTCGGCCACGAGCACGACTTGAATTTCGCGAGGTGCCTCGGCGGAGCACCCCGTAGCCGCTCTGCCCAGAACCGCTTTGATCTCAGCATGGGACCGAGGTGTCGGCGGCTCCGCCGCCCCAACGGCGCGGACCAGCAGCAATCCAACCAGAACGGCCCACGCACAACGAAGTGCCACGGTGCTTCTCATGGCCAGGTACCTCCAGTAGCTCTTGTTACATTCTGCCGGCAGAAAACCGCTTGCCGGCTACCCTACAGCAGCGACTTCAAGTGCTTGACGCTCCGGTCGGCCTGGTCCACCGTGCCACATTCGACTGAGAACACGATGTCGCGCGGGCAACGGCGGCAGATTTCGATGATCCGCGCCCAGTCCAGGACACCGTCGCCGCAAGCACAACCGACGGGTGTGCCGGTGACCTTGCCCCGTTCGGCTTCCGAGTGCTCTATGGAGATGTCCTTCGCGTGCAGGTGGACCAGCCGGTCTGCAACTCGTTCAAGCCAGGCGTAGACGTCGGCGCCGGCCAGGTAGGCGTTGCCGGTGTCGAGGTTGATACCGATCGACGGCGAGTCGACCAGGTTATAGATTCGGTCAAGTCCGTCAGGGGTTTTCGAATACTGGGCATGGCATTCCAGGCCAATGAGGATGCCTCGCGGCTCCGCCACGAAGGCAGCTTCCTGCAGGGTATAGCGCATGAGGACAAAGTCTTCCTCCTCGGTGGTCCAGGGGGCCTTGATGCCCTCGTCGGTGTTCACCACCGGCGCGCCGCACTCGGCCGCGTAGCGGATGGCCAGCTTCAGGTATTCGCCGTGGCGCTCCGGGCGGCCCAGCGGCCCGTGCGACTGAAGGCCGGAGATCTTCAGCCCGTGCTTCTCGGCCAGGCGGCGCATTTGGTACGGGTCGTCGAACAGTGAGACAGTATGGAAATACCCGGCCTCGCTCATCAGTTCGCGACCGAAGTGGACCATGGGCTCGATATAGTCGTAGCCCATCTCGGCAGCCCTCTCTACGCCCCACTCGAACGGCTTGTCGTGATGGCGGATCGCCTCAAGATTCATTCCAACAGCGATTTTTCCCACGATGGATTCTCCTATAGGTTCAGGGGATTGCTTGCGAGCAGCGTAAGATCATTGTATTGCTTGCGTTCCGCGCAAGGTACACCCCCCTAGTTTCGTCCGCCTCATTGGAAAGGTCAATGATACTATCTTGCAAATCTTTTACACTTTCTGGTTAAGGTGCTCCGTCGCTGCCCGGCGGCTGGTAGAATATGATATATGGCCAGAATCCGTCGAGTCGCCGTCGTGTGCAATTTGACCCGGCCGTACGACCGGGGCATCATCCGGGGCATTGCGCACTACATGCACGAGGTGGGAAACTGGAGCCTCTACGCCGAGGAGGACCCGATTCAGAAACTCCCCGACCTGCGCCATTGGGACGGAGACGGCCTGATTGTCGACTTTGACGACCGCAAGGTGGCGACGGCTCTCCGGGAAGTGTGCACACCCGTGGTGGGAATCGGCGGCGGCTACGGCTGGTACGATCCGGCCTCGAACATTCCTTACCTGGTGACCGACAACGCCACGATCGGTACGCTCGCTGCCGAGCATCTACTCGATTGCGGGCTTACCCAGTTTGCTTTCTGCGGTTTTCCCCGCACGCGGGTGAATGGCTGGTCGGCCGAACGTGCCAAAGCGTTTCGTGCACGGATTCGGCGGCGGGGACATTCGTACAGTATCTACACCGGTACACAAGCTTCCGCGCGGCGATGGAGCGATATTCAACAAGGCCTCGTCGAATGGCTGAAAACGCTCCACTGCCCACTGGGCCTGATGGCCTGCAACGATGCACGGGCCCGGCACGTACTCGAGGCGTGCCGCACGCTTGGGCTGCGCGTTCCCGACGACGTGGCTGTGATTGGGGTCGATAACGACGAGATCATGTGCGAGTTGACACGCCCGCCGTTGAGCAGTGTTGAGCAGGGGACGTTTCAAATGGGCTACGAAGCCGCGGCCCTGCTGGACCGCCTCATGGCAGGCCGCCGGCCGCGCCGCAAGGAGTATCTCATTCCGCCGGCACAGTTGGTCGCGAGGCAATCGACCGACGTACTGGCCGTCGACGATCCCGACGTCGCCACCGCCATCCGCTTCATTCGGGCCCATGCCTGCGAGGGCATTCAACTGGCCGACGTGCTCGAACAGGTGGCCGTCTCCTGCTCGACGCTCGAAAAGCGTTTTCGGACGCTCTTGGGCCGCACCATTCACAGCGAGATACAGCGGGTGCAGATCGAGCAGGTCAAGCAACTCCTCGATACCACCTCGCTATCCATCCAGCAGATCATGCGCCGGGCCGGATTCAACTACGTGCAGTACATGACTTCCCTGTTTCACCGGATGACCGGCTACACGCCGGCCGAGTACCGCACGCGAAACATGCACTCACGGGAGGACGGCTGAAGCTTGCTCGCGCACCCTCAGAATTCGGGGATTGTCTCTTTGCCGCGGGTCGTGCTCAAGGCCCGCCAGATATCGATATCGATGTTTTCCGAAATGAACTGGACCGACCCGTCGCACAAACCGGTCGTTACTCCACCAGGATGGCGGCTGCGCGAGGCGAACATGGTCGGCCAGGTCGTCGTCGAGACCTCGCAGGGCGGGTTGCGCGGATTGTCGTTTTGGCAGTAGTAGTCGGTGTAGATGCGGTCCGGGATCGGGCTATTGGGGGCCTGGTAGGTCTGGAACCCCGAAGCGTCGCCCCACCAGGTGAAGCCGCGCAGGTCCCTGTCCCAGCCCTGCACCAGTTCTCCGAACATCAGCGTCTTGCTCAGCCCGTCGGTGATATGGCGGAAGGCGAACGTCGTTCCTTTCTGCCCGCACGTTGCGGCGGTAGTGAACGGGGCTCCGCCGAATTTCACGCCGTGCAACTCCGCTCTTTGCCGCCAGGTAGTGTTGCCGTAGTTGACTCCATAGTTCGCGGAGAGGATGGTGCCGATCGGCGTTTGCGGCGTATCGCTGGGACATTGCAGCGTATCGACGTGCACGGAAACCGCTTTTCGGTTGATGCCGGAAGAATAGCGATAGGCATCGCCGGGGTCGGCATCGTGGCAATGCCGCTCGTCGTGGTACATCTCGTACAGGCTCTGTTGCTCAATATACGGCAGGATTGCCAGCCGCCAGGTACCCCAGCAGCAACTGTAGCACCCAACCGGAAGGCTGCGCATGGCTGAGTGGTAGTTGTGCATGCCGAGCCCAAGCTGCTTGACGTTGTTCGCGCACTGGGCCCGCCGTGCCGCCTCGCGGGCCGCCTGCACCGCCGGCAAAAGCAGCGCGATCAGAATGCCGATGATGGCAATCACCACCAGCAGCTCAACGAGCGTAAAACCGCTTCGCTTGACGAACATGCCTTTCCCTCCACAAACCGGTTTTCCCGTGTTGCGTTGCCCGGTGAACCGACGGGCCGGCCGCTGCCGCCGGTCACGGGATGTCGAACTCCAGCACGTTCCGCCCACCTTGGGTGATGGTCACCTGCTTGTCGCTCTTGACGTTGTACTCGGCCGGAATTCGCTCCCGTGCAACGATGGGCGAATCGCCGGGGAACTCGGGCTCAATTGGCTCGTCCGTCGCTTGCGCCGAGGAAATCCGCACCACGTAGGTCCCTGGGAGCAATCCCTGGTGGGCGGGAATTCTGAACCGGCCGTTCTTGATCCGGCCACCGCTAGCTATGTTGGGCCCCTCTTCGGTCGGCGAAAACTCGATCGACCCCTGGTCGAGTGGTTGCCCCCCTAATTGGACTGTTCCGGAAACTGCAATCCGGCCCAAGGGGTTCTCCGGCCCGCAGCCGGAACACAGCATCGCAATCACACCCAGCAAGATCGCCGAACATAGGCGCTCAGCGGCGAAGACAGCGAGTGTCCCAGAAACATGCCACCCGCAGTGCGTGCCAAGAATCTGATTTCCCACGGGACTGAGCCTGTACACGGCGAGTGCCGTTTCTTGCGTCTTGGAACCGCAGACGCGTAGCGGACGTTGGAAGCCCGACTGCCAGCGTGAAACGCAGTGTAGCAGAAACATGCACCGTTTGTCAAACGCCTGGCGGCGCTGTGGAGCCGGTTGCGCTGTCAGGAACGCCTTTTCGCATAAGGACTTACGACACGCCCCAAAATCTCTTCCCCGCAAGAGCGTGCGTTTTCGCCGGGTTTG
>JAVEUP010000320.1:0-5360 GCA_034005525.1 Thermoguttaceae bacterium | reverse complement strand
GTACGATCTGATGGTGCTGGAAGATGACGAGGGGTTCTTTCCGGCCTACGATGCCGCTCCGCTGGTGCGCCGCGACACGCTCGAACAGTTTCCGCGGATCGGGAAGGTGCTCAACCAACTTGCCGGCCGCATCTCCACAACCCGAATGCAGGAGTTGAACTTCGAGGTCGACGAACGGGGCCGCCCGGCAGCCGAGGTCGCCCGCGAGTTCCTCGTGGACGAAGGCCTGCTCGACGCCGACGCCACCGCCCCGGCCGATCCTGCCGGCCGGATTGCCGTCGGCGGCAAGGACTTCACCGAGCAGGAGGTCGTTGGCGAGATCATGGCGATCCTCCTGGAAACGCAAGCCGGTCTGCGGGTCGACCGCCGGTTGAACCTCGGCGGCACGATGATCTGCTTCGAGGCGCTCCGCGCCGGCGACGTCCACCTGTACGCCGAGTATACCGGCACGGCCCTGGTGAATATCCTCAACCGGCAAGTAATCGCCGATCCGCAGCAGAGCTATGAAGTGGTCGCCCGCGCGTTCGAGGATGAGTACGGCCTTGTCTGGCTCAAGCCGTTCGGTTTCAACAACACGTACACGCTCACCATGCGGCGCACGCACGCGCACCGCCTGGGCATTCACACCATCTCCGATCTGGCCGAACACCTGCGCGGGCGAAACGAATAGGCCGAATTCGAGGCGGTCGCATGGATTCCCGGGCGGCACGTGTGGGTTCTTCCGTTTCTGGGTGCAGACTGCTTTACCCAGGGACGGCACAGCGGCGTGTGCCTGCTACATTGGCGTGGCCTGCACCTAGAAACGGAAGAGCCTATAAGTGTAGCTCAAGCCACGCCCTTCGTGACTCAGGGACGTGCCACCCAACCGTGTGCCTTGCACCATCGGCCCGGGGATGCTATTCTACAGGCGTTTGTTCCCTTCACCCGGATTATTCATGACGATGTAGGGTGGTGACCAGCAAGCCAAGACCCTGGTGGGCCTGCCTGCCGCCAGGCAGGCCTTCGGTCGCTTGGCCGGGCCTGCTTCCAGCGCACGGCGTGCAAACCACGTCGCGCATGGCTTGCGCAGGCCCACCAAGGACTTACGCGACCTTGTCCCACCCTACGTGAATAATCCGGGTTCATTCCTTGATTCAGCCATGCCGCAGTCCTTCCAGCAGTCCGATCTTGAGGCATACCTCGACGAGGCGTTACCGCCGGAGGAGATGGCGCGCATCGAGCAGGCCCTGCGCGACGATGCCCGCATCGCTCAGCGGCTGGCCATGCTGGCGTCGCGCCGCGACTCGGGCGTCCACTCGGTGGGCGGCGTTTGGCGGCAGCACCGGCTGAGCTGTCCCACGCGCGAGCAGTTGGGCAGCTACTTGCTCGACGCACTGCCGGATGCCTGGGCCGAGTATATTACGTTCCACCTCGACGAGATCGGATGCCGGTTCTGCCGCGCGAACCTGGCCGACCTGAAACGGCAGCAGGAGGAGCATCCCCAGACCGCTGACCAGCGCCGCCGCCGCTTCTTCCAGACCAGCGCGGGCCAACTGCGCCGCTGAGGTCTGTTTATGCCGGGCTCTTCCGTTTCTAGGTGCAGACAGCCCTTGTTTCAGGGACGGCACAGCGGCGTGTGCCTACTACATTGCCGCGGCCTGCACCTAGAAACGGAAGAGCCTTATGCCATCACGCGCTCGATGATCTTGCGCGGCGCGCCGATGTCGAGCACGTGGACCGTTCCGGTATAGGTCGCGGCCTGCGGCGATGCGAATCCGGTCTTCATGGCCACAAACGTGCATGTTTCGGCGGCCCGGATGGTCGGCGAGCCGGGTACGCCCGAATCGCAGTCCAGCCCGCTGGGCAAGTCGACCGCCAGAATGGGAAGCTCCGTCGCGTTGAGCTGGTCGATGACCCGGTCGAGCGGGGGCCGGGGATCGCCCTTCGCCCCGGTGCCCAGCAGGGCGTCGACAATCCATGCGGCGTCGTCCAACAGGGATTCCAACCGGCCGGCGTCGTGTCCTTCGGAAAAGACCTCGACCGGCACGTCGGTCTTCTGGAGAATCCGGAAGTTGACCGCCGCGTCGCCCCGCAGTTCGGAAGGGTTCGCCCACAAGAGCACGCGGCACGCAATGCCGCGCACGTCGAGGTGCCTGGCAATCACGAACCCGTCGCCGGCATTGTTCCCTGTCCCGCAACAGATGGCCACCGGCCCGGACGGCTCGCGCTGGGTGAGTACGTCGGCAACCCCGCGACCGGCATTCTCCATCAGTATCAGCCCGGAAATGCCGAAATCTTCGATCGCCAGCCGATCGACGCGGCGTACCTGTTCGCGCGTGAGAGTTATTGGGTGGGACATGGCATTTGCTCCGGTTTCGTGGGGGCGGTTTATTGCGACTGAACTTCACAATTGCACAAATCCCGGCGAGCGGGGGCCGTGAGGCCCCTGTTTCTGCGAGACATTGCGCAGTTCAGCGCCTTCGCCACGACCTCCACTTCCCGGTGCGTTTTTGGTTGCCGCGCGCATGGGCGACGACCGGCGTGAAAGTCAGGGCAGAAACAGGGGCCTCACGGCCCCCGCTCGCCTTTCGGTTTGCAATGTTTGGCTAAACGACGGAAAGTGCCGGACGCGCCCCCCCTGCTCGATTCCGAAAGATTGCTTTATACAAACATTCTGTGCATTTTAGCAGAGGAGTTGGTATATGCCCATCTACGAGTACGTCTGCAAGACGTGTGGCAATGCATTTGAGCAGCTCATTCGGGGTGCCGAGAAGGCCCAATGCCCGGCTTGCGGCAAGCGGCGGCTGGAAAAGAAGTTCAGCGTACCGGCCGCTCATTCGCAGGGGGCCGCCGAGGCATCAGCTTGCCCCTATGGTGCCTGCGGTATGCGCAACCAATGCCAGGGGGGAGCGTGCGGCCTGGAATGAGGCGATTTACGCGAAGCAGTCGGTCTGGTAAGTTACCGCACGATCCATGATGCCCCCGAGGGCCGTTTGGGCTCACAGTTTTCGGCTCTTCCGTATCTAGGTGCGGAACGGCGTGGCGCGTGGGTGAACCCGGCTGCTGAGACAGCCGGAACCACCCACCCTACGCTTTCCCGCCAAATCTGCACCTAGAAACGGAGGAGTCCGGTTTTCAACCCTGAAACAATAGGTTCCCAATGAGCGAGAAGAATGTTCCCCTGGTCGGGATCATTATGGGCAGCGACAGCGACTGGCCCAAGATCCAAGGTGTTGCCGCGGCGCTGCAGGAGTTTGGCGTGCCGTTTGAGGTCCGCGTGATGAGTGCCCACCGCACGCCGGAACTAGTGCGCCAGTTCGCCACCATGGCCGCGGCGCGCGGCATTAAGGTGATCATTGCCGCAGCCGGCGGCGCGGCCCACCTGGCCGGCGTCGTTGCCTCGCACACCACGCTGCCGGTCATCGGCATTCCCGTGGCGACCGATCTGGCCGGCGGACTCGACTCGCTGCTTTCCACCGCGCAAATGCCCGGCGACGTTCCGGTGGCATGCATGGCCGCCGGCGGTGGGGGGCCGCGCAACGCCGGGCTGCTGGCGGTGCAGATCCTCGCGCTGAGCGATTCCGACCTCCAGCAGAAGCTCGCCGGCTTCAAGCATCAGCTTGCCGAGAAGGTGAACCAAAAGAACGAAGCCTTCCAGAAGCGGTTAGCCGAAGGGTAGGCGACGGATGCAAGACGTGCGAACCCTCCACTGGGTCGGCGGAACCGACGGCTCCCTCCGCTTGATCGACCAGACGCGGCTTCCGCTGGAACTGGTGGAACTCGAGTGCCGCGACGTGGAAACCGTGTGGGAGGCGATCCGCACCCTGCGGGTGCGCGGCGCGCCGGCCATCGGTATCGCCGCGGCGTACGGCATTTGCCTTGGCCTGCAAACCGTGGCCGGCCGGGACCCTGCCGCCTTTTTCACCCGGCTTCAGCAAGTGGCCGACTACCTTGCGGAAAGCCGGCCTACGGCGGTGAACCTGTTCTGGGCCATCCGCCGGATGATCCAGCGAGCGCTCGACGTGCAGCAAGCCGGCGCCTCGCCTGCGGAAACGCACGCGGCCCTGCTGGCTGAAGCGCAGGCGATCGAGGAAGAGGACCGGCAGATGTGCCGCGCGATCGGGCGGCACGGCGCGGAACTGCTGCCCGACGGCGCCGGCGTGCTGACCCACTGCAACGCCGGCGGGCTGGCCACCGCCGATTACGGCACCGCCCTGGCCGTGGTTTTCGCTGCGGTCGAGTCGGGCAAGAAGGTGCACGTATTCGTGGACGAAACCCGGCCCCTGTTGCAGGGCGCGAGGCTGACGGCTTGGGAGCTTCATCAGCGCGGCATTCCATGTACGCTCATCTGCGATTCGATGGCGGCCGTCGTGATGAAGCAGGGCAAGGTGCAGGCGGTGGTGACCGGGGCCGATCGGATTGCACGAAACGGCGACGCGGCCAACAAGATCGGCACGTACAGCGCTTCGCTGGCCGCGGCGGCGCACCGCATCCCCTTCTACGTAGCCGCGCCGAGCAGCACGTTCGATCTTTCGCTTGACAGCGGCGAGGAGATTCCCATCGAGTTGCGCGACGCCGAGGAGATTACCCACGGCTTCGGCCGGCAAACCGCGCCGGACGGCATCGACGTGTACAATCCGGCGTTCGACGTCACGCCCGCCGGGCTCATTGCCGCCCTGATTTGCGAGCGCGGCGTCATTCGGCCCGTTAGCGCCGAGCGCATTGCCGAAGTGCTGGGGCCGGGTTAAGGCCCGTTGGACGTCGCTGGCGGCTGACTCTGGTCGAATACGCCGGGTGTTGACGGCTCGACCGTCTCTACCACGTTTTCCCGCAGCAACGGCCAGACGGCGCCGCGATTGATCACAATCCCGCGCTCCACATTCGTGAAGCGATTCTTCTCCAGCACGGACATCACCACGCCTGCCTGCTCTTGCTCCGGCAACTGCGGCGATTGCGCGTCGCTGAGCCTTGCGTGGGCGAATGCCGCTGTCGGACTATCCGCGCCCCGGTTCGCGCGGGCAACATTCCCCACGGCGTACCAGCCGGCCACGTCGGAGTCGGGCTGGAACAGCGGGCCTTCGGGGCCGCCCGCGGCGCCGCAGGAGTCGAAGTAGAACGCCGGCCGCGCGCTCTCGACCGCCAGGCCGCCCATCTGCTCCATGACGTTCTCACGCACCAGGTTCCAACCGGTCGGATTGCGAAATCCCGACGTCAGCGGGACGCCGTAACCCACGTTCCGCAGCGTATTCCCGGATGATCACCCGCTTGCCGTTGGGAACCTGAATCCCCTCATTGAAGATGCCCATGTGCTGGTGCGACGCGGGATGGGAGGGTACCCTGTAAAACCCGGGCGAGTAGCCGCGGAAGACGCACCGCTCGAT
>JAVEUP010000319.1:0-5413 GCA_034005525.1 Thermoguttaceae bacterium | reverse complement strand
TCGAAAGACACTTCTGATGCCGGGCGACCTGCGCGCGCTCCGGCGGCTCGCTTCGCTCCGAAGCCTGTCGCGATGGAACACAAAGGTTGCCGAGGAGGGCGCCTGCCGCCTGACGCAGGCGTTTGAAGACCCCGAACGCGTGCGGCAATGGGAACAGCAGTTCGCCGACTTGCAGCACAAGATTCTCCACCACGTTCCCTCCATTCAATTCGGCACGCTTGCTCCGGAGTAGCCCTGGCGGGAACCAAGCCGGGACCGCGAACAGCCATCGAGGGAACGAAGACCGCTACCAGAAAACTATGTACAGCAATATCGTCACGGCGATGATGCCGGTGCCGTAGACGTAGGCCAGGGGGTGCGGGGTTGTGTCGAGGTTCGAACGCGGATAGGTCGCCGGCGCTTCGAGCGGCCGGAACTTTGTTACGATGAGCATCATCGCTGCGAGTACCAGGAAGATGATGCCCATGTGGTGAAGGAACGCCATGGTGCTGTAGCTGAACAGCAGCGCGGTCAGTCCGCCGGCGGCCTGGCCGGTGGCGGTGTGGGTTACCTGCCAGACGCCCTCGGCCGTTTCGCGCCACTCGTAGTCGGCCCGCAGCACCCAGCCGGGAATCCGGCTGAGGGCGTAAAGCACCGGGCTGAGCAGCAGCGCGGCCTTCGCGGCTACGGGCGGGGTGCGGCGAAAGATAAGCCCTACCAGGAACGCCGCTACGATGCCCGGCGTGATGAAGCCCCAAATCTCCTGGATGTACCGGAACACGCCCTCGAACCGGCTGATCACCGGCGCCCACAGGCACGCCAGCACCACAATGGCGGCCGTGGCCACGCGGCCCACCAGCACCTGCCGCCGCGGGCCGGCAGTGCGGTCGACGTGCTTGCCGTACAGGTCGATGGTGAAAATGGTGGCCGCCGAATTGAGCCCCGAATTGAACGAACTCATGACCGCGCCGGCCAACGCGGCCAGCATGATGCCGCGAAGGTGCGGCGGCATGATTCGGGCGATCAAGTGCGGGTAGGCGATTTCACCGGCCTTGTCGATGTTCCCGCCGGCCTGGGCGAGGATGGCGTCGCCGAACAGGTCGAAGGCCATGATGCCGGGCATGACGATGATGAACGGGATGGCCAGCTTGAACACGCACGCGAGGAAGATGCCCTTCTGTCCCTCGGCCAGCGACTTCGCTCCGAGCGTGCGCTGGGTAATGAACTGGTTCATGCCCCAGTAGAACAGGTTGGGAATCCAAAGGCCGCCGATGAACACGGCAAGCCAGGGGACGTCGGGGTCGTTCCAGGCCAGCACGGTGTGGAGCTTCGCCTCATTGTCGCGGGTGAAGTTGGACCAGCCCTCCAGCATGCTGCCGCCGGCCACGCCGCCGCCGTCGACCAGCGCGCCGCCGCCGCAAAGCCGCAGGCCGAGGTACAGCATCAGCCCGCCGCCGAAGAGCAACGCTCCGCCCTGGATCAGGTCGGACCAGACGACCGCTTTCAGCCCGCCGTAAATGGTGTAGGCCCCTGCCACCAGCCCGATGAACCAGATGCCTGCGATGGTGGCCCACTGCATTGCCGCGTCGGGCTCGAGGCCGAACCGGCCGGCCAGGTAGTCAGGGAAGCCGAACACTCCGTTGAGCCCCTGCGCACCGCTGTAGAGCACCGTGGCCAGGAACACGATGATGTAGGCCGCCATCAGGTACGTGGCCATGATCGATCGCGTGGTGGAATCGAAGCGGTACTCGAGGAACTCGGGCATGGTGTAGATGCCCACCCTCAGAAACCGCGGGAGCAGCCACCAGGCCACGATCACAAGTGTGACGGCCGCCATCCATTCGTAGCTGGCAATGGCCAGTCCCACGCGGCCGAATGCCTGGCCGGCCATGCCCACAAAGTGCTCCGTGGAGATGTTCGACGCGATGAGCGAGAACCCAATGAGCCACCAGGTGAGTTTCCGGCCGGCCAGGAAGTAGTCCTCGCCGGTCTGCTCGCGTCGCGAGGCGTAGAGCGAAACGCCCACCACGACCACGAGGAACAGCACGAATGATCCGACGTCGATCCAGTTCAGGTCCATAAGCTGTTTGCCTTATGCGCCGGCACGTTTCAGGAGGTTGTGGTCGGCCTTCGCCCGGCCGGACCACCCGACCGAACCGGACAGCACCAGACCCGAAAGGCCCGCGGCTCCTTGAAGAAGTCTGCGACGGCTGATTTCGCCCTGATGTGAATTACTCATGTGCCACCTCCGGTTGATCGCCGGTTGGATGGGGGGGGTGGTCGGTCACCTGCGGCCCATTATAGCGTACCGACCGAGCGATACCAGCTTGCGGGAAGGGCCGCGAAGCGGCTGATTTTGTCCAACCCGGGGCAAGCCCGCAGGTGGCCTTTGCGTCTCCAAACGTGCCAGAGAGTCTTGCCGCACACGCTGCCTCTTGAGTTTTCCGGGCCCCGCAATTAGTATGGAAAGTAGCGCATCATCGGCATGGAGGTACCCAAACCGCAGGAATTTGCTGTGCTTATCTTGCTGACCAACGACGACGGCATCTACGCGCCCGGGCTGGCAGCCCTGCGCTGCGCCCTTACCCGACTGGGGGATGTGTACCTGGTAGCGCCCGCCACCGAACAGAGCGGCGTGAGTCACGCCATCACCTATTCGACCCCGTTGATCGTCAAAGAAGTCTTTCACGGCGAGGAGCTTTGGGGGTGGGCTGTCCAAGGCAGCCCGGCCGACTGTGTGAAGATCGGCGCCAGCGAGATTTGCCCCCGGATGCCCGACCTGGTCGTTAGCGGCATCAACAGCGGACTGAACGCCGGGATCAACGTGTTGTATTCCGGCACGGTGGCGGCTGCGATTGAAGGCGCGTTTTACGGGATTACGAGTTTTGCCGTCTCGCTCGAGTTCGACGAGCATGCCGCCTACGATCGGGCGGCCGACCTGGCCTGCCGTGTGATCGAGCAGGTACTGGTTCAGAAGGGTCCCGAGCCCCAACTGTACAACATCAACATTCCGCAGGCGGCCCTGCGGACCGCCCCGCGGGTGCGCACTGTGCCGATGGACGTGATCCTGCACCACGACCGGTTCGAGAAACGCTTCGATCCCTGGGGCCGCGAGTATTTCTGGCTGACCGGCGGCCCGCCCGCTTCGACCACCGGACACAAGACCGACCTGACGGAACTTGCCGAGGGGAACGTAACACTGACCCCGCTCGACTATAACTTGACGCGGACCGCCGTACTGGCCCAGATGGAAGGCTGGCACTTCGACCTCAACCTCGACGGTGCTGATGCCCAGACCACTTCGCCACTGACCATTCCGCCGCCTTTCATGCACACAAAGCGGAAGGTGTTCCGCGAAAACGCTAAACCCAAGGCCGCCGGCCATTAAACCAACGAACACGACAAGACCGTGCTACAAGGAGCTTCCCGTCATGCGATGGATTCTGGGTGTGCTGTGCGTGTGCGGAGTTCTGCTCGGCTGTGGCAGTGACCCCGGGCCGAGCCCGCGGGAATCCGAGGCCGTTTCGTCGCCCCCGCCCCCGCCCCTACCTCCGCCGCCTCCGGCGGTTGACGCTCCGGCGGTGGCCGAGCAACCCGCACCCGTCGAAAGCGAGACGGAACAGCCGGTTGGCCGGCCGGCCGAGGTTGGCGTGGGCCGAAAAGGCCACGATTACGGCACGGGCCCGGTTGCGACGCCGTTGGCGACCCGATGGCGGGCTGCCGAGCGGCTGGTTTTCAGCGTGCAGATCCCGCAGGCGATGAACTTGTTCAAGGCAACGCATGACCGCGCTCCAAGAACACACGACGAGTTCATGAAAGAGATTATCAAGGCCAACCAGATCAGTCTTCCGGAACTCCGCCCGGGGGAACGTTACTATTACGATCCGGCGGCGGAGCAGTTGATGGTGGTTGACGCGGAGGGGCAGTAGTCTTAGTTCCAACAGCAGTAGGTATACTCCCATGATTCGGCATCTGACTGCGGCACTCGCGGGAACGGTGATTGCCTTCACTCTGACGGCGGCAGTGGAAGCCGACTGGTTCTTTCAGCCCTCGCGCTACACGCACGACCCCGTCAAGGGCGAACGCGTGGCCCAGTACGCACCTGGGGTGACCCCGTACGCGCGCGAAGTGCCCAACTTCGTCGAGAGCGGCTACCGGCACACGCGCACGAGCATTCGCGGGGCCGATCGGACGGCGGACCACATGCACGTGGTGCAAACCTGGGGCCTCGGCGAGCAGATTCGTCCTTATGGCGAGTGGCAGCGCCCCTATCGTGCCGGTGCTACGCCTTACGGCCCGTGGGGGAATCCGCAGGGCCCGTGGACCCTGCCATTCGATTCGTGGCTGAATCCCTATGGACAGTGGAACCAATGGCCGAATTGGGGGCCGCCCTTCCCGCCGCCACAACCACCGCCACAACCACCGCCACAACCACCATCGCCACTGCCGGCCGGCGGCGCCGGGCCCTGAGCAAGCAGATTGCGACTTGCTGCGTGCTTGACACAAGTGGGTACTCCGGCCAAAATATGCGCATGTGGTAATCCCGCCTAACTGAAGCTCCAGAGGAACATGCCGATGAACCGACGAATTTCTCGCCGAAATCTCCTGCAAGCGTTTGGTATTTCCGCCCTGTCGGGCGCTGGAGGGCTTGCGGCGTTACCCGGGGCCGTACATGCCGATCCGATGCGCCAGCGCGATGCCGTCGCCCGCATTGTCGACGGCAAGGTCATACAACCCCAGCGCGAAGTGCCCTTGCTGCACGAGACCGATATCCTGGTGGTCGGTGCGGGTCCGGCCGGTGTGTCGGCCGCCGTGGCCGCTCGCCGAACGACCGGCGCCAAGGTCACCCTGGTCGAACGATACGGCCACCTGGGCGGCCAGTGGACCGGAGGACTCGTGCTGATCGTGGTCGGCATGTACGGCAAGAGCCGCGTGCAAATGACCCGCGGCATCGGCGAGGAAATGATGGCGCGGCTGACCAAGGTTCACAAAGGTATTGTGAACTACGGGCCCGGAAAGAACCCGACGGTCGATGCCGAAGCGCTGAAGTTTGTCATGGTCGAGATGGTGGCCGAGGCCGAGATCGACGTGTTCCTGCACTGCTGGGGCGTCGACGCCGTGGTCGACGGTTCGAAGGTGTGCGGCGCGGTATTCGAGAGCAAATCGGGCCGGCAGGCGATCCTGTCGAAGGTGGTCATCGACGCGACCGGCGACGGCGACGTATACGCGGCGGCCGACGCCGGGTACGAGCACATTCCGTATCACATCGGTTTGGTGTCCCGCATCGGCAACCTCCCCAAGAGTGCGCCGAGCGGCGACGGCACTCCGCACGACAGGCCGCGCAACACCGGCAGCATTACGCCCATCGAGGGCGTCAACTGGGTGAACATGCGGGGCGAAACCACCGACGCGCTTGACGTGCGCGAACTGACTC
>JAVEUP010000318.1:0-5465 GCA_034005525.1 Thermoguttaceae bacterium | reverse complement strand
CAGGTCCCAGCCCAGCCCGTCGAGCCCGCCGCCGGCAATGCCCGCCGTGTCGTTAATCTCAAATTGGAACATTCCACCGGGATTCCAGCTTGCGCCCCCGATGGCCTGCTCGCCCACGCTGGCGCCCGGAGCGTGCATGCCGCCGGAGTGAATCGTTACGGTTCCGGCAATGGCGCCGGTCCCGCCCAGGATCGCGTCGAATCCCGGGGCGACGGGGCCCACGTTGACCGGTCCGCTTCCCGTGCCGGAGCCCGAGGTGTTGCTGAGCATCAGAGTGCCGCCGGTCACCGTTGCGCCGCCGTCGTAGGTGTTGGCGCCGCTGAGCGTGAGGGTGCCGTCGCCGATCTTCTCCAGGACCAGCGTGCCGCCGGTACTTCGGATGATGCCGGGGAAGTCGCCGCTGGCGACGCGCAGGATGCCGCTGCCGGTGGTGTTGTCAATGACGCTCGCGCCGGCGCCGATGGTGGATAGGCTGTTGACCGTTTCGGTATGGCCATTGACGTCCAGCGTGGCCGTTCCCCCCGCGCTGGCGTTGAACACCAGACCGCCCTTGCCCAGCCCGTGAGGAATCACCTCGGAGGCGCCGAGGCGCAGCCCGGCGTTGTTGTATGCGAACCCAGGCAGCGTTCCGCCGATCACGGTGTTGCCTGCATAATCGTTGGCAGGGTTGGCCAGCACCACCGGGCCGTTGTCATTGTTGGCTGTGAATGCGCCGGGTCCGGTAATTTGCCCGTTGAGCGTGGTAGGCGAACTCCAGCCGGAGGTGAACCATCCGCCGCCTTCGCCCAGATAAATGGTCCGGTTCGCGTCCAAGACGAGCGCGCCGCCATTGTTCTTCACCCCGCCGCCGTCGAGGGTGAGGTTGACGGTGGGCGTTCCGGGAACGGCGCCGAGGCGGGCATCGCTGCTTATTTGCAGGAACCCGCCGGCGACGGTCGTTCCGCCGGCGTACGTGTTGGTCCCGGTGAGTCCGAGGCTGCCGTCTCCGAGCTTCACCAGCACGCCGGTGCCGCTGAGCGCGCCGCTGTAACTGCCACTGGACGTCTGGTCGAAGACGACCGTGGCGTTGTTGAGGATGCTGCCGCGCAGGCTGGTCGTGTCGCCTCGGAGGATTCCGTCGCTGACCGTGGTGCCGCCGCTGTAATTGTTGCTGCCGGTGAGCGTGAGCGTGCCGCCGCCGAGCTTGGTCAGCCCGCCGGTGCCGGTAATCGCACCGGCGAAGATCCCGTCGTTCGTCTGATCGAAGACGAGCGCGGCGTTGTTGACGATGTTGCCTTGGAGGCTGGCGGTGCTGCCCCGAAGGGTGCCGGCACTCACGGTCGTGCCGCCCGTGTAGGTGTTTTCTCCGCTGAGCACGAGCGTTCCGTTGCCGGTCTTGGTCAAGCTGTCGGCGCCGGAGATGTCGCCGGCGAGCGTCAGCGAGTCCGCATCGACCCGGAACGTCGACGAGCCGGTCAGCTCGACGGCGCTGTGGACCGTGCCGACGCCGACGTCGGACCGGATCGTGCCGCCGGCCATGACGATATCCATCGAGTAGGAATGATTGCCGGGATTGTTGCTTTGGAACTGGGCGGTTCCACCGGAGTTGACCGTCAGGGTTCCCGTGTTCCATGTGCTGCGCGTCAGTCCCAAGGTGCCCTGGTTGACCGTGATGCCGCCGGGCCCGTTGATGCTGATATCGACCAGCGAGACCCAATCGTTCCCGGTCTTCGTGGCGGTGAAGCCTTCGAGGCTGAGCGGCCCGCCGGCGCCGCGGATGTCCCAGCGGCCGGTTCCGGTGAAGGTGGCATCGCCGGAGAGAGTGACGTTGCGCAGAGCGTGCAGTTGCGAGGCGCCGGTGTTGGTGATCGTGCCGGCGACGGTAACGGCCTCGCCCTGGATGCTTTGGCCGTTCAGGTCGAGGGTGCCGTCGGCGTGGATGACCGTCCCGCCTGCGGTGGAGCCCAGGGCGGAAGCGTGACCAAGCCGGAGCGTGCCGGCATAGATGTTGGTGGTGCCGTTGTAGGAATTGGCGCCGTTGAGCGTGAGCACCCCGTCGCCGAGTTTCGCGAGCCCGCCATCGCCGCTCAGTTCACCGCCGAGGGTGACGGTGTGGGCTTGCGAATCGATCGTGGCCTCACCGGCGTTGATGGTCATGGGCATATCGGTAATCAGACTACCGTTGGCCTGGAGGGTGCCGCCGCCGAAGTTGAACTGCTGCGTGGAAGTGTCGTCGTAGTTGATGGCCGCCAGGGTGAGGGTGCCGCCGTTGAGGTGGTATGTGGCGGTGTGAGTATCCGTGGCGCGGAAACGGAGTGAATTGCTGGAGTTGATTGTCACCTGCCCGCCGGTTTGGGTCACCACACCAGTGGCCCCGCCGTCGTTGGCAGTCACGTTCCCGATGTTCACGTCGCCATTGGCGGTAAGTGTTCCACCATCGATATCGAGTTTGCCCGTGAAGCCGTAATCGCGCCCCACCCAGAGCGACGTGTTGATGGTTAGCTCGCCATCAGTGAGCGTATAGGTGGCTAGCCGATTGGGAGTCGAAGCGGGACTGCTACCACCCCCGCCGAGATAGAGATTGCCGAACGATGCCGTGCCGCCGGTCTGCTTGAGCGCGGCGTGGTCGCGGAAACCTACAGCGGCCGCGCCGGTGACCGTCAGCGAGCCGCCCGACAGGTTGTATTCGCTCCCGGTGCCGCTGATGCTGTCGGCAATGCGAAAGCTGGAGGAGACGGTCACGGTCCCGCCCGATTGGTTGATGACCCCAGGGCGCCCCCAGCCGATATAAAGGTCGCGGAAACTCAATATACCGCCTTGCATGTTGTAGGCAGCGGTTCCAGATCCCCGGCCGAGCACGGAATAACCGCTGGCAGTGATCGTACCGCCCTCCTGCGTGATGACACCGCCGCCGTCAACGCGAATTGGGTACGTGGCGGTTGCATTGAGCGTCCCCTGCTTGTGCGTGTAGGTGCCGCCGGATTGCACAAACAGGGCCTGGTTGTCCGGAGCAGCCAAGGAGTTGGAAACCGTCAACGTACCATCGCCGTCCTTGATCAATTCGCCACCGGAAACGATCACGCGGCCAAGGGCTCCCCCTTCGACGATAAGCGTTCCCGCCCCGGTCTTGGTGAGCCATCCGGTCCCGGTGATCTCCTGCGTCACGTGCATGCTCGCGTTGGCATTGGGGATGCTGATCGTGCCGCCACCGGCTTTGAACTCGAATTGCGTGGCTGGCGTCATCAGCCCCGTGCCGGTGTATTCCAGCGTGCCGCCGCCGAAACTCAGAAGCATCGTTCGGTTGTCGGGGTCCTTCGCATTCGTACCGATCGCCCGGGTCTTGAGCACGCCGCCGTCGAGGTTATAGATGCCCGACGTAGCGTTGCTGTCGGTGCATACCCGCATTCCCTGTGAGCTGTCCAAGTTGACCGTGCCTCCGGTCTGGTTCACCGTGCCATTGCCAAGGTGGCCAAGATACATGACGTTGCTGACATTGATCTCGCCGCCCGAGATGTTCAGGATGCCGGTGGAGGTGCTGACGCTCGCCCCGAGAATCAGGAGCCCGTTGACGTTGAGCACGCCATCGGTCATCGTCAGGGTACCCGTTGTGCCGGCGGTATTGCCCACGTTAATGCCGGCGGTGTTCAGCGTCCCGTTGCCTTCCTTGGTCCAGTTGCGGTCGCTGCCGAAGCTGGTCGCCTGCTGGAGCGACAGCGTTTTGCCGTCGGCAACCGTCACCGGCTGGCTGGCGCCGAGGGTCACGCCAAACATCGTGGCCGACTCGTTGGCTACGATACCGCCGGACCCGACCGCCACCCTTTGGCTGCCGATCGTGTAGCCGGTGCCGTTGAACACGATGCTGTCGGCACCCACGTTGGTGCCGAAGACCGTTACCAGCGACGTGCCGTTGGCCTGGAAGACCGCGTCGTTGGCGGACGAAGTCCAGGTCAGCAGGGGCGAACTGCCGCCGGGGTCGTCACTCCACGAGGCGGTGGTGCCAAGATCCCATTGGCCGTCACCGGCCTGGAGGCCGGCGTCCGGGCTGGTGTCCCAATACATCGGCGCGGCGTCCACGAACGCAGAGCCCAGGAGCCCGAGCGCGACGATCGACCGGAGAAGGGGCGCGAACATGTATCTCATCGTGGAATCTCCCTACAGTCAAAGTGGCTTTTCGACTCGTCGGTTCCAACTGCGCACAGAACCGCAACTCCGTGCACGGTAACCTTCGTGTGCCACAGTCATCCACAGGCGGGGCGCCCTTGCGTCGATGTGGTTGCGGCAGGTCGGATACGTCTTCCGATTGGCGGCGACCGATGCTTCATGCCCGTCGGTCTAGACCCAAGGACTGCCACCGGCACCTTGGCACGGCAGGCGGGCCTATTTGACCGCATAATAGTCATTATCATTGAGCCTTACCAAACAGTCAAGCATTCTATCCGGCAGTCACTCTCCCCGACGCGATCCGTGCTAATCGCCTCCCTCCAACTGCGCCAACAGATACCCGAAACGCATCTGCCATGTTGTTGTAACTGCTGTATAGAGAAGTAGTTACGTTCTACATGCCGGATGAAATGACAGTCGGCACGGCGCATTGCGTTGGTTGTGCGCGGTGGATATAATGCCGCCACTGTCCGGGGGGATTCCCCACCGCCCCCCCTGCCAGACGCATTGGGCAATTGAGATGGGACCTTCCCATCATTGGCAAGGTGGTGGCTATCCGAGCCGTCGGATCGTCTGCCGTAGCTGTCACGGTCTTTGCGGCGAAGCGTCGGCAGTTTCAACAATCTGCTTGTTTCCGTGCGAAAAAAGGCGGGCGGTTCTCTTGGCATGGGGCCAAGAAGGCTCCCGGCGCCAATCACCATGAACGCCTGCCGATCTGCTTAGTATGACCGCCGTGTACGCTCTCCTGTCATCCTATGCGTTCCTTGCGCTGGTGTACTGGCTGTGGATGCTTGTTGGCGTGTTGAGGGTGGTGCGCCGGGTGCCGGTCTTGGCGAAGGAAGAGCCCGCGCAACCGGAGCTGTGGCCGAAACTCTCCGTGGTCATTGCTGCGCGCGATGAGGCCGCGACCCTCGAGCCCGCTGTCCGGAGCCTGCTTCAGCAGGACTATCCGGAACTGGAAGTCGTTCTGGTCGACGACCGCTCGGCCGACGGGACGGGCCGTATTGCCGATTCAGTGGCGGCGGCCGACAGCCGCGTTCAGGTGATCCACGTCGGCGAGCTGCCCGAGGGCTGGCTCGGCAAGGTGCATGCGCTGGCAGAGGGTGTCCGGCGCGCCGGAGGCGAGTGGCTGCTGTTTACCGACGCCGACGTCCACTTCGCGCCCGGCGCGCTGCGCAAGGCCATGGCGCTGGCCGAGGACCGGTCGCTGGATCACCTGGCGGCTGCACCCGACCTTGTCGCGCCGAACGTGCTGGTCGACGCCATGATCCAGGCTTTCCTGCGGGCGTTTGTTGTCGGCCTGCGACTTTGGGCGGTCGAGGATC
>JAVEUP010000134.1:0-23389 GCA_034005525.1 Thermoguttaceae bacterium | reverse complement strand
GTGCTCTTCCGATCTTGGGTCTGCACAAGCCGCAACCAAGCTAATTCACAGCCCGCGACCTGGACGCACACCGGAAGCAGCGACCGATGACCCACCAAAGAAGCGGCTTGTTTGACCCACCCTACCTATCGTGAATAATCCGGGCTACCCGTCGAGCTTCCACGGCTTGCGGTACTCGTAGTGCAGCAGGTCGTTGGCGGCCGGGTTGTTGGTGAAGACCTCCTTTTCGGGATCCCAATCAAGTGTCGCACCGGTCATCAGGGCGATGTTGGCCAGCAGCGCGTAGGTGGTTGAGATATGGCCGACTTCGACATCACACTTCGGCACCGCGCGCGATCGCATGCAGTCGAGGAAGTTGCCGGCATGCTGAGCAGTCAGCGAGAGGTTGGCCACGCGATGGTCTTCCTTGCGGAGGTCGGCTGCCTTGATTTCCATCGGTTCCATGCGGGGCTCGCGGTCCTGGAACTGGCCGCCGCGCTCGGGGATGACGTTGACGACCGAGTCGCTCAGATAGGCGGTTCCCTGCGTGCCGCGCAACTCGCCGTGGCCGGGTTGCGGCAAGGTTGGGTTTCCGTTGGCCTCGTAATGGCCGAACAGGATCAGCCGGCCCGGGGCGACCTCGAACGTGGCCTGCATGGTGTCGGGGATCGTGCGGTCGTCGTCGACGGCGTATCGGCCGCCGAGGGCCGCGATGCGCACCGGTCCGCCGTCGCCGGTCAGCCAGCGGATCACGTCGAGATGATGCACCCCGTTGTTGGCGATCTGCGAGGAGTAAAGCATCCACCAGCGGAACTTGTACGGGGCAATCGTCTCGCGGAACGGTTCCATGGGCCGGGGCCCGAGCCACATGTCCCAATCGAACCCGGCCGGCGGCTCCGTGGGTTCCGCCTTGCCCATCCCAAGCGGATACATATTGCTCCGGTGATAACAACGGCACACGGTCACTTTGCCCAGCAGGTCGGCTTGCACCCGCTTCGACACCTCGGCGTACAGGTCCGACGAGCGGCGATGCAGGCCCACCTGCACGACCCGGCCCTCGCGGCGCGCCACCTCAACCATCTTGCGGCCTTCAACCACCGTCATCGAGACCGGTTTCTCCACGTACACGTCCTTGCCCGCGTTGCAGGCGTCGATGGTCTGGATGGCGTGCCAGTGGTCGGGCGTGGCGATGACGACGGCATCGAGGTCTTTCTGCTGGAGCATCTTGCGGAAGTCGGCGTAGCAGGTGATGTTCTCGCCATAGCGCTCTCGCGCCTGGGCGAGGGTTGCTTCGCTCACGTCGCAGAAAGCGGCGATTTCTGCCTGTTCATGGCTCTTGAAAGCGTCGACCAATTGGCGGCCCCGATTGGCCACGCCGATGAACCCGAGGCGGATGCGGTCGTTTGCCCCCAACACCCGGCTGGCACTGGCGGCCGTCAGGCCCAACGTGGCGGCGGCGGTCGTCTTGGTGAATGTGCGGCGGCTGATCTTCTCGGTCATTGTCGTGGGTCTCCGGCGGGGAAGAAGGTTGGCGGGGAATGATCCCCTCTGAATTGACTCGCATGAGCGCGCGGTTCCGATCCCCGCGAGCATGCATCCATGCTGACATGAATCGGTAGCCCTGTCAAGAGGGGCCGTCCGGCACCCTACTTGGTCGCCGAACCGAGGCCGGAACGGAGACGAAACGCCGACTGGCTGCGAATTGGGAAGGGCGGGTCGGCATTCGGCGGTAACGAATCGAGCGCCGCCTGGAGCCGTTGGCGAGCCGCCTGAACGGCCGCGTCGTTGCCGGCTGCGAGGTCTTCTTGCTCATGAAAGTCGTTATTAAGGTCGAACAGGCGGCCGTCGGCATACAGCTTGAAACACCCGTCGCTGACCACGCGCTCGTCATGATACTGATTGAAAATCCAGGAGCGTGGCTCGGGCACCGACGGGTCCAGAAGCGTCCGGGCGAACGAGCGGCCATCCAGGATGACGCCTTCGGGGAGCGGCGCCCCGGCAAGTTCGCAAAACGTGGGCAGCAGGTCGGAGAAGTCGGCCAGTTTCAGCGTGCGGCCGCCGGGGATGTACCGGGGACCGTAGACGATCATCGGCACATTGCTGCCGGGTTCGGTCAGCCGGTACAACTCGCCCTGCACCATGCGGCCCCGGAAGCGGGCCGAGAACGACGCCTCGGTGCCATTGTCCGTACCGACAAACAGTATCGTACGATCCAGAACACCCTGGCGGCGAAGCTCCTCGACCAGTTGCCCGACCAGCAGGTCGGCGTAGCGGATCATGTCGCGGTACATGTCGCGGTGCGGCCGGTCGGGGGCCATGTTCAATGGCGTGTACGTGACCGGATCGGTAAAGGTCCAGCCGTGCGTGAGCGGCGAAGGCAGGTAGAGCAAGAAGGGCCGGTCCCGATGGCGGCGGATGAAGTCGTAGGCGGCCTCCTGAAAGACGTCGGGGCCGAAACGCCCGCGATGAACCGTCCGCTTCTGCCGGTGGTCCAGCGTGACGACGTCCCAGTAGCGGCTTTCAATGTTGCCGATCATCTTGGTGGTGAAGGCGAAGTCGTTGGCGAGCACGCGTTCCATGAAATGATCGTATTCGCTCGACGAAACCTTGTCGCGGTCCAACGAGCCGGGCCAAAGCAGATACTCGTCGAAGCCGTGCCGGCGGATCACCTCCGGTTCGTCGTACAGGTTGTTGATTTGCCACTTGCCGAACATGCCGGTGGCGTAGCCGGCTTCCCGTAGCGGCCGGGCGAAGGTGACTTCGCGCCCGGGATCGAGCCCGCCGCCGCTGTACAAGGCGGCGTCGTGATGCAGCGTGAGCCCGGATCGCAGCAGGTAGCGGCCGGTCAGCGCCGTGATACGGCTGGGCCCGCAAACGGTGGGCGTGTAGCAGTTCTCAATGCGGACGCCCGCCTCGGCAAGCCGGTCGATATTCGGTGTGACGCCCTCCTCGCTGCCGTAAGCGCCGAACCACTCCTTGCCCAGGTTGTCCAGCAGCACGAACACCAGGTTCGGCCGCTCGGGTTTGCCGGCGGCCGGCTCGCCAGCGGGTGCCGGAAGACCCGCGGCCGACACGAGCAGGGCCAGGAGAACGATGACGGTCGGGAGTAGTTGTCGTTTCCGTGTCATGGCTTTCTTCCGGGACGAGGTTTGGTTCAAGCCGGCGAGCGGGGGCGGTGCGGCCCCTGTTTCCGGCGGCCAACAACGAGCATCTGGTTGACCATTGGCGGCAGAACAGGGGCCTTACGGCCCCCGCTCGCCGGAAGTCGCCCAACTGGTGTAACGCTATCCCAACTTCCAGGGCTTGCGGTATTCGTAATGCAGCATATCATTGGCCTCCGCATTGTTGGTGATCTTCTCGTTCTCGGCATCCCATTCCAGCCGTGAGCGGGTTGCAAGCGAGATATTCGCCAAGAGGCTGAAGGTTGTCGAGCGGTGGCCGATTTCCACGTCGCAGTTGGGCGTGCGCCGCGACTTGACGCAGTCGAGGAACTCGCCTGCGTGCTGCCAGGTGAGGTTGGCGTCGGTCGATTGGACCTCCATCGGCTCCATTCTCGGCTCGCGGTCCTGGAACTGCCCGCCCCGTTCGGGCACGATCTCGAACTTCCAGCCGTCGATGTAGGCCGTGCCCTGCGTGCCGCGCAGTTCGACCTCGCCGTATCGGATGGCCGGGTTGCCCGAAGCTTCATACATGCCGAAGATTGCGAGGCGGCCTGAGGCGAACTCGAAGACGCTTTCCTGGGTGTCGGGAATGGTCCGGTCGTCGTCGACGGCAAACCGCCCGCCCATCGATACGATCGAACTGGGCGCCAGTTCGCCGGTGAGCCAGCGGATGGCGTCGAGCCGGTGAACGCCCCAATTGGCCATCTGCGACGAGTACAGATTCCACCAGCGGAAATTATAAGGAGCGATGTTCTCCTGGTACGGCTGCTCCGGCCGCGGACCCAGCCACAGGTCCCAGTCGAGGTCCGGCGGCGGAGTCGTGACCGGCTTCTTTCCAATCCCGTCCGGATACATGTTGCTCAGCCGATAGGCGCGGCTGACGGTCACCTTGCCGAGCTTCCCGTCGGCAATCATTTCTGCCAGTTGCGCGTGGAGCTTCGACGAGCGGCGGTGGATACCCACCTGCACCACCCGGTTGTTCCGCCGCGCCGCCTCGACCATGCGGCGTCCTTCGTAGACGGTGATCGAAAGCGGCTTTTCCACGTACACGTCCTTGCCGGCATTGCAGGCGTCGATGGTCTGTATGGCATGCCAGTGGTCCGGCGTGGCGATGACCACGGCGTCGATGTCGTTCCGCTGGATGACTTTGCGGAAGTCGGCTTCGCGGTCGACCTTGTCGTCGACCATTTCAGCCGCCTTGGCCAACAACGGTTGCGAAACGTCGCTGAGCACGACGACCTGGGCGTGTTCGTGCTTCAGAAATGCCGCCAGTAGCTGCGAGCCGCGGTTCCCGACCCCGATGAACCCCAAACGGATGCGATCGTTCGCCCCCAGCACCCGGCGGGCACTGGCGGCCGTCAGGCCCAGGGTCGCGGCGGCGGTGGCCTTGGTGAACGTGCGGCGGGTAATCTTCTCGGTCATGGCGAGGGTCTCCGGGGGGACAAAGAAACTGGGAGCGGTCCTGATCTACAGACATTCCCGATTTTGGCATGAACGGGGATCGTTGTCAAACACGCAGGATGGACCGCTTGATGCAAGTCTCGACGCCTCGGGGCAACACGCCTTTACCCCACGGTTGCATCACTCACGGCCCCCGCTCGCCTTTCGGTCTGAAACAACCGCCTCTACCGTTCCGGCTCCACCGGGTCGATGGGTTGGGCGGGAAGCACGGGCTCGACCGGCGGTCTGGGGGCCGCGGGAGTGGCGGGCTGCGCCGTGGCCCGCATCTTCAAGATCGGTTGGATGACTCGACTGTTGATTTGAAGAGCCGAGCCCACAGTCGCCACCAGTAGTGCCACGACCAGCAGGGCATTGAACACGGCTCGGCTGAGCCCCCGGCCCACGGCGTCGCCAATGTAGCTGCGATTGTTGTTCATAATCAGGAACGCGAGGTACGCGATGGGCAGCATGGTAAAGCAAATGGCGGAGGCTGCGACGGGGAACCAGATGGGCAGCGTTGCAGCGACGCCCAGCAGGCCGATTGCCGGCGTCAGGGCGAACATGCGAAATCGGGCCTTGGTGTGCTCCAGGCCAAGCATCTCGCAGAACGTGAACCCGCAAACCACCATGTGCGCGCTGATCGCACCGCAGCTCATGCCGATCAGGCCCAGGTTGAAGATGATCCGGCCCGCGTTCTCGCCCACCACGCCGCTAAGCGCCTTGGCGGCGTCCAGCGGGCGGATGGTCGTGTTGACCACGTCGGTGCCGTCGTACACGCCGCCCACCGTCATGCCGATAATCACCAGCGAGGTGACCATGGAGAAGGGCAGGAACACGGTCATGCCCAGGTCCCAGCAAGCCAACTTCTTGTGCGCCGTGCCCCAGCCCTTCTTCAAGAGCGAATAGGGGTAGAGGAACGTCATGTTGATGCCGACCGCGGCGCCGAGCATTCCCAGCACTTGGGTGACGGTGGTCGTATTCAGATTGCCATCGACCGTCCACAGATTGGGAATGCCGTACCAGCCGATGAACCCTTTGCATATTTCGCCGATATCTGCCAGGGCCACGTCGATCCTGGCCACCACGACGATGCCGAACATGACAATGATCAACCCGATGCACCCTCGCAGGAACCACTCGTACAGCCGTACGCCTCGGGAACCACCGCCATAGTTGAATGTCGTGATGATATTGATGCACAAGATCGCCAGGCCGATGCCGAAGCTCAGCGCCAGCCCCGCTTGGGTGAACCCCAGTCCCAGAAGCGTCCTGCTCCGGGTAACCTGCTTGACGTGCTCCTCGGCCAGCTTAATCGCGGCCGGGTCGTTGGTTCGTTGCGCGTCGCCGAGACGCTGCCGGGCCTCGATCACCTCATCCGGCACGCTCACAACGCCGGCCATCTCGCCCATGTCGCGGGCGGCGCTGGCCGCCAGCCCATACTGTGGGAAGTGCCAGATGACCGACGCGGTAATGGTGCCCACCGCCCAAAGGATAACCAGCCACTTGCCGATTTCGCGGGCGAACGACTTGTAGGGGCGTTCGCCGGTGGTCAGCACCACGTTGGTCAAGGCCCCCAGCATGAGCACTCCCAGAAACATGGCGACCGGCTGGACCCAAAGCAGCTTGTAGCCAAACGACGCCCCTGCAATAACCGATGCAGCGGCACTGCCGGCGCCGAGGGTCATGGCACTTTGCAGCAGGCCGGGCCCCGTTCGCTTGATATAGCCGGCTGCCCGCGGCAGCAGCGGCATTTGCTCCAACGCCAGCAGTTCCCGGACTTCCGCGTCGAGTTTGGCCGACGCCTGGGGATCGGCAGGATTCTTGTCGGGCATGATTCGCTCCATGTGCATGGTGGGACAATTGTGCCATAGTTTGGCCTATTCTTGCGGAAAGCACAAGCGATCGTGTGCGGCAAGTTTTTCTGGCACGTTTGGAAGCAGCGAAGGGCCACCTGCGGGCTTGCCCCGTATGGAGCCGTGGTCAGTGAGCTAAGCGTGCAGGGGAGATAGGGAGCCTGGGTGCCGTCTTAGCCGACTGACCACCGCGCCAGGCCGGGCAAGCCGGCCGGTGGCGCCCACGACTTGTGCACAAGAACGAGGGACGTTGCCCCGGGTTGGGCGGACTCGGCCCCTTCAGTGCACTTTCCAGCCTGCCGGAAAAACTTGCCGCACTCGCCGCACGCCGCACTGGGTAGTTGAATTCCCCGGCCGGATTGCGTATGCTGTAGTGTTCGGGTTATTCGATGGGCCGCACTCCGTGGCCTTGATAGTGTGAGGAGTGTACCGACATGGCCAAATCTGCTGCCGCGACCCCCTCGGTGGCGGCAAAACCTATTCCCGTTAGCGGGGCTGACATCGCCATTCAAACCCTGGTCAACCACGGGGTGGATACGGTATTCGCCTATCCAGGCGGGGCCAGCATCCCGCTGCACCAGGCGCTGACGCGGTTCCGCGACAGGCTGCGCGTTATTCTGCCCCGGCACGAGCAGGGCGGCGGATTCGCTGCCCAGGGCTACGCCCGCAGCACCGGCAAGTTGGGAGTTTGCATGGCGACCAGCGGACCGGGGGCGACGAATCTCATTACGCCCGTGGCAGACGCCAAGCTCGACAGCGTCCCTTTACTGGCCATTACCGGACAGGTTGGCACGCCCGTGATCGGTACGGACGCCTTCCAGGAAACTCCCATCGTCGAGGTCGCCCGGAGTGTCACCAAGCACCACTACCTGGTAACCGACGTGGCCGACGTAGCCCGCGTCGTCCGCGAGGCCATTCACGTGGCAACCACCGGCCGGCCGGGGCCGGTGCTGGTCGATCTGCCGAAGAACGTGCAGCTTGCCGAGACGATTCCGGACTACGACGCCCCCATGCAACTGCCCGGCTACCGGTCAGAGCCGCTGGCGCCCTCGGCCGACGAGATCGATGCATTGACTGCCCTGATCCGCCGTGCGCGCCGGCCGGTCCTCTACGCCGGAGGCGGAGTCATTGCGGCCGACGCCTCCGACGAGCTTTGTGAACTGGTCCGAAAGACCGGCATTCCGGTGGCCATGACCCTGATGGGCCTTGGCGCCTATCCGACCGACGATGCGTTGTCGTTGGACATGCTGGGCATGCATGGAAGCGTGTACGCCAACCTCGCGGCCAACGAGGCCGACTTGCTCATTGCACTGGGTGTGCGGTTCGACGACCGCGTCACCGGCAAGGTGCCCGAGTTTGCCAAGCGAGCCAAGATTGTGCATGTTGAAATCGACGCGTCGGAAATCAATAAGATCAAGGGCGCCGATTTGGCGATCAACGCCAATGTGAAAGAAGTCCTTGCGCAACTGAACCGCGTTGTCGAGCCGCCGGAAGACCTGGCCGATTGGCAGAAGCAGATTGCCGCTTGGAAGAAAGCGGACCCGTTCCACTACAAGACCAGCTTTCCCGGTATCCTGCCCCAGTACGCCATTGACGAACTGTGGAAGCTTACTTGCGACCGCGATACCATCATTGCCACGGGAGTAGGTCAGCATCAGATGTGGTCGGCACAGTTCTGCAAACTGCGCAGGCCGCGGCGGTGGCTGTCCAGCGGCGGGCTGGGCACGATGGGTTTCGGTCTGCCGGCCGCCCTGGGCGCCAAGGCCGCCCATCCCGACGCGCTGGTGATCGACATTGACGGCGACGGCAGCCTGCTGATGAACATCCAGGAGATGGCCACTTCCCATTGCGAGAAACTGCCGGTGAAGGTGTTGCTCCTGAACAACATGCACTTGGGCATGGTGGTGCAGTGGGAAGACCGGTTCCACCAGGCGAACCGCGCGAACACGTACCTGGGCTCGATCGACGATCCGGAGGCGCTGGGGCGAGGCGACGGCATTACTCCCGAAGTGCGCTATCCCGACTTCGTCGCTATCGCCCGCGGCTTCCAATGGCAGGCCCGTTCCGTGCATAAGAAAGAGGACCTGCCCGGCGCACTCCGCGAGATGATCGACTCGCCCGGCTCCTACCTGCTCGACGTGCAAGTGCCCTACCAGGAGCACGTCATGCCGATGATCCCCGCCGGCATGACGGTCAACGAGTTGATCAAGGAGTAGCTGGATTATTCATGACGATGTAGGGTGGTGACAAGCAAGCCGAGACCCTGGTGGGCCGTCGGTCGCTTGGCCGGACGTAGTTCCAGGCGAGCGGCATGTGAATGAGTCGGGTGCGGCTTGCGCAGGCCCACCAAGAACTTGCGCGACCTTGTCCCACCCTACATGAACGATCCCGGCTAGCAAGGCGCCGAAGATCGGACTCCCATCGCCGGCCTGAGGAGCCTCATGCGGAAGAAGTCGCTCCCCCCCGCACCGGCACGAACATGCGCAGGTAGACCGCCGACAACGCCAAGATCAGACCTGCCGAAACGAGGAGCATTACGGGCGAGTATGCCTCGTTCGCTGCCTCTTGCGGCGATGCCGCCAGGGTGGCAACGATGTTGTTCACGGCATGGCAGATGATGGCCGGACGGATGCTGCCGGATCGCTCGGTGAGGTAGCCGAGGAAGAGGCCCATGACCACGGCGAAGACGCCGTGGACTGGGTCGATGTGCAGCAGGCCGAATAGCACAGCCGTGATGAAGATGCCCACGCCCGGTCCCCATCGCTGGGTCAGCCGGGTTTGGATGTAGCCGCGAAACAGCAGCTCCTCGGCGATGCCCGGCGCGATGCCGATTGTCAACACAGCCCCGATCAGCGAGAAGCCGGTCATGCTGCCGATGACCTGGGCAATTTCGTTCAACACCGGCGATTCCGGCAGCATATTCAGTTGCGAAAGACCGTCGAAGGCGAGTGAGATCGAGAGGGTTCCGCAAATCGCAATTGCCATCCCGAACGGCGAGATCGACGGCCGCCGAAGCCGCAAGCGGTCGACGAAGGGCACGGGCGAGACCCACGCGGCAAGGATGGCTCCGCCCGCAAGCACGACCATCGTGCAAAGCGTCGAACCCAGAATGCCGATGTCGGTTGCCGCGACCGCCACGAAGCTCGCCGCAAGCCTCTCCGGACCATGCATGACAATCGCCAAGACGGCCAGGAAGACGACCGTCACGGGAATCAGCAACAGAACGGTCCCAAGGAATGTGAGAAAGACCGTCCACACTCTGGGCTTTGGCACCGCCTCCTCAACGACCTCGGCTTCGACAATCGAGCATTCATCCATATCAGCACCAGTTGGACGGGTTATGTCATCATGTCGTTGCCCAGAATACCGCCGACCGCGGTGAGGATCAAGGAGCCGTGGGCGATTTGCCTGCGACGCTTCCAACCCGCGCCCCGGTTGAATAGAATGGCAAACTGCAGACAGTGATCCTTGAAGTCGAGTCACTTTCCCCGGAAACCAGGAGACGTATCATGGCGCCGCGTGGCTTCGTTGTGGTTTGCTTACTGTTCGGTGCCGGCTTGTGTCCGGCTGTCGATGGCCAGGCAGACGAGTCCGCTGAATTGCTGGCGATTCTGCAACGCGAGATTGTTGGCCCGGTTCTTCCGATGACCGAGGTTCAGCACTATTGCGACCGGCGCGTGCCGGAAATGCCTGAAGTGAAGACGGTTGCCGAATGGGAGCAGCAGGCCGAGCGGATGCGCCGCGAGGTGCTTGAGCGAATCGTCTTTCGCGGCGAAGCAGCCCGCTGGCGCGACGCCCCGGCCAAGGTCGAATGGCTCGATACCATCGACGGCGGGCCGGGCTACCGTATCAGGAAGCTGCGGTTCGAGGCCCTGCCCGGTCTGTGGATTCCCGCCCTGTTGTAC
The DNA here is from genome assembly GCA_034005525.1 of Thermoguttaceae bacterium. Taxonomy (GTDB): domain Bacteria; phylum Planctomycetota; class Planctomycetia; order Pirellulales; family Thermoguttaceae; genus PWXP01. Next base: position 13,051 of record JAVEUP010000134.1, on the reverse strand, counting down.
GAGCCGGAGAACCTGTCCGGCAAGGTGCCCGTCGTGTTGAATGTGAATGGGCATACGGGTTTGGGGAAACAATACCCGCCGAAGCAAATCCGCTGCATCAACCAGGCGAAGCGGGGCATGCTGGCGTTGAACGTGGAATGGGTGGGCATGGGCCAGCTTCGCGGCGCAGGTTTCGGCCACTATTGCATGAACCAGCTCGACCTGTGCGGCACCAGCGGCCTCGCGCCGTTCTACCTGAACATGACCCGCGCGATCGACGTACTGCTCGACCTGGAGCATGCCGATCCTGCCCGGGTGGCGGTGGCCGGCCTTTCGGGCGGCGGCTGGCAGACGATCGTTGTCAGTTCACTCGATACTCGCGTGACGCTGGCCAACCCGGTGGCCGGGTATTCGAGCTTCAAAACCCGCGCATGGCACCTGAAAGACCTGGGCGACTCGGAGCAGACGCCGAACGATCTGGCCACGGTTGCCGATTACGCGCACCTGACGGCCATGCTGGCCCCGCGGCCGGCGCTGCTGACGTTCAACCTGCACGACGCGTGCTGTTTCGAGGGCGCCTATGCCCTGAAGCCGCTCTTGGACGCCGCAGAACCCATCTATCACCTGTACGGCAAGGAGTCGGCCCTCCGCTCGTACGTGAGCGACGACCCGCCCGGCGAGCACCACTTCGGGCTCGATAACCGGCGGCAGCTCTACCGCATGTTCGGCGACTTCTTCTACGCGGGCGACGACACGTTCAACGCCGAGGAGATTCCCTCCGACGACGAGGTGCAATCGGCCGAGGCACTGCACGTCGAACTGCCGGAGGCGAATGAAGACTTCAACACGCTCGCGCTGCAACTCGCGGCAAGCCTGCCGCGCGACGCCGCACTGCCGGCTGAGGCCGACGCGGCCGCCGCCTGGCAGCAGGCCGGACGCGCGAAGCTGCGCGACATCGTTCGCGCGAAGGATTACGAGGTCAACGCCATCACGGCCGGCGACGAGGAGAAGGACGACGTGAAGGCGACCTTCTGGCGGCTGCAAATGGGTGGCGAGTGGACCGTGCCCGCCGTGGAACTCGTTCGGGGCGAGCCGGACAAGACGGCACTGCTGGTGACCGACGAAGGGCGCGCAGCCGCAGCAGGAAAGGCAGCCGAACTCCTGGCCGCGGGCTACCGTGTGATCGCGGCCGATCCGTTCTACTTCGGCGAATCGAAGATCGCCCAGCGCGATTTCCTGTTCGCCCTGCTGGTTGCGGCCGTGGGCGACCGTCCCATCGGCTTGCAGGCAAGCCAGGTCGCGGCCATCGCCCGCTGGTCGGCTGCGAAGCACGCCGGGCCGGTGACGGTGATTGCCCTGGGTACGCGTTCGAGTGCCTTTGCACTCATTGCCGCCGCACTCGAAGAGAAGGCCATCGGCAGCGTGGAGCTACACGGTTCGTTGGGCAGTCTGAGGGAAGTCGTCGAGCAGAACTGGACGGTCAACCAGAAGCCCGAGTTGTTCTGCTTCGGCCTGCTCGAAGCCTTCGACGTGAAACAGCTCGCTGCGCTGGTGGCACCCCGCCCGGCCCGCTTCATGGCCCCAAGTGAACGAGCCAAGAACGAATTGGCCGGGCTTGCCGGTTGGTATCAGCTTTGGGGAATCGAATTCGACCCGCTGCGGGAGTGACCCCAGGCCGGACCAGACGATACGCCGCTCCGGCAGAAGAGAACCGGCGAGAAGGCCGAGGGAACAAGGGCCCAGATGGCCAAGCCGACCAGCGGCGATGGAGGACGTTTCGGCCGCACCAGGCCGTCACGCGTGTTCCTGGTGGGGTAACGGCTGCAACTGAAACACTCGCCCAAGCTGGCATGCTTGCTCGATCCGGCCTGACCGGAGAGCTTCCCGAATGGCGTCGAGCTTACTGGCGTCTTCGACACTCAAGTACGGTGCCCATCCCGTGTCGTCGTCGATCATATCGACCTCGACCTCGGCAGCGTATTGTCCTTCATGAATCAACTTCGTCTTCTTCCGAGAACTCACGATTCCCATTCCCTCGCTTCGGACACGCTTACAAACTGCCATTCCATTATACAAGCCCACCATCACAAGGCAAACGCTGGGTAGCCGTTGACGGGGTAGCGGCTCGGGCGTTCGCCTCTGGTACCTGCAAAGGAGGCAGGCTCCTCTGGGCGGTTGCGGACTCGTTGGTCGAATGTGACGCTTGGCGAAGCTTTGGCGAAAGAAAGGGTAATGAGGGTTGGGGTGAGTATCCGAAGATCATGACATTGGGACAATTCCGGACCCGATGGGGCTATACGCTTTTTTGGGGGGGGTGGCTTCGGATGGTCATGTCAGTTTGGCGCACGGCGTCCTTGCTTCTACTGCTGGCGGCTCCGGCCTTCGCAATGGAACCGAACGGCATGTCCCGCCAGGTCGTTCCGATCCCTGAGGCGGGGCCTCCGGCCGTCACTTCACTTGCCCCGGGTGGGCAGACTCCGGCGGCATACGCCGCTCGCCAACCGTGGCGCTCCGCGGGAAACGGCACCGATATATGCGACCGTCGGGTCTGCGAACCTGACGGGTGCAGCATGTTCTTACACAAACTCGCCGTGCCGCCCATGCCGGGCCGACCCGACTGGTTTGTCGCGGGCCGAATCACTTGCCACGTCCCGCCGCACCCGTACTGGTATGGCGACGCGGCTGTTGTCGGATTGCACCGCAGCACTCCGCGGGCGAGCGTGCCGATTGCCGCGCTGGATGGGGCCGACCAGATGGTCCTGAACGCCGATCAGGCTTTCCCCGACTTCCGCGCAGGCGGCATGGCGCGTCTGGGACGCATGTTCACGCCGCAGTGGGGGATCGAGTATTCCTACCTGGGCACTTCGGCGTGGAACGGCGAAGCGGCTGTCCGCGACAATACGGCAAACGCTCAAGGGGGGCTCGGGAACCTCTTCTCGCCGTTTGGCGAATTCGGAGCGAATCCGGTCCTGGGCTTCGACTACAACGATTTCGTCTCGATTCGTGGCCGGTCCCGCATCGACAGCCATGAGTTGAGCCTGCGGCAACGTCTTGCCATGCCGCCCGAGCCGCTTCAAGTCTCGATCTTCTACGGCCTTCGGCACATCTACCTCGACGAGCAATTCGGGTACTACAGCGAGTCGCAAGTCCCCTTGCCCGGCGGCGCGTCGCAATCGGTCGACGTGCGTGCGAAGAACGAACTGTTCGGCGTCCAATTGGGTACGCTGCTGGAACTGCACGTGGATCCGCGGTGGTGGATCGACGCGCGCTTGGCGGCCGGGCTCTACGGCAACCGCGCGACCCAGACGACAGTCTACGCACAGACCGGCGGATTACCGGGTCAGAACCTTCTGACGAGCAGCAACGAACATGGGACGGTCGGTGCCGAAGTCTCGCTGGCAGGCGCCTATGCCGTTCTCCAGAACCTGACCGTCCGGTTCGGATACCACTTCCTCTGGCTCGACCGTGTGGCACTGGCTGCCGAGAATCTCGAGACCAACCCGGTCCTGCTGCAAAACGGCCCCGCCCAACTCGACGTTGCCGGCACCATCATGTATCACGGCCCCTTCCTGGGCGCCACGATGACGTGGTAACTGCCTTACCTCAGTTCCGCCCCGTGGCGCTGGCGGCAGGTGGCCACAATCTGGTCGCGCAGCTCGTCGGCCTGCTGGTTGGTGAGCGTGCCTTCCCGCGAGCGGAGCGTCACACGCATCAGAAGGCTCTTCTTATCGGTGCCAAGACGGTCGGGATCGCGGTAGGTGTCGGCGTACTCGAGTTGCTCGAACAGCGGACCGCAACCGGTACGCACGGTGGTGGCAAGGTCGGCCCAACGCACCGACTCGTCCACGACGAAGTTCAAATCGCGGCCGACCGGCGGATAGGGCGATTGCGGCCGGCTCGTGGGGATCAGCGAGGCACGCTCGATCAGCGGCGCCAGCCGCAGCTCGGCCACAAGCGCCGGGCCGCGCAGTTCGAATCGCTCGCGGCCTTCCTCCGTGAGCTGGCCGATGAAGGCAAGCGGCTTGCCATCGAGGTCCAGGCGGCAGGAATTGCCGGGGTCCAAGAGCGGCTGGTCGGCCGAAGCCGCCTCAACGGCAAGGTCGGGCGCCACGCGGTCCAGCACGGTTTCGATCACGCCCTTCACCTCGCGGAAACCTCGCCCGCTGGTCAGTGCGAGCATGACTGCCTCTTCCGGCAATCCGCGCTTGCGGGGCAGGTAGGCGCGGGCAATTTCGAATAGCTCGATTTCCGTGTTGAACAGGGCTTCGTTCGTCCGACGCGAGGCCAGCAGGCTGGGGATGAGCGAACGCCGCAGCCGGTCGGCCCCGCGCAGGACGGGCGAGAGGGCCCGCAACGGCTCGGCCGCAGTCCACGGGCTCCATGCGTCGGAAGCAAGCTGGTCGATCACGCTCAACGTGACCGCCTCGTCGAACCCGCACGCGGTGAGCACCTCGCGCACGCGGGCGTGGATCCGGTCGTCGAGCGTGCGGGCCGAGGCGACCATGGGGACGCCCACGTCCTCCGGAATGGCGTCGTACCCGTCGATGCGCCCGACCTCCTCGACCAGGTCAATTTCGCGGGTCAGGTCGCGGCGCCAGCTTGGCGGTAAGACTTCAACCGATTGGGCGTCGGCCCGGTTCTCGGCCAGGCCGACCGCGGCGAGAATCTGCCGCACCCGCTCCGGCGGGACCTCGATGCCAAGCACCCGCTTCAGTTGCGAGAACCGCAGCACGATCGGCTCGCGGGCGGGCGGCTCGCGGCCCACGTCGACCGAGTCGCGAGCAAGCTCGCCGCCGCACAGTTCGAGAATCAACTGGCAACAGCGGCGGCTGGCCCAGTCGACGCCCTCCGGGTCGATCTTCCGCTCGAAACGGTAGGAAGAATCGCTATGCAGGTTCAGCGCCCGGGCCGTGGTGCGGATCGACATGGGGTCGAACTCGGCCGCCTCGACCAATACGTCGGTGGTGGCCTCCGAAATCTCCGTCTTCGCGCCCCCCATCACGCCCCCGATGGCCACGGGCACGCGGGCGTCGGCAATGACGCACATATCCGGCTCGAGACGGTATTCTTTGTGGTCAATCGCCTCGATCGTCTCGCCGCCGAGCGGCCGTCGCACGATGATCTGCCGGCCGCCCAGCTTGCTGTAGTCGAACGTGTGCAGCGGCTGCCCGCATTCCATCAGCACGTAATTGCTTATGTCGACCACGTTGTTGATCGGCACCAGTCCGACCGTTTCCAGCCGGCGGGTCATCCAGCGGGGGCTCGGCCCGACCTTCAACCCGCGGATGACTCGGGCCGTGTAACGGTAGCACAGGTCGGGGCAGTCAATGCGCACCGTCACAAGCTGTTCGATGGGCGTTTTGCCTTCAGCCGGCTCGGCGGGTGGCAGGGTGATTTCGCGACCGAACACGGCCCCCACCTCGCGCGCGACGCCCAGATGGCCGAGGCAGTCGGGCCGGTTGCTGGTCACCTCCAGGTCGATGGCCAGGTCGCCGCCGACTTCGCGCGTGCCCTCATGGTTCAGACCCGAAAGCATCAGCCGCCGCTCCAGCTCTTCGTGCGGCATGTCGAGCGTCACGTACTGCTTCAGCCAGTTCCAGGATACGAGCATCGGATTGCGATTGTGGTTAGGGTCAACGTGGGACAAGCTCCCAGCTTGTCAAGCTCAACGTGGGATAAGCTTCCAGCTTGTCAATTCTGCTACCAGGTTGGAAGCTCATCTCACGATGGGTCTGACAAGCTGGAAGCTTATCCCACGTTCGTTTATCCCACGTGCGGTCACTAAAACTGGTGCAGGAAGCGGACGTCGTTGCGGAACAGCTCGCGGATATCGTGGATGCCGTGGCGGTTCATGCAAATCCGCTCCACGCCCAGACCAAAGGCGAAGCCGGTCACCTCGTCCGGATCGTAGCCGACGGCGCGCAGCACGTTCGGGTCGACCATGCCGGCGCCGCCCATTTCCATCCAGCCGCCCTGCCAGGTCATGTCGACCTCAACGCTGGGCTCGGTGAATGGGAAGAAGGAGGGCCGGAACCGGATGTGGACCTCGGCATGCTTGAAGAACGCGCTGGCGAACAGCCGCAGTACGCTCTTCAGGTCGGCCATGGTCACGTTCCGGTCGACCAGCAGGCCCTCGATCTGGTGGAACATCGGGTAGTGGGTATCGTCGGCCGTGTCGGGCCGGTACACCCGGCCCACGGAAATAATTCGCACGGGCGGTCGCGTTCGCTCCATCACGCGGATTTGCACCGTCGAGGTCTGGCTGCGCAGCAGCAGATTAGCCGGAGTCTCGTCGGCAGTAGAGGGCGGCGTACACGTGGGGCAATCTTGCGGCGGCGGTACGGCGGGCAAATCGACAGCCGGTGGACACATGGCGCCGGCGGTGCCTTTTCCCGCGGTGGCCAGGTAGAAATTATCGAGCGGGTCGCGTGCCGGATGGTCCGCAGGGATGTTCAGCGCGTCGAAGTTGTGCCAGGGGTCCTCAACCTCGGGCCCTTCGGCCACGGTGAACCCAAGCCGGCCCATGATATCCTTCATCTCCTCGATCGTCTGCGTGATCGGGTGCAGGCGGCCGAGCCGCGGGCGGATGCCGGGAATGGTAGGGTCGAACTGTCCGGTCGCCGACCCGCTGCGGGCGGCCTGTTTCAGGCGCTGTTGGGCCTGCCCGAATGCCGCGTCGATCTGCTGTTTGGCCTCGTTGAATCGTTTTCCGGCCGTCGGCTTGTCGGCCTTGTCGATTCCGCCGAGCCCTTTCTGTACGGCCTTCAGCCGGCCGCTCTTCGCGCCGAGGAATTCGATGCGTGCCGCTTCGAGCGCAGCGTCGTCGGCTGCCGCCTCGAACTGCGCGTTCGCCTCGCGGACCAAGTCGTCTAATTCGGCAACGAATTCGGCCAAAGCCATGGTGCAACTATCGGCAAGCGTTTACCGGGGACTGTCCCAATTCTCGCGCCACAACATCCGAAAAACCCGAGAGCGCGCCCCTCCCGGCGCAAAAGGCGACTGCCGTATTGGCACAAACTAGCCAGCGGCAGCAGGCTCCCCAAGGCCCTGTCGGGCAAGTTCAACCACTTGGGCAAATGCCTCGGGATCGCGGACGGCCATATCGGCGAGGATCTTCCGGTCCAAGCGGATGTTTGCCTTGTCAAGTCCGTGAATGAACTCGCTGTAGCGAAGTCCCCGCTCGCGCACGGCGGCGTTGATGCGGAGGATCCACAGGCGGCGCAAATTGCGGCGTTTCGCGCGCCGGTCGCGGAACGCGTAGGCATCGCTCCGCACCAATGTTTCCTTGACGGACCGCAGCAGGGTGCCGCGCCCGCCGCGGTATCCCTTCGCCCTTTTGAACAGGCGTTTCTTGGCCTGCCTTCGGGCAGCCCCTTTTCTGGTTCTCATAGCCTTTCCTCATTCTGTCGCAACGGACTCAAGGCCCTTTCCGCGCTGTCGGAAAGCGTTGTCCTGCCCGGCCCGCGTTGCTGGTCTGGTGGCCGTCAGTAACTGTTGCCTCGCAGGGCATCGTGAACCCGCCGGACCTCGGCCGTCTTCAGGACGCCGGTGCCGCGCAAATTGCGTTTGCGTTTGTGGCTCATTCGGGCCGCAAGGTGGCTGGTACCCGCCTGACGGTGCTTCACTTTTCCGGTGGCCGTCAGTCGAAAGCGTTTTTTTGTGCCTTTATGGGTTTTCTGCTTGGGCATATCGGCTCCCTTGTCCATCTTATCCAAACACCCGCCCCGGCGAGTATAGACCCGTTATTATACCCTGAAGCTATCGTAGTGAAAGGGGGCGTTTGAGGAATAGGCCGCGTCTTTTGGAACGAAGCTTATTGTAGGATGTCCCCCAAAATGCTGGGGGCATTGGACGGGCAGGTCACATTAGGTTACAATATCGGCTGGTTCTCAGATCCCGCCCTTTGATTTCCCGCACTTTGCAGACAGTGATGGTGGTATAGCCATGAGTCACGAAGATCCCGATGTCCGAACCGATGCCACGCTTGATGCACCGGCCGAAGAGGGCGCTTGGGCCGATGCGCCTTCCGCCACTTCTGCGCGGAAGCCTGCCGCCAAGCTGCCCAAGGGGAAGGAGGCGTCGGTTGCACTTGACAAGGAGGAACTCGAGACGCTCCGCCACCTGGAGGAGGGGGAGGAGCCGCACCTCAGCTTTCGGGGGATGGCCAGGCGGATCGGCTCGTTTCTCTTCTCGCTGGTGTTCCACATGGCCTTGATGGTCGTTTTGGCCTTCTGGGCGCTGCCGGAAGTGGCCCGATCGACCCTGACCACGTTGGTGGCCGAAGCCGACTACGAGCCGGAGGAGGTACTGGAAACCGTTGTGCTCGACGAGTCGACGGAAGCGGCCACTGAGTTGAACTTCTCCGCTCAAAGCAGCGACGTGTTCGCGGCCGAGACACCCATGGTAACCGAGCCCTCGTTCGATGCCTCGGTCGTCGAAACCGACACGGAAGGCTTCTCGGTCGAACTCGATACCTCGCTGGGCAAGCTGCCGGCCGGAGGCACCCTCCTGGCCGGAATGCCGGACGGCCACGTCGGCACGCGCCGCTCAGTGGTTGACGGCAGTGGCCAAGCGCTGGACCGGATTACGCAAGAGATCATGTGGATGCTCGATTCGTCAAAAGTCCTGGTGATCTGGTTGTTCGACGAATCGGGGAGCATGAAGTACTCACAGCAGGAAATTCGCGATCGGATTGGGCGGGTGTATGCGGAACTGGGTCTTTCGGACAAGTCGGCGGGTGATGCGCTGATGTCGTCCATTGCCAGCTACGGCGAGAACTTCCAGCTCCAAACTCCACGGCCCACCAACGACGTCGCCGAACTGCGGGAGGCCATCGACCGCATTCCGACCGACCCGTCGGGCAAGGAACGGCAGCATCAGGCGATCATACGGGCCATTGCCGCGCACCGCAAATACGCCACGGCGGGGCAGCGCAAAATGGCCATGATCCTCCTGACCGCCAAGAGCGGCGAGCTGGAAGACAAGCAATACCTGGAGGCCGCCGTCGATGAGGCCAAGCGTGCGCGATGCACCATCTTCGTGCTCGGCCGCGAAGCCGTGTTCGGATACCCCTACGCGCTGATGCGATGGAAGCATCCGCAAACGTTGCGAATCCACTGGATCCGCATCAATCGCGGACCCGAAACGGCGTTCGTCGAACAACTCCAGACCAACGGGTTCTACCGCCGTGAGGATGCGTTTCCCAGCGGATTCGGGCCTTACGAGCAATCGCGACTGGCGCACCAGACGGGTGGGATCTTCTTCATGTTGCCCAGTGTGGAAACCAACATTGTCCGCGGCGAAAACCGCCGCTACGAGTTGGAAGCAATGCGCGGCTACCAAGTGGACCTCCGCTCCCGCGAGGCCATCTTCCGCGACCGCGATACGAGTGACCTTCGCAAGGTGCTTTACACCATCATCATTCGCGATCTGAACCCCTGGGACGAGCAGCAGCGGAAGAAAGTCGAGATGCGCCGCTATTGGTCGACGAATTTCGATGAGTTCAAGCGGCAGGCTTCCGTGGAGTTAGTCAAGGCGAAGGGGTACATCGAGTATCTGGACGCGGCCATCAAGCAGCTTGAGAAGATGCGCCGCCTGCGAAACGAAGAGCCCGATATGCGATGGCGGGCGAACTACGACCTTACCTACGCCCAGCTTCTGGCCTTCAAGGTGCGCATGTTCGAGTACGGCGCCTTCTTCGAAGACTTCTGCCGCAACCCGCGGACGGCGCCTTTGACCAAGCAGGCCGAGTGGCTTGGGAAAAGGCAAACGGTGACCATGCAGCATTGGCGGCTGACCACGCGGAAGTCGACGCTTACCGACGCGATCACCGAACCGACCAGGACGCGGGCGACGGAACTGCTCAGCGAGGTCGTCAAGAACCATCCAGGCACGCCCTGGGCCGCCCGCGCCCAGTGGGAAATCCGGCGCGGCTACGGGGTGGACGTCTATCCCTACTACGAAGGCCCGTGGCGGGAAATTCCCAAGGGTGAGAAACGCATTCCGGTGCCGAAGCTGTAGACGCTATCGCACCCACGGAAGCGCGGGGGACACGGAGAGCAGATCGTGGCCGGCGGCGAAGTACCGGCCTTTTGGGCTCCTGTGGTTCGCCCGGGCAAGGGGGCTCCCGGACTGCAACTCCGTTCGCTTGCTTCTCTCCGTGCCCCCAGCGGTCCCGTGGGCGCGATACTGGTTTATACCAAGGACCAAGACCACACGCAAGACGCCTCTGCGGCCAGATTCTGAGCCGCCCGTCTGCGGATCAGGCCGCACGGGTTACAGTTGACCGCCATCGATCGCTTCTCCCCCGGCCCGCGTTCCGAGGCTGCGAAACGTTGCCGCGTCGACGGCGTAGCTGATTCCGCGCACCGAGCCGTCTGCGAGCACAAAATTGCACGTGCCCGCATGGGCGCTGCCGTAGAAATGAGGCAGGCGGGCGCTTGGCCTATCCTGCCGGGGCGGCGACGTGGTGATCCGGTAGAGGTCGCAATTGAACCCGCTGTACATGGACTCGTTGTCGCCGCCGTCACAACCCGTGGCATAGCACTCTGGGTCGATATGCTTCTCGCCCAGCAGGATGGTGTTCGACAGGCCATCTCGAACGTGGGCCGGCATGATCTGGCTCCGCTGAAAGCTCAAGCCGTTCCACGTTTTGGAATCGGGCCAGCAGGTTTGGCAATGCGGATTCTCCGTCTCCGTGCAATCGGGCCACATATCGCCGGCCGACAAACTGGGCGGGCCGGCGCATATCTCCGTGCGGACGGTTCCGGAGTTCATGGCGTAATCGGCCCGTGCCACCAGTCGGGCGGTATTGGTGCCGCTGTTGTAGGCGGCCCAACCGCTGGAAACGGACCTCGCCGGCCGCCGCGAGGGGCAGTTCATCACGGCCAGCGGCGTATTGATCATCTGGATCGCGCCCGCCTTCTGCTGGTCGGTCACGGTTCCCGGCTGCCCGTCCCGGGGCCAAGCGTGCAACGCTTCCTGTTCAAGGTAAGGCAAGAGATTGTAGATCCAGCCTCCCGTCTGTTCCGGCCCGAAACCACGATCGGCGTCGCCGACCCAACCCCATCCCCAACCGCCGGTTGGGAAGTGTCCCTGTGCAGCGACGTGCGACATGGCGGCAATGCCGATTTGCCGCAGGTTGTTCTTGCATTGCGTGTGGCGGGCAGCCTCGCGCGCCGACTGGACCGCGGGCAGCAACAGCGCAATCAGAATGCCGATGATCGTAATGACCACAAGCAATTCGACGAGGGTAAAAGCCTCGGATTTCTGATGCATGATTGAGGATTTCTGATCTTCCGCGGACATGCGTACCTCCATGACTGGACGGGACTGCCACCGTTATCAGCACCAAGCGCCACAAGAAACGCTACCAAGGCCACAAACCACAAACCACAAACCACAAATCTCAAATCTCAAATCCAAAATCCAAAATCATAAATCCAAAATCATAAATCCTGCTTCCTCCGCCGCACCAACAGGCCGCACGCGAAGGCACAAGCCAGCAACAGCACTGCGCCCGGCTCGGGGACAACGGTCAGTACGACCGAGTTGTTGTAGCCCACTTCAAACCGCTTCCAGCCACCGAGGAGTTCACTGCCGCTGAGTACCGCCACATTCGTGTCGAAGATACCGTCCCTTGCTCCCTCGCCCCCCAAGATGGTCCAGGAATGGCCCAGTTCTGGGTTAAATCCGAGGTTCACGCGGATGGTTGCGCCGTTGGGCGCAAGCAGTCCGCCGTCCATTTGCACCAGGTCGGCGAGGCCGAGTTGCTCGATGTCGACGTCGAAGAACGCACCTTCTGCAAAGGCAAGACCGTCCTGCAGGTATAGCGTGCCAACGCTTCTGCCGGGCGCCAGGATGCCGCCGGCGCCGACGCTTACTGGGCCGCCGATGCTGCCCGTGCCCCCCAATGCCGCGTCTTGGCTCACGGTCACCGGCCCGGAGCCCGTGGCGGAACCGGCAGTGTTGCTTACCAGCAGCGTGCCGGCGCCGACGACGGTGCCGCCCGTGTAGGTGCTGGCGCCGGCCAGTTCAAGCGTTTCAAGCCCAGTCTTCGTCAGCGAGAGCGTTCCATTGCCATTTCGCAACACACCGGAGAAACTGCCCGGGCGGTCGCCGTTGCCGACAATGAAGTTGACCACGCTGCCCGCATTGCCGATCGACACCGTGCCCGAACCGAACAGTCCACCGATGGTCTGCACCGTACCAGGTGTGTTTGAGTGGGCCAGGTCCAAGGTACCGGCGCTGCTAATGGTGACGTTTCCGGTGGTCGGGAGTTTATTATTGCCGTAGTAGAGCCAGAGTCTGCCCTGCTCGATGAAGGTGCCGCCGGTGTAGGTGGCGGTGTTGGCGCCGAAGGTGAGGTTTCCGGTACCGGTCTTGACCAATCTGCCGGTGCCGGTGAACGAACTGTTAGCCCAGACGTCGCCGTAGTTGACCGTGAGTATCGCGTCGTCATTCAGTTGCACCCTGCCGTGTGCGACAGTCAATTGGTTCAACGCCTGATTCTGGCCGTTGAGGTCGAACGTTCCGACCGATTCGACGTACATACTGCCCGCCGCAGACAACCGATTGGGACCACCAGCCAGTTGGAGCGTGCCGGCGCGGATCCGCGTCAGGCCCGCATAATTGTTCTCCGCCGTGAGGACGAGCGTACCGGATCCGATCTTGCTGAACTCGCCGCTGCCGCTGATTTGCCCGTTGACGGTCAGCGTACTGCCGGCATCGACGCCGATGCGGGCGGTATTGAGCACCACGTTGCCGTTCCACACGTTGTCACCGCTGCGGCTCCGCAGCGCGCCGGCATCTGCCGCCCCCAGGCCGTTGAGTACCAAAGCCTCGGCGACGGTAATGCTTCCCTGGACCTCCAGCGCCGCTCCGCCGGCCACGGTCGTTCCTTGGGCGGTTGCGCCCAGGGCGTTGTCGTGGCGTATGTTCAATACCCCAGTGTTGATTTGCGTAGGGCCGGTGTAGTTGCTAAGTCCCAGATTCTCTGAGGCACGAAGCTTGTAGGAGTGTTGGGTTGAGTGAGACGTTGATCCCGCCGCCTGGGCAGCCCCCGCCCTGGAAT
>JAVEUP010000133.1:0-23457 GCA_034005525.1 Thermoguttaceae bacterium | reverse complement strand
ATGGGCACACCGGCAAGGCTACCTGGCAGTGGTGCCGAACATCGACATGGCCAAGGTCGGCGGCAAGATGAAAGGCCGTCCGATCACTGGCGAAGAGTTTGACCGGATGATCGACGCGACACCGAAGGTACGCGAGAACGACCCCGAGCCGTGGGAGCGATTGCTTCATGGGCTGTGGTTGTCTGGGCTCCGCATTTCCGAGGCGGTTGCACTCGACTGGAACGATGGGCCCTTCCAGATGGACTTGGCAGGGAAGCATCCATGCTTCCGCATTCAAGGCGACGGACAGAAGAGCGGCAAGGCTGAGTTGTGCCCCTGTGCACCCGACTTTGTGGAGTGGTTGCTTGGCAACACCCCCGAGGGGGAGCGGACGGGGCGGGTGTTCCCATTGCCCGACCAGCGGACGGGCGAGCAGATTGGAAGCCGGGAGGCGGGGCCCGTTGTCTCTTCCATTGGTGCCAAGGCCGGCATCGTGGTAGACGCCGACACCCGCAAGACGGCATCGGCCCATGACTTACGCAGGTCTTTCGGTTCCCGATGGGCCCGGAAGGTTATGCCGGCGGTACTGCAACGGCTGATGAGGCATTCGCATATCTCGACAACGATGTCGTTCTACGTCGCCTTGGACGCCGACTCCATCGGGGACGACTTGTGGGCGGAACACGGCAAAGACTCCCGCCCGCACAACAATTCCCGCAACATTTGCCCAAAATCGGAAGTTGCGGACGACACGAACAATGACGCAAACCCTTATACAGTAAGAAGTACCGGAGGTGGGACTTGAACCCACACTGCCTTGCGGCAACTGGATTTTGAATCCAGCGCGTCTGCCATTCCGCCACTCCGGCCTCAGAAGCGTCTGCTGATGCGGTAGCCTGATGCCTCGCACCAACCAAACTCACGATTTCGCGATTCTACCATGTATTTCGTGGCAAGGGCAACCCGGTCGGACTCTGGAAAATGGTCACTTGTCTTCGTGTTTCACGCCCCGGATTGCCCAAAGGAAGTGCTCCACAGAGGGGCACCGTTTGGCCGGATCGGAGAGGAGACAGGAGTGAATCGCCTCGGCCAGCTTGGGATGGATTTTCGGCCGGTACTGCCGGATGTCGGCGGGCGGCTGGTCGTGCGTCATGGCGGCCATGCCCGTCGTTCCGCGGGTCCAGGGTAACTCGCCGGTCAGCAGTTCAAATGCCGAAACGCCCAGGGCGAAAATATCGACCCGCGGGTCGGTCGGTTGGCGGTGGACCAACTCAGGGGCCATGTAATTGGGCGTGCCGGTCCGGTTTCCGGGCAGCATGAAGGGCCGCGTCGCCGGAACGGTCAGACCGAAGTCGATGAGCTTGACATCCTCGTGATTCTCGCAAAGCAACAAGTTGCGGGGACAGACATCGCGATGAATGAACCCGGCCTCGTGGACGGCGCCAAGGGCCTCGGCTGCCTGGCGGATGAACCGCACACGGCGGCCGTCAAGCACAGGGTCCCGGTTGATCAGGACCGCGTTGAGGTTCGGACCGTCGATGAACTCCATCACGAGGTATTGCTCGTCATCGGTGGTCAAACCGTGTTCGAAGGTCGTAATGATTCGGGGGTGGTCGAATTGCGTTGCGATTTCCCCTTCGGTCGGCTTGGTCAATCCCTTGAAGCGAGCCTCGAAGGTGTGAGTCTTCTCCTTGTCGAGAATCTTCAGGCCGACAATCTGCTTGGTACGAAGGTCGCGTGCCATGTAGAACTTCGACATCGTGCCGGAAACGGCCGCACGCAGCAGTGCGAACCGCGACGGCACGTGCAATTTGCCCGACGAGAAAATCGATTTGATGCCGTTGAGAAAGCCCATCAGTTCAGTCGCTACTTGCCGCAATAGTCGATTGCCCGGGCAATCTCGCTTTGAAGGTCCTTACGCCGCACGATCCGGTCGACGAAGCCGTGTTCCAAGAGAAACTCGCTGGTTTGGAATCCCTTGGGTAGTTCGATCCGGATGGTAGCCTTGATGGTCCGCGGTCCGGCGAACCCGATCAGAGCCTTGGGTTCGGCGAAGACGAGGTCGCCCAGTGCGGCGAAGCTCGCGGCCACGCCGCCCATTGTCGGGTTGGTGAGGACGGAAATGAACAGCCCGCCTGCCTGATCGAACCGGGCCAAGGCCGCCGACACCTTCGCCATCTGCATCAGCGAGAACATGCCCTCGTGCATGCGGGCGCCGCCGCCGGAGCCGGAAACAATGATGAGCGGAAGCTGCTTCTCGGTGGCGCGTTCAATGGCGCGGGTGAGTTTTTCGCCGACCACGGATCCCATACTGCCCATAATGAACGCGGAATCGGTCACGGCGAAGACCACCCGCCGAGCACGGATCATGCCGGTCCCCGTCAGCGCGGCGTCGCGCAAACCGGTACGCTCCTGTTCCTCGACCAGGCGGTCGCGGTAGGGCCGCTTATCGACAAAGCCCAGCGGGTCGGCGGGCTCGAGGTCGGCGTCCCACTCTTCAAACGTGCCTTCATCGAGCACCTGGCGGACTCGCTCGCGGGCCGGAACGTACCAATGGTAGTCGCATTGCGGGCAAACGCCGAGCCGGCGCTCCGCCTCCCGCCGGAAAATGATCTGCTGGCAGCCGGGGCAACGCATCCACAGGCCCTCGGGCACGCCGCGTTTGGGCCGCTTGGCCATGTTCCGTAAACTGCTCGGTTCGATACCGGACGACATGGGATCGATAACTCCGGGGTTCATAGCCATTTGCGGGTGCTGACTCCCGCAAATGGCACCTGGTTTCTGGTGGTCGGGAAGGCGTTATCCTGCGGGGACGGTTACGTCGCGAGGCTCAACTTCGAGCACCTCCCAATGGCCGTGCTCGTGGGCCATGTTCCAAAGATTGCCCAAGTCGGCGTGGTTGACGAACCTGCGGACCAGGCTGGCCAACGGTTCGGGCACGACCAAAGCAATCGTGCCCTCGCGGTGTTTCTTGAGCAATCGGGCCATGGCGGCGCGAACCCGCGCGTCGGCTTCGCTGAGCATCTCCCCTTCCGGCGGACACACATTCTCCGGCTGCTCCTGCCACTGCTTGTACACGCGGGGTTGCTTCTGCCGCACCTCATCGATTTGCATGCCCTGCCACAACCCGTGGTTGAGGTTCTGCATGCGTTCAAGCCGCTTGAATTTCACCCCCAGCCCGCGGGCGATGACTTCGGCCGTCTGGCGTGCAGGCTGGCAATTGGGCGCGTAGATGATCTCGATGCCGCAACCCGCAAGCTGCCCGGCGAGTTCCGACACCTCTTGTCCTCCCTCGTCACTCAGCGGGATATCGAGGGTTCCCTGAATCCTCCCCTCGCGATCATAGTCGGTCGCGCCAGGGCGTATGAGCACAATGCGAAGCATGGTTCTATGCAATGCCTAGGCGGGCTGGTTAGCTTTGGCTGTCTGGTTCATCCGGGAGATGAACTGGCCGTAATCAGGCTGGGAGAACAGTGCCGAGCCAGCCACGAACAGGCGGGCTCCAGCGGCGGCGCACTCGCCGACGGTCTCCAGATTCACGCCGCCGTCAATCGATATCAAGAGACGATCGCCGGCAATTTCCCGGAGGCGGCGCACCTTCGAAAGGACCGCCGGCTGAAACGCCTGGCCTCCGAAGCCGGGCATGACGCTCATCACCAGGACAAGTTGGCATTGGTCCACAAACGGTTCCAGCGTACTTAGCGCCGTCGGCGGATTCAACGAAATGCCAGCCGCGGCGCCCAATGCGTGAATCTCCTCGATCAGATCCCCCGGATTGGGGATGGCCTCGATGTGTATGGTCAGAAGATCGGCGCCCGCTTCACGGAAACGCTTCAGGTAGCGGGCAGGGTCGACAATCATCAGGTGAACATCCAGGGGCAAATCCGTCACTCGGCGAATGGCTTCCACCACAGGAATGCCAAAACTGATGTTGGGTACAAAGTTGCCATCCATAACGTCGAGGTGCAGAATACCCGCACCCGCCTCTTCGAGGCGACGGACCTCCTGCTCAATCCGCGCAAAGTCGCACGACAGCAGCGATGGCGCAACCATCGGTGTGGATTCTATTAGACGGTCAACTACGGGCGACGCGAACATATCGGCTCAACGAAGGGCGACGCGAACATATCGGCATATTGTACCAAGGGGCTGAAAGGAAGTCTGCGCGGGGTGTCGGCTCTGAAGTACCACAAATGGGCATGACGTTCGTGAAGCCTCGCCAGAAACCACCCTTACGGGGGTCCGCTTTTGCCCGGGCAAATGGGTATGTCTAATGCTGCCTTGCCAGGCATATTGATCCACCCGTAACGGGCAGCAAACCCGGCGGGAGTCAGATTCACCTGCCCCCGATCGGTCGCAACAACGTACACCGGGGTCTCCAGTGCGTCCAAATTCGCCTGGAAGTGACCCGTTGAGGGATTGACGGCCAGCCAGCGGCCACCCGGCATGGGGCACAGAACCAGCCGCAGTGTGCCGGTGGCGGTGTGCTGCACGCCCAACTCGCTGCCGCCCAAGGGTTGAACGGAAACCTGACCATCGGGCGAAACGCCGCGTAGCCCACCGCTGGTACAGGAAGCATGCAGAGTCCCCAACGGGTTGCCCTGTTGTCGTTCTTTGTGCAAACACCCGTCTTCGCGTCGTAGCAGTGTGCCAGTCACAGCGTTCCAGTAGGCGATGCCGCCGCGACTTCCCGAGGTGCACAGCACGTGGGTCCGGGGCTCCCAGAGCATCTGCTCCACACACCCCTGGTCGCTGTTCCAATCGCAGATGACTTGCCGTCGTTCCACATCGGCCAGGCGCACTCGTTCGTCCCAAGCCGAGAATGCCAGGTAGCGGCTATCCGATGACCAGGCCACCGCGTTGACCACCGATGGGCTATCCAGGGAGAATCGCATCGACTCGCTGCCGGTGGCGGCACTCCATACCCGGCACGCGCTGTGCTCCACGGCGGTGGCGAGCCATTGGCCGTCGGGTGAGAAGGCAGCATCCAGTACATGGCCCTCGCACGACATCTGTTGCAGAAAGCTGCCGGTCGATGCATCGGCGATGACGAGCACTCCGTCGGTATGACCGGCGGCAAACCGCCCTCCTCCGGGATCCCATGCAAGCGCCGACACGGGATGCTTGCTCGCGGAAACGGCGAGTACCTGCCCGGCCTCGTTGACGTTCCAGAGACGGGCACAACCGCTGCTGTCGCCCAACAGCAGTCGTGATCCGTCCGGCGACCAAGCGATAATGATGGTTCGTGTCGCAGCAGCCTGGCGAAAACCCTTTAGTTCGTCTGAATCGGGCAGGTAGGTCACTATTTCGCCGTTCCGCAAGCCGCAGTAGACGGTCGTTCCATCGCGCGACCACGTCATGGCGGTTGCGGCGTTCGGAGCCATCAGGGGCCGACGAATCTGCCGCCGCACTTCGCCATCCCACAGCACGGCAAACTCCATTCCGGCGCTTCCACCGCTGACGGAGAAGAACCGCTCCCCGTCGTCCGACCAGCCGAGATCGCCCACGGGCTGGTTAGCCGGATTCTCCCTGCGCGGCCGGAAGTCTTCAGCCTGCTCCCAAGCGGTGAGGTGTTTTTCCCCGCCGCAGGACGCCAGGCAGGTTCCATTCGGCGACCACGCCAGCCGGCGAATCGGCCCCGGCTCGGCGTCGTGGAAGTGCTTCAGTGGCCTGCCGTCGGGCATGTCCCATACGCGAATGCTTCGACCTTCGTCACCGGAAGCCAAACGCGATCCGTCCGTGGAAAAACGCAGTGCGGTCACGGAGCCACCATGTCCGGACAGCGTGGTGGAGACTTGCCGCGCCGAGACGTCCCAGAGGCAGATTTCGCCGCTCTGGTGCCCGCTGGCCAACATGCCTGTTGGGTGATAGTCCAGCGACGTCGCAGGGTCGGTTTCGCAAAGCGGCGCCTCCCAGAGCAGGTGTCCGGAGTCCGTGTTCCATAGGCGCAAAGAGCCGGCGGCGACGGCGAGCTGCCGGCTGCAAGACAGCCAGGCGATCGCCCGGATGGGCCCAGGTTCCACGAACAGCCGGAGCAGATCGCCAGTTGCCGATCGCCAAACTCTCACGCAGCCAGCCGCATCGCCCGCGGCCAGAAGCCGTTCGTCCGGCGACAGGGCCAAATGCGTTATCGCAGCGCGGCCTCCGCGGGTTTCGAGTGTCCATCCGTGTGTGCCCGGCAGGGATGCCGGTTGCTGCACCATGGCTGCCGGGTTGAGCTGTCGCGGCTGTCGCGTTTCGATTCGCGTGCGAGGTACCGCAACGGCCAAGGCAAGGATAACCACACCGAGGCCCGCGGCCAGAAATGCCGGCCCAAATCGGCGCCACGAGCGAGCAATGGCCGGTCTCACCTTGCCGGGCGGCGGCTGTCTTCCGTCGTGGCCTGCTCGTTCGGCCGTCCAGAAGTCTGCGGGATCAATCCCGGCACTATGTCCGAGGACATGGGGGCCCTCTTTGGGCAATCCGGCAAGCAAGGCCGGCAGATTCGAACCTGTAGCCCAGGCAACAAGGGCCTGCTCCACCTCGGCCATGTTTGTCGGCCTGTTCGCCGGCCGTTTGGCCAGCATGCGTTCGAGCAAGTTGACCAAACCCTTGGGCAGATCGGGACGGTGTCGGGCCAGGTTGGGCACGCGCTCGGTGGCGTGGGCAAGCAGCTTCCGACCGAAAGTATTGTGCCGCGTGTCTTCAAATGGCGCATGGCCCGCCAGCAGAAAGTACAAAGTGCAGCCGAGTGCGTACAGGTCGGATCGGGCATCGGCCTGCCGCGGGTCTTCGGCTTGCTCGGGAGCAAGGTAGTCGCCGCTGCCAAGAACTCGGTCCGTGGTCGTGTGGCCCGAATGGCCGCTCTCGCCGTCGGCAAGCCGAGCAAGCCCCAAGTCGAGCAATTTGATCGTCCCGTCTACGGTAACCATCAGGTTCGAGGGCTTCACATCCCGATGAACCAGACCGTTCTCGTGGGCGTGCTGAAGCCCGCGAGCAGCTTGCCTGACCACTTCGCAGGCGTCGGGCACGGAGAGCGGCCCCAGCCGGCCGACCAGCCGGCGCAGGTCGTCGCCAACGACCAGCTCCATTGCAAGGAAATGCCGCCCGTCGGCCTCTCCGGCATCGTAAGCCCGCACCAGGTTCGGATGATCGAGCCGGCCGACGGCTTCCATTTCGCGGAGGAATCGGGCAACGGCCCCATGATGATCGATCCGGTCGGGCCGAAGAAGCTTGATGGCCACCAGCCGCTTCAGCCGCGTGTGCATGGCACGGTAGACCGTACCCATGCCACCTCGCCTCAGTTTCCCGATCAACTCGTACTGCCCGACACTCTCGCGCATTCCGAGCTTCTGGGAGTTGAGCCTTTCAGCGAAAGTCTCGTCAAGCGAAGCAGATGACGGCTGGCTCTTCATTGGGGACTGTGGCAAGAATCGAAAACCTCAGCTTCACGATTGTAATTTTACAATTGGCCCCAGCGACCGTCAAGCTCCTTTGATGAGGCGCGCGGCAGAGACAATCTTACCGACGACCTTGTAGCCGAGTCTCTCCGAGATTCGGATTCCGGCGTCTCGGAGAGACGCCGCCACGTCTGCCGCTCGCCTGAACGGAAAAGGCACAGGCCGCTTTCCCTGGAACCACTCAGAGCGACAGAAAGGAGCCCAACTCCCGTCCCGCCAGCCTCCTCCACCACGGGCAATCCTCACCCCCCCCAACGAAAGGGGTTTCCCATCCTGTCGCCTGCCTTGCCTGCGGGCCGAAGTCATGCGACAATGCGCGTTTCCCGTGGTGAGGCGAAGCGAACCATCCCCTTTTGTGGCAGAGTAGGCAGTGTGTCCAGGCCTGCAGTATTCCTGCAGCGAAACCCAAGATGTTCGCTGGAAACGACTTCAGGGATCGTCACCTGGGTCGATTCAGCCAACCGTTTTTTTGGAGTTCTCCGGTAATGAAAGTGGTGCCATTGGGCGACAAGATCGTAGTCAAACGGATTGAGGCCGATGAGGTCTCCCCAGGCGGCGTTGTGCTGCCCGAGAGTGCCCGCGAAACGCCGAAACAGGGACGTGTCCTGTCGATTGGCGACGGGCAACTGCTTCCAGACGGGTCGCGGGCTCGGCACTCGGTCGCCGAAGGTGACCGCGTTCTGTTCGGCAGCTTCGTCGGGACCGAAGTAATGGTCGACGGGCAGGAGTTTCTCATCATGCGGGAGGAAGAGGTCCTCGCCATCGTACCGTAGTCGCGTGTCGATTTTGCCGACAATCATGTCGTTCTTCTCGACACGGCAGCCGTGTCCTCACACACGTCGGCCTGACGCAATCGATTGCGTCGAGAGCGGTTGTGGAGCGGCCCACGTCGCTGGCACGTCCCTTGCAAGTGGTTTTTTCACAGCGAGCACCTATAATTGCAAAGGTGCCGGTCGCCCGCGGTTCCCGCCCGGGCAACTGATTCTAGGACAACCGTTCTCGAACATCTGAGGTTGATCATGAAACGTTTGCTTGTTCTAACGCTCGTGTTGGCATGGTGCGGCTTCGTGCCGGCGATGGCTTCTGCGGCCGATGACGCCCCGATCGACGCACAGACCTTCGGCCGAACGGTCGACAAGGCCGTCGAGTACCTGCGCACCAGAGGCCAGGACTCGGATGGTTC
This sequence comes from Thermoguttaceae bacterium, assembly GCA_034005525.1. Lineage (GTDB taxonomy): Bacteria > Planctomycetota > Planctomycetia > Pirellulales > Thermoguttaceae > PWXP01. Next base: position 14,856 of record JAVEUP010000133.1, on the reverse strand, counting down.
CTACGCCGGGCAGATGGGGCCCGGGGTGACCGCCGTGGTGACCGTGGGAATCCTCCGGCACGGGCGCAGCCCGGACGATCCGGTGGTGGCTCGAAGCCTCGAATACCTCAAGGGATTCGTGCAGCCGGACGGAGGCATCTACCGAACCGGTACGTTCTACCGCAACTACGAGACGTCGCTGATCCTGATGTGCTTCGCCGAGGCCAACCGCGACGGACGCTACGATGAACTGATCGCCAACGCCGCCAATTTCTTGCGAGGCATTCAGTGGGGCAACGATGAAGAACACGACCTGACCAATCCATCCTACGGCGGTGCCGGTTACGGCAAGCACAAGCGGCCCGACCTGTCGAATACTTCGTTCCTGATCGATGCGTTGCGCGCGGCGGGCGCCGGACCCGACGATCCGGCCATTCAGAAGGCGCTTGTTTTCGTCTCGCGTTGCCAGAACCTCGAAAGCGAGTACAACACCACGCCCTTTCCTGCGAAGAATCCCGACGGCGGGTTCTACTATACACCGGCGGCTGGCGGCAGTTCGCAGGCAGGCGAAACGCCCGAAGGCGGCCTGCGCAGCTACGGCTCGATGACCTATTCCGGCCTGAAGAGCATGATCTACGCCGGCGTCGGCCCGGACGACCCCCGCGTAAAGGCTGCCATCGATTGGCTCAGCAAGCACTATCAACTCGAGAATAACCCGGGCATCGGCCTAGCCGGACTCTACTACTATTATCACGTCTTCGCCAAGGCACTCGACGCGATCGGCATCGACGAGTTCGAGGACGAACAAGGTGTGAAGCACGATTGGCGGCAGGACCTGCTGCGAGAATTGGTCAAGCGGCAGCGACCTGACGGCTCCTGGATCAACGAGGAAATTCGCTGGATGGAAGGCGAGCCGAGCCTTGTGACCGGCTACGCACTGCTAGCCCTCTCCTACTGCCGACCGCGGGAGCAGTAGGTGAGTGGCCGTTCGCTGGGGACTGTTGCAGTTTTCGCGACACAAAGGGCAATTTGCCCAGTCGGCCAACCGGTCTGCTGCGACGGTGGGGCTGTCCACTTTGCATGTTGTGGAAAGAACTGCTCGCGGCGCTGCTCCATGAACAGTTGCCAATTTGGTTCAGAACATTCATACTCTATTCCAAAGCATGCATCTTAACATCGCGTGGGTGAACCCGGCTGCTGAGACAGCCGGAACCACCCACCCTACACCAAAGCCTGCACTCGTACACTTCGGAATCCCACACCGGGCGTGCCCGCCGGTTATGTTGATGAGCCCCATCCACACGACCATCTCGGCCCTGACGGCACTCATGCTAACGCTTTCTGCGACGAGTGCGCCTGGCCAGACCGACCGGCAGGTGACCGAAATCTTGCTTGCACCGTTTCCGCCGGAGGTACGGGAGTCGGCGGTGGTCAGTCCCGATGGGCGCCGGTTGGCGTACGTGAGATCGGCATCCGGCCGGGAGAGGGTCGTGGTCGAGGGCCGGGAACAGGCGGCGTTCGATGCAGTGGCGGGGTTCCGCTTCAGCCCGGATGGCCAGTGGTTCGCGTATGCGGCTCGATTGGGCGAGGCGTGGCACGTTGTGGTGGGGACGCGGGAACAGGGCCCCTATCTGCGCGTCGGCTCGCCGTTCTTTTCGCCCGACGGCTCGCAATTGGCGTATGTTGCCATGCTGCCCGACCGCGCTCGCACGGTGGTGATCAACAACAAGCCGGGCGACTCCTACGAGCAAATTCTCGAAGGACGGCTCTACTTCAGCCCGGATGGCAGCCGCGTGGCCTTTGGCGCACTGTTGGGTGAGAAGTGGCATGTTGTGGTCGATGGCGAAGCTCAGCCCGGGCACGACTTCCTTGGCACGGCCACCGGCATCCGGTTCAGCCCGGACGGCACGAAGATGGCCTACGCCGGGCTCGAGGGCCGTCAGTGGCGCGTCGTCCTGGACGGTGCGCCCGAGCCGCCGTACGACGACGTTGGACAAATCGAATTCAGTCCCAACGGCGGCCGGGTCGCCTACGCGGCCGTGAAAGGCGGCAAGTGGCGCGTGGTGGTCGACGGCGTTGAGCAAGCCGCCTACGATTCCATTGCTGAGGAAAGCTTGCAGTTCAGCCCGGATGGAAAACGACTGGTTTATGTCGCCGGGGCCGACGGCCGATGGGCAGTGGTGCTCGACGGCGAGCCGGGAAAACCATTCGACGATATTGGCCAGATGCTCTTCAGCCCAAACAGCCGGCGATTCGCGTATCAGGCCACCAGCGGTGATTCGGAACTTGTGGTGCTCGACGGACGCGAGGGCCGCGTCTTTGACCGCGTAGGCGGCGGCACGCTCACCTTCAGCCCGAACAGCGCCCGCTTCGGGCATATTGCCCGCGTGGGAAATGCATCCTTTGTGGTGGTCGACGGCGTCCGCAAGCCGCGATACGACATGGCCGGCTATCTCACTTTCTCGCCCGACAGCCGCCGCTATGCTTACGCCGCCACGCGCGATGCCGAGGCGTTCAGCGTGGTCGACGACCGCGAGGCAGCGCACCGCTACGAGCAAATCTGGACGGTGCCCGACGCGCGGTTTCCCTTTTCCGATCGTGCGACCTTCCATTACCTGGGCCTGAAGGAAGACGCCGTGTATCTGGTAACCGAGCAAGTTCGGTAGCCGGCAGTGCAGCGTTTCCCCGCGGCACAAAGGACGCGACCGGAACTGCCCTTGTCCGGATGATCGTCGACAAGGTAGGGTGGTGACAAGCAAGCCAAGACCCTGGCGGGACTTCGGTCGCTCGGCCGGGCCTGCTTCCAGCGCACGACGGACAAACCAGCGAGGAGTGGCTTGCGCAGTCCCACCAAGGACTTACGCGACCTCGGCCCACCCTACATAAATGATCCGCCCTTGCACACGCAGAGCCATCGCCCCCCCACCTCCCCCCGGTGAGCGGGTGTTCGTCCGTGTCGCTAACCCTGCGGAGGTAGATAGATTCGTCCCGGGGACGAATCCTGTCAAGTTAATTGACAAAGACTGCCTTCCGGACAAAGATAGAGGCATTGCTCAAAGTCCCTGACTGACGACCGGTCCCTGAACCTTCGTGCCATGCGTTTCGTGGAGGGGCGAGATTGGATTCGTTGCGAGGCCCGGCTGGGAGATGCCGTCGTACTGTCTACCGCGCAATACGGCTAAGAGACTTATCAAGAACCTTGGGAGCCGCATCATGTACCGCATGTCGATCGCCGGCAGGACCGGCCGGTTCTTTATTGGCTTTTCCGTGCTCGGGTTTTGCGTAGCACTTTCAGGGACACCGCAATCGCACGCTGTGGAACGAACCTGGAGCAGCACGTCCAGCACCGACTTCGAGAACGCCGCCAACTGGGGCGGAACCGCACCGGCCAATAACCTTACCGACGACACGGCGGTCTTCGACGCGAAGGGGGCCTTGGTCAACCCATCACTAACGACGGACCGCGAAATCCACGCGATCAAGTTCACCGACGGCGGCTGGACACTGGGCGGGGCTGCGAACACTCTCTCCGTCGGCGCCGGTGGCGTCAATTACATCAGCAATTCGACCGCCACCAACGTCATCGCCGCCAACATCGAACTCGCCGTCGATTCAACGTGGATTATCAGTTGTGTTTCCGGCACTGGTAACAGAACGCTCCAAGTCAATGGCGTGATCAGCGGGCCAGGCGGCTTTACCAAGACGGGCATTCCTGCGAGGCCCGACGACACGCCTCCCTACCCTGGCACCATGGGCAACGTATATGGAACCCTGAGACTGACCGCATTGAACACCTACACGGGCCAGACCATCCTCGACCAGGGCGGCATGACGAACATTCTCGAGTTCAACTCAATAGGCAACGTCGGCGGAGGCCCCAGCGCACTAGGCGCCCCGACCACCGTTGAGAACGGAACGATCAGGCTGATATCGCAGGTAGCCCCGAAGTACACGGGAACCGGCCACGCCACCGACCGACGGATCGAGTTGGCCGGCGCCGGCGGGCACGCCATGCTTTACGCCGACGGCTCCGGGCCACTGGTCTGGAACGGCGATGTCGTTGTCACCGGGACAGGCTCCAAGGTGCTCTCCCTCCGCGGGAGTTCCACGGCGGCTAACACGTTCAACGGGCTTATTGCCGACGGCACAGTCCCGCTACGATTCCAGATCTATGGCGCCGGCCACTGGACGCTCGCCAACGACAACAATAGCTGGACCGGCGATACAAGGGTCGGCTATGGCACTCTCACCGTCACCTCTCTGGCCGACGCGGGCGTTCCCAGCGCCCTGGGCGCGGCCACCGGCAGCAACGCGCTGATCAAGCTGGGGACCGGGAACTACCATGGCACGCTTAAGTACGTCGGCACCGGACACAGCACGAACCGCCCAGTCCAACTCGGCGATAGCAGCGGTAGCGGAGCCGGGACCATCGAGGCCAATGGCACCGGCGCCCTTGTCTTCACCGGCAACTTCACCGGTGTCGATAACGGTACCGCCAAGACCTTGACGCTCGGCGGCACCAGCGCTCCTGGCCTGCTCAACACGATTAGCGGGGTCATCGCCGACGGCAATACGGCTCTGGGCAGAACGACGTCGCTGGTAAAGTCCGGCACCAACACCTGGGTCCTGTCAGGCGCCAACACCTACACCGGCAATACGGTCTTGAATGCCGGCGTCCTCCGGGCTGAAGGCAGTGACCCTGGCACGCTCGGAACGGGCGCCAGCCAGTTGATCCTCAACAGCGGCACGTTGGAGTCGTATGCCGACACAACCAGCACGATCAACTACGGGCGCAATGTGACCATTGGCGGTAATACGACCATCACTGTCGGCCGGCTGACGGCCGGCGACGACAGAACCGCGGCTCCCCGCCAGTTCGGCACGCTGTCAATCGGCAATGCGACGCTGGCCCCGAAACTCGATCTGACAACCTACACCGGTGATCAGGTCGACGCTTCGCTCACCTTTGGCGACACAACTCTGACCGGCAACGCGAACTTCAATCTCACCAATCTCTGGAAACCTTCTGCCTGGTCAAGCTTTGCGACCCTGAACTTGGGCAACCTCACTGACGGGGGCAACGGCTATGGATTCACTGCGACCGGACAATGGTATTACTCAACCTTGGTTGCCAACGGCGGCGTCAACGTAAGCGGCGATGTGCAACTGAACGGCACGACGCTGCACGCCGTTGGCGATTGGAACACGCAGCATTTCGGCGGGAACATCAACCTTGCCGGCGGTGTACTGCAAACCTCCGGCGAACTGACTCGCCCGTTGGGCGACGGCCCCGGCCAGATTCGATTGACCTCGGGCAGCGCCGGATTCTCCACCCACAGCGGCGGCTCCAACGTAACAGTCAACCTGACCGACCCGTCCACCGGCCAGTCGGCCGACCTTGTGTGGGGCTCGGCCGATTTCAAACCGGGCACATTGATGCTCGCCCTCGGGTCAGCCGGCTCCTCGGGACAGCTCGAATTCGTCAACGCAATTGATCTGAACGGCAGCACCCGCACGTTCAATCTGTACCGGGGCGTCGGGAAGATCAGCGGCGCGCTCAGCAATAGCCAAGCTACGCCGGCGGGCCTGATCAAGCACACAAATGGGGGCGGCACGCTTTGGCTGGCCAACGACGGCAACACGTTTGACGGCCCGATCGAGGTCCGAAACGCCATGCTCCAGTTTGAGAGCGTCGGTAACGTCGGCGGCAGTCCCAGCTCGCTGGGAGCACCGACAACGGCTGCCAATGGTCTGATCAGCCTGGGCTCTGCCACGCGGTCCGTTGTTCTGCGACACACCGGCAGCGGCGATTCCTCCACCGACCGGATGATCGCCTTGCCGGGTACCACCGGGCCCATTGCGATCACCGCCGACGGCGCCGGCACGCTCCGCTTCACCAACACGGACCCAATGCCTACCCCCGGCGCCGGAGCCAAGACGCTGACCTTCAACGGGACCAATACGGGTGACAACTTGTTCGCCATCGGGATCGTTGACAACAGCCCCACCAACACGACCCGCGTGGTGAAGGGCGGCGCAGGCACCTGGGTGCTCTCGGGCGCCAACACGTACACCGGCCCGACTACGGTCAACGCAGGCACGTTGCTGATCAACGGCACGCACAGCGGCAGCGGCGCGTTTGCGGTCCATTCCGGCGCGACGCTGGGCGGCACGGGCACCATCGGCGGAGCCACAACGGTCAACTCGGGCGCCTTCCTCGCGCCCGGGGCCAGCATCGGAATGGTTACATTCAGCAATGACCTCGCTTTGCAGGCGAATTCCACGCTCCTGTGGGAGTTCCTCGAAGCGGGCGCCGCCGGCGACGATTACGATTCCATCACCGGCCCGAAGCTCGTCCTGCCGGAAACCGGCAAGGTGGATCTCAGCATCTCTGCGCTTGCAGGCTATCAACTCAGCGCCGGCGACAGCTTCACGCTGTTCCATGGCGACGTATTCGAGCACGGAGCCGCTGAGCCGTTCGCCTTCGACACGAACCTGAACGATTACTTCCACGTCACCGACAACATCGGCTGGTGGGGCACGTGGGAGTTGACCGCCGGCAGCCTCGTGCTGACCGCCGTTCCCGAGCCGGGCACGTGGCTGATGCTGGTATGCGGGCTGGCGTTCGGGCTGCTGGTGCGGCGACGGCGATAATCTCGTGCACCATCAGGATGATTCATGCACGGCGGGCCTGTTTGGCCGTGGCGGTGGTCTCGCACAGTTCTTCCGTGTGCGGCAAACTCTTTTTGGCACGTTTGGAGGCGGCCAGGGGCCACCTGCGGGCTTGCCCCGCCTGGAGCCGTGGTCAGTGAGCTAAGCGGGCACGGTTCACCCGAACTATCTCCTCTGCACGCTGCCGCCGCCTCCGGCGACGGCAGCGTGCAGAGGGGATTAGGGAGCCTGGGCGCCGTCTTAGCCGACTGACCACCGCTCCAGGCCGGACAAGCCGGCCGGTGGCGGCCACGACTTGTGTACAACAACGAGGGGCATTGTCCCGGGTTGGGCGAACTCAGCTACTTCGAGGCACTTCCCAGCCTGCCAGAGAAACTTGCCTCACACGTTTGCCCGCAGGAACTTCCCTCGCAGGCGGGCACGGGTATAATTCGGAGTTCATAGTCGCCAGCGATTTGGTGGACAGTCGGACATCGACCATCAATGGAATATGGGAATCCATGGACAAGAAGCGCGTTCTCTTCGTTTGCATACACAATAGTGCCCGCAGCCAGATGGCCGAGGCGTGGACGAATCATCTTTTCGGCGAGTCCCTCGAGGCCGAGAGCGCCGGTCTGGAACCCGGACAACTGAATCCCTTGGTCGTCCGATCCATGGCCGATGCCGGTATTGACATATCGCAGAAGCAAACGCAGAGCGTGTCCGACGTGTTGAACGCGGGCAAAGCGTATGCGTACGTCATTACCGTTTGCGACGAGACCGCGGCGGAGCGATGTCCGGTGTTTCCCGGCACGACGACGCGACTCCACTGGGGTTTTCCGGACCCCGCCGCGCTGACCGGCACCGACGATGAGAAACTAGTCCGCATTGGTGACATCCGTGATGCCATTCGCGCGAAGATCGAGTCGTGGGCACCGGAATTGATGAACCGATAGGCATTGCAAAGTAAGGTGGCCGCCTTTGAAACTGAAGCGCAACCTGGGCCTGCTCGACGTCTTCTGCATTGCGTCCGGCGCGATGATCAGTTCCGGCATCTTCGTGCTGCCTGGACTCGCGCACGCCCAGGCGGGTCCGGCGGTCGTCGTTTCCTATTTTCTGGCCGGATTACTGGCCTCGGTCGGACTGTTGAACGTGGCGGAATTGGCTACGGCGATGCCCCGGGCCGGTGGTGACTACTTTTTCGTCACGCGCACGCTGGGGCCCGCGGTAGGCACCATCGGGGGCCTGCTCACATGGTTCTCGCTTTCGCTGAAAAGTCCTTCGCCCTTGTCGGAATGGGGGCGTTTGCCCGGTTCCTACTGGGCTCCCACCTGCCGAATCTCTCGATGCAGTGGCTTGCCCTGGCGTTCGCCCTGGTCTTCATGACACTGAACATCCTCGGCACGCGAAGCGTGGCACGGTTACAGGTTGGACTTGTGCTCGCCCTCTTGTTGTTGATGGGGCTGTATATTGCTGTCGGCTTGCCCGCCGTTCGCCCTGAGAACTTCGATCCCGTTGCACCCAAGGGCCTGGCCGCCGTGCTGTTCACGACCGGGTTCGTGTTCGTTTCCTACGGCGGCTTGCTGAAGGTTTCCAGCGTGGCGGAGGAAGTGCGGAATCCAGGCCGTGAGATTCCCCTGGGCATGCTGCTTGCGATTGTGGTAGTGACCGCCTGCTACACGCTCATGGTTCTTGTGACTTCGGGGGTCCTTCCAGCCGATGCGCTGGACGGGTCGCTAACGCCCATTTCGGACGGCGCGGGCATGTTCATGGGAAGCTGGGGTGTGAGACTCATGGGGGCCGCCGCCGTCCTCGCGTTTGTCTCCACGGCCAACGCCGGCATCCTGGCGGCTTCGCGTTACCTTGTGGCCCTCAGCCGCGACGACTTGGCGCCGTCCGTGCTGAAGCGGATCAACGGCCGATTCCAGACACCGCACGTCGCAGTTGCCGTGACAGGCTTGCTGGTTGCGGCGGCACTGTTTGTCGATTTGAAGACCCTTGTCGAGGGCGCATCGACGGTGCTCATTCTCAGTTACGCGCTCTCCTGCCTGTGCGTGATCATTATTCGCGAAAGCCGGCTGCAAAATTATCGGCCGCAGTTCCGGGCCCCGCTGTATCCGTGGCTTCAACTCCTTGGCCTGGGCGGGTTCCTGCTGCTGATCCTGGCGATGGGCATCGAGGCCTATCTGATCAGCTTCGCGCTGATCCTCGTCGGATTTCTGACCTACTGGTTCTACGGGCGCGCCGCTGCAACTCGAGAGTATGCATTGCTGCATTTAGTTGAACGAATCACCTCCCGGCATTTCGTTACCGGCACGCTCGAGTCGGAATTGAAGACGATCATTCGCGAGCGCGACACGATCGTACTGGATCACTTCGACCGGCTGGTGGAGGATTGCGCCGTACTGGACCTTGCCGATGCCATGCCGCGCGACGTGTTCTTTCATCGCGTAGCCGATGTCATGTCGGACCGCGTTGGGCTCTCCCCGGCTGAGTTTCTCTCGCTGTTGATCGCCCGTGAAGAAGAGAGTTCGTAACCGTTCACGGGGGGACTGTCCCAATTTTCGCGGCACAGAGGGCGTTTTTGCCCAATCATCCGCCGTTTCCGCCGCGAAAATGGGACTGTCCCCTTCGCGTGGAGCGGAGAAAACTGCCTGCGCCGCCCCGTGAACGGTTACGAGAGTTCTACGGCCCTGGCGCCCGAGTTTGCCATTCCACACGTCGTGTTCAGTGGCGAAGGCCCGATGAGGATGCTTATCGCCCGTTGCTTACCCGGGATCCATTTCGACGACAATGCACCGGCCGTGCGCACGGTCGTGGTGCTGGCCGGCTCGAAGACCGACCGCAACCTGCACCTGCGATGCCTGGCGGCCATTGCCCAAATCGTCCGCAGCAGGGATTTCGACCTCCGCTGGAGCGCCGCCCGGGACGAGCAAGCGCTTCGCGATATCTTCCTCCTGGGCGATCGCCGCCGGGAATCGTAGGGCGGATCATCCGCCGTTGGAACCCGCGGAAACGGCCGGTTCCCCTTGGCCCGGAACGGCATTACTGAGCACTTCCACGTTCCCAATGTCGACCACGGCCGAACCGCGGCTCGAGTTGTCGCCGAGGAAGATAGTGTTGGCCTGGCTGTAGGCAGGATGCCAATGGCCGGAGTAGTCGCGCAGCGGTCCGCTGAGCAACTGCTCGTCACCGGCCCATAGCGAGTACGACTCGCCGGAGACTCGCAACTGGTAGACCGTCAACTGCGTGGTGTCGACCTTCTTGGCCTCAACCGTGTGGGTGAACAACGGCTCGTCGGGATTCAGGCGGTTTGGGCCGGACTGGGCCCAGATTTCACCGGTCCAGAAGTCCAGCTCAATCGCCTGCAAATCGTTGCCGACCACAATAATACAGAACCCGGCGCGATCGTTGCCTGTGTGTTTCTCCTCGACGACGCGCACCTGGAAGCGGACGGTATAGCCCGCCTGGCGATCCAGATCGGGCATCTTGGGATGGCTCAAGCTGACATTGCGGACATTCAGGCGGGTAAGGAACCCAACCCATTCGCTCATGGCCGGCGTGGTGTCGAGCCGGGTCAGCCCTTCGGAAAACGAACGCTGGGCCTTGGCAACCAGGATTGGCCGGGTCACGTAGGCCCAACCTTGCTGGTCCGGCGTGGTGCCCTGCTGGGTGTCGTACAAGACAACTGGTTCGGCCGGCGCCGCAGCGACGCACGCCATAGCGGAAGCTGTCACGAGAGACGCAATGAGATACTTCACGAGCACTGGCTCCTTGGAGTCTCTGCAACGGCAGGGCGGACTGTGCCTGCCACATCTTAACCCGGATTATTAGCGTAGGGTGGGACGAGGTCGCGTGAGGCCTTGGTGGGCCTGCGCAAGCCACGCCCAGGGTGGTTTGCACGTCGTGCGCCGGAACCAGGCCCGGCCAAGCGACCGCAGGCCCACCACGGTCTTGGCTTGCTTGTCACCACCCTACATTTTCGTGAATAATCCAGCTTATAGTGGATTATCCACGAGAAACACGAACGTGTCAAAGCCTCTTGCTCCAAGGATTCGCATCGTCCACGGACGATGCCGGCAAGCAGCGGCGGGCACCGTCGGCCCCGTTTCACAGCCAGAACAACAGAACCGTGCCCCCGGCCAGGGGAATTGCGAACATCAGGGCCAGGGTTGCCAGGAGGCGCCGCCCGCCCAGCACGCCGGCCATGCATGCCTTGAACGCCATGTTGGCCATAACGGCCACCAGAATGAGCCGCCAGCCGTTTTCGGCCAAATGTGGGTCTTGCAGCGACATGCGGGCGGTGGAAAGCGTGATGGCGTCCATATCGGTCAGGCCCGAAAGGCCCGCAACCCAGTACATTCCCTGGACGCCGACCTCTTCCCGGTAATGCTCCGCCGCCGCCAGTGCAAACAACACGACGGAATAGACGACCCCGAACACGATGGCCGACCTCAACTGCGTCGGATTCTCCGGCTCCGGCATCGACGCCGCGCGGCGCCGAACGCGCAACCACGTCACCAGGGCAGGCAACAGGGTTAGACCCATCATCATGGAAACCGGCAGCGCCGCATTCCACAACAGGTCCCTGGACCCAACCACCGCAAGTTCGATGAACACGCGGATGTAGACCATGGTCGAGGCAATGAGGATGACAATGGCCGCATTGCGTACGGCGAATGCACTGCCCCTCGCCTGACGCGAGGAACTCACGGTCGTGGCCGTGCTCGAAATAGCGCCGCCCAACACCCCGGCCAGGAGGATGCCCGCGTCCCGTCCGAAGAACTTGTAGATGATGTAGCCGCCGAGGCTCATGCCCACGATCAAGACGACCATGAGCCAGGTTTCAAACGGGTTCAGAACGTCGAAAGGCCCAAAGGTGCGGTTGGGCACCACCGGCAAGATGATGCAGGTGATGAGCACGAACTGCATGATGGCCTTCAGGTCCTTCTCGCCGAGCCGGCTTGCCATGCCGTGCAACTCGCCTTTGAATTGCAGGAGCACGGCCACGCCGCCCCCGAGGGCCACGGCCACCACGGTCGGCCCAATGACGACCATCGCGCCGACGGTGAACATCAGCAGTTCGGCAAAGTCGGTTGTCGTGCCAAAGTCGGGGTCGGCATCCCGGATTTTCAGCAGGTGGCCGACGGCCACAACGGTCACCACCCCGATCAGTCCGGCGGCCAGAATCCAGGCGTCGCCCAACTCGAGGGCCATCATGGCCGTCACGGTGCCCAGCAGGGTAATCAGCGGGAACGTGCGCAGCCCGGCGATGGTGCCCGGCGCCCGCTGGCGCTGAAGCCCTACGAGCAGCCCAAGCAGGGCTGCGATTCCCAATTGCTGAAACAGTACAGGTGCTTCGGGCATACCTCAATTGTAGCATTTCCCCGGTTATTCGCAGCCAATCGTCTCGTTGTGTGGCAGTTCCCACAGGTTCACTTCTCCAAGGTATCGCCTCTGGAAACAACCACCCAAGGGTGTTACAATAGGGATGTTGAAACCGGGGACGCAGGTAGATCGCCTGCGGAGTCCAGATGATTCCCGCTATTTCACGGGATCACTTGATCCCCAACCGGGGTTATTCACCATGATGTAGGGTGACCATCAAGCCGCATTCGTGGTGGGCCGTCGGCCGCTTAGCCGGACGTGGTTCCAGGCGAGCGGCATGCAAATAAGTCGGATGCGGCTTGTGCAGGCCCACCAAGGATTTGCGCGACCTTGTCCCCCTACCCGGCTAATGAAGCGTACACCAGGCGTTGCGATGACGAAGAGAGGCGTTCAACCAGAAAACGACGAATGGGCCGCCGGGCTACGCCCGGGGCGCCTCCCGCGCCGGAGCGGACGGTGGTCACCGTTGGCCATCAGCCTGGCGCTTGGCCTTGGCGCCTACTTGGTTATTTGCGTGCTGCTGCTAGGTCCGGAACAGCCAGCAGCCGTTCAGCGTCTGCTGGCACTGGTGTTTGTGGCGTCTTCGGTGGGGGTTTACGTCGCGGTCACACGACAGCCGGAACTCCCCGACGAAACGCTTCTGAGATTGCGCCGCGGCCGTCATGCGGATTTCGGCAAGCAGCTTCGGGCAAAGCAGCGGGCGCGTCGCACGATTACGTTGCCGGGTATTGGCCAAACAAGCTACCGCTTCTGGGGAGGAGTGGGTGTGTTTCTGGTCACGGCAGCTTGGTGGCTGACGCCTTTGGCACCCGTACGTGTCAAGCAACGCGAACTCCAGGATATTACGGTACCCCTCGGTCAGGCAATCGCGGCTGCGGAACTCGTGATGCTCGACGGCCACACGGCTGTCTGCCTGCCGCCGGTCGTTCCTGAACGGGCCAAGGAACTCGCCAGGTTCATTCCCGACCGGGCTGGGGCCTGCCAGCGGGCTTTGCGCGCGATTGCTGAAGGAAGGTTCATTGAGGCGGAGAACCTGCTTATGGCGGCCGCCAATGAGGGTGGAATAAGTCCGGAGCAACTCGCCCTGGCACGCGCCCAGGCTTTCATGTACGGCGGACGGTTCCTCGACGCCGTCACCGAGTACAAGAAGGTTCTCGCCCAGACGCCCGACAACGTGCTGATCCTGTGCCAGGCTGCGATCGCATGCATGCAGTCGGGTGATATGGCGCAAGCCGAACCGCTGGTCGCGCGAGCTGTCGAAAGGACCGCGCAGCCGGCGAGCGGCGAGGATTCCGACCGCGGGTTTTCTCTGCACGCGCAAGCCCTGCTGAACCTGGGCCAGGGCCGCCGATACGATGCTGCGGAAGAGCAATTCAAGCAGTCACGCGATCTCTGGGAGGTGGCGCTTCCCGAAAACCAACTTCTCGCCTCCGTAAGCCGCAACAACCAGGCGATCGTTTATCTGTTGCGGGCGAGGTACTCGGCCGCGCGCGAACTGATCGATTGGTCGCGGGAAGGCCGACGGAACCCGGTCGGCGCCGCTTCGGTCCTGGGGAACCTGGGGATGTTGTTGTACGTGCAAGGGGATTTGCGCGGGGCGCGAACTCAGGCCGAGTCGGCACGTGCCGCGATTGCCGATGGGACGTTGGCGGTTCCACTCCCGGTCGCGGCCGTCAACCACGGCCAGCTTGCCCTGTTGGAATGGGCGCAGGGGAACTATGAAGCCGGCAGGAAGCGCGGCGAGGCGGCGCTGTTGCAGTGCAGCGAATCGGTCGGCGCGGAGCATCCGCTGTCTGCGCCCATCCTGGTAACTCTCGCCACCCTTTACCGCGACCGATCGCTTTTTGCCAAGGCTGAGCCGTACTACTTCCGCGCCCTGAGCATTACCCGGCGGGCGCATGGTGAGCAGCACCCCTACGTTGCTGCGATTCTCGTCCGATTGGCCGGCCTACACCTCGCACGGAAGAACCACAGGGAAGCCGAGTTGGTGATCAGCCAGGCCACGGAAGTGTTGGAAAAAACGTTCGGCGAAGAGCATCCGGCCTTGGCCGAGGCGCTCAATGCACGCGGCGAATTGGAATTGGAGATGGGCCGTACGCGCGATGCCCGGCGCCCGTTGGAAAAGGCCCTGAAGATCATCGAAGGCACTTACAGCAGGAGCCATCCCTTGGCGGTGCGGGTGCTCGGCAATCTTGGAGCCATCGAGAACAGCCCTCGCACATACAAGCGAGGGGTGGGCCTCTATGAAGAGGCCCTCGCAGCAGCGGAGGCCTCGCTGGGTCCTGAGCATCCGGAGTTGGCTCGCCTTGAGTTCGGACTGGCGACACTCTACATTAGTCAGGCCGAATACGGCCAGGCGCAGCCCGTTGCGGAGCGCTGTTTGACCCTCCGCGAGAAGATCCTGCCGCCATTCCATCCCGATCTGGCCAGTGCATGCGAACTGGTGGCGACCGTGCTGGAGAACCTTCCGAAACCCCAGACTGAACGCGCAACGGAACTCCGCGCCCGCGCCAAGAGCATTCGGCAACGCCACGTGCAAGAAGACCGTGCCGACGCGCCCTAGCCTCGATGCATATGGATGTAGGGTGGTGACAAGCAAGCCAAGACCCTGGTGGGCCTTCGGTCGCTTGACCGGGCCTGCTTCCAGCACACGGCGTGCAAACCAACCAGGCGTGGCTTGCGCAGGCCCACCAAGGACGCACGCGACCTTGTCCCACCCTACATGAATCATCCGGGCTAGGGCGAAGGCCACGCAACCCGGCCGCCGACAATCGTAGCCCACACCGAGAAGTCCGGGTCAAGCAGGACAAGGTCGGCGTCGAATCCCGGGGCAATTCG
>JAVEUP010000012.1:0-76781 GCA_034005525.1 Thermoguttaceae bacterium | reverse complement strand
CCTTACAACCAAAGGCTTCTGCGCCGGACTGGGCCGTCGCAATTGAAAAAATGACAACGTAAATGTGGGCAAACCTAAGGCTGGAAGCCTATCCCACGTGGGTTGTTCATGCGGCTCGGCCGTACGTTTCGTCGCGCGCCGCCTGGCCGGCCAGGGGCAGGCGAACGCGGAACGTGGCGCCTTTGCCGGCACCGTCGCTGTGGGCTTCCAACTCGCCGCCGTGGTCGGCGACAATCCGGTAGGTGATCGACAGGCCCAGGCCGGTCCCCTGCCCTTGACGGCGCCGCGTGAAGAACGGCTCGAATATATGGTTGATCACGTCCGGTTCAATCCCATAGCCGTCGTCACGGAACTCGATCTCGGCATTCCCGCCATGCTCGCCAGCGGCAATCTGCACGTGGCCGTCTTTGTCGATACTGTCCAGGGCATTAGTCAGAAGGTTGAGAACCACTTGCTTGATTTCCCGCGGGTTCACGTAGCAGTACACTGCCTCGTCACGTTCGAACTGAACGTGCTTGTTCTGATACCGGCCAAGATGGCCGACCATGTCGATCACGTCCTGGATGAGTTCGCCCAGTTCCGTGTCCTGGCGGGTTACCGGCCCGACGCGTGAGAAGTCGAGCAGCTTCTCCGTGATTTCCTTGCAGCGGAAGGCCTCGGTTTGGACCATGCGCAGATACTCGGTAATGACAGCATGCTCCTCGGAATCGGCCGATTCGTTCCGGGCAAGAAGCTCCGCCACGCGTTCCTCGAGCGATTCCGCGCAAATGGCAATGGACGCCAGGGGATTATTGATCTCATGGGCAACGCCCGCCGCCAGGAAGCCGACGCTGGCAAGCTGTTCGCTGCGCACCACCTGCTTCGTACGCTCCTGCACCTGGCGGTCGAGGTCGTCGCGGATGGCCTGGAAGCGGGCGGTCATATCGTTCATGGCCCCGGCCAGTTCCGCCATTTCGTCGTTGGTGTCGAGGCGGATCCGGTAATTGAAGCACCCAGCCGCGACGCGGCGCGAACCGTCAATGAGCACTCTCAGCGGGCTGACAATCCAGCGGTAGAAGAGGTGGATGAACAGGGCGAATAGCAGTGCCGCCGAGATGGTCGTGACCCAGGTGCCCACGATCAACGCCCGATATTGAACCCGCACGTCGTCGGCAAAACCTTCGAGCTTCTCGTGCAAGTGGCTGGGCAGTTCGCCGGAGAGCGTTTGCAGGTACTCCAGCTCGGCGTCGAGGCGACCGATCTGGACGTCGTCGAGCATCCAGTCGCCGGCTTGTTCGGCCTCGTGAACGCGGTGCAGCGCGGCGTCGATCTTCGCGACGGTCCGCCATTCGCGCTGGTTGTCGGCCATCAGCGACTCGGTTTCCAGCTTGTACTCCAACCGCGTGCGGTACTTGACCAGGGTCTTTTCCACCTGATCGAGTTGCAGGCGGAACTGGTCGCGGACCATTCGTACACGCAGCGGCATCCGATCGGCCAGCGCGCTCGGGAACGTGGCCGCCCGCAGACCGCGCAACTCGCTGAGGGTAATACGCAGATCGCCCACGTGCCGGGCAAGTTCGGCCGCGACGGGCAGTTCAGCCACGCGGGCACTGAGGCTCTTGACCAGGTCGCGGTAGGCGTACGTGGTGTACAGCGAACTGCGCGAGAGCGCCCCCACCGCCAGGACTAGAAGCCCTAGCCCTATTAGGACCTTCACACGGATTGGCCACTTCAACAGCACCGGCAACCTCCCTGTCGCGGATCGCGAAGTGTATCCGGGCCGGTTCCGCGGGGCAATACAGATAGAACACCCAGTTCTTCGCAAATATGGGCGTCCTGGGAAACGTGAGGGGAACCATCAGAGCATCTCACGGAGTAGCGTAGGGCACCGTTGGGTGCATTCAACTGCCAACGAAGTACCCCCCCATTTGGCGGTATGTTTGCCCAGTTATCCGGGATCGGTTAAGATCGGGTTAGGCAAACATTTATTGTGGGATAAGTGGGACTCGCCATGGCCCTCATGGGTCTGGCCCTCCTGTTGTGCCGGGGACGGCGACGATTCGAAATCTGAGATTTGAAATTTGGTATTTCTGGACATTTACATTCGGAGGACATCCCCATGTCGCAGATCACCCGAATAAGTCTTGCGATTGCACTGTCGTTAGCACTCAGCGCCTCCGCCTCGGCGACACCCGTGCTACCCGGCGGCGGCACGCTGTCAGGCACGATCGCCATTCTGGGTGATGGCTCCATTGAATACGCCGACGACGTCGAGATTAACGCGGCTGGCGTAACCATTGCCGTGGGTGCCGTCGAGTACCTGGTCGTGGGCGGCGGGGGAGGCGGCGGGACCAACACGCCTTACAGCTCGGCGGGCAGCGGTGGCGGAGGGGCAGGTGGACTGGTCGCCGGGACCCTTGCCATTATCGGCAATCCTTACGACGTTGTTGTCGGTGCAGGGGGCGATCCGGGGCCGGATGTTCCAGGGCATAATGACCGGTTCGGCTTCAACGGCGAACCTTCGCAATTTGGATCCATTACGGCTATCGGCGGGGGTGGCGGGGCAGGCGGAAACAATGACGGCCTTCCCGGCGGCTCCGGCGGGGGTGGGCGGTCCACGGCAGCCACTCCGCCTGGCGACGGCGGCGCGGCGCTACAGCCGGATTCGGAGTCGGGCGGTTTGGGCCACGCGGGCGGAGCCGGCAGAGGCGGCGGCGGCGGTGGCGGCGGGGCCGGATCGGAAGGCAGTTCCACCAGCAGCTCGCCAGGAGGAAATGGCGGCGCCGGCATCGAATCGAGCATTACCGGTGAATCGGCCTACTACGCCGGCGGGGGCGGGGGCGGCGCCGCGGGAACCGCCGCGATCGGCATCGGTGGCAGCGGCGTCGGCGGCAGTGGGGCGAATAACAGCACCGAAGCAACACCCGGCGCACCAAACAGTGGCGGTGGCGGTGGCGGGGGGAATAACCTCTACATCGGAGCTGTCGGCGGTTCCGGAGTGGTTTACATCCGCTACGCGGGCAACGAGGCGCTGGCCTCCGGCGGCGATGATATCTGGTATTTCGATGGCTATACCCTGCACGAGTTTGCCGAGGTCGGGGCCTCCACATTCGCACTGAATGCGAGCGTGAACGTGACACAGCAAGCAACCATCTCCGGCGTCCTGTCCGGCGAAGGCGGCTTGAGGGTCGCCGGACCGGGGACGCTCGTGCTCTCCGGGGCAAACACCTTCAGCGGCGACACGCGGGTGGATGCCGGCATCCTTCGATTGGAACATGGCCTCGCATTGCAGAACAGCACCCTCGCCTCAGGCCCGGTCGAGTTTGATTCTTCGGTAACCGGCAATGCCTTCACGTTCGGCGGCCTGTCCGGAAGTCACAGTCTCATGCTGGCGAATAATTCCGCTATCCCGAGCGCAGTTGCACTGAGGGTCGGAAACAATCACCAGAACACCGATTTTGCCGACACCTTGAGCGGTCCGGGTTCACTGATCAAGGTTGGCAGCGGTGTGCTGGTGCTCTCGGGTATCAATACCTATGAGGGTGGCACCGAGGTTGATGAAGGTGCCTTGGTGATTGCATCAACCGATGCACTGCCCGGCTGGAACGTTGGCGGCCGATACTCCGTCGCTTCCGGCGCGATTCTGGCAGCCGGGGCTGCTGTATCGAACGACGACGTCAACGCGATGCAGGCAACGGGCAACTTCCTGGGCGGTGCAAGTATTGGATTTGACACCAGCGACGGTGGCCGCACGTACGCCCACGTAATCGCGAATACGCCCGCGGGCTCCTTGGGACTGACCAAGCTCGGATCTGGCACGCTCACGCTCACGGAGGCGAACACCTACACCGGCGCCACGAACGTCGACGGCGGCGTGATCGCGCTGAGCGGCGGTGACAACCGGTTGCCCACCAGCACAGTACTGGGGCTTGCCGACGCAGCCGGCGCTGCGCTCGACCTGAACGGCCACGACCAACAGATTCGTTCGCTGGCCGGCGGCGGCGACAGCGGTGGCAACATTATCAACACCGGCCCGGCTGCCAGTGTATTGACCATCCGCCCGACGAGCGACACCACTTTCGACGGACTCATCGAGGGCGACATCCGGCTCGAAGTAACCGGCAGTAAGAGTTCGCCCTCGTACTCCTCGCCGCGGCAACGACTGCGCAACGCCGGCAACTCGTACACTGGCGGTACGCTGGTGCACGGTGCAACTCTCTTAGCCCGCCATGACGGCGCCCTGGGGGCAATCCCGCAGGAGTTCGATCCCGCGAACATCACACTGCAAAGCAACGGTGTACTATTCAACGACGGCGAGACGCTAGTAATCCACGAAAATCGTGGCATTACGCTTGGTTCGGGTGGTGGCGGTTTCTCGGCCGGGTTCAACCGAAATGTTGCCATCAATAGCCCGATCAGCGGTGCGGAGGGCAGTCACCTGACCATCATCGGAAACAATGCAACCGTTGTTTTCGCAGGGAACAACACGTACGAAGGGGAAACTCGCCTGACTTCCAGTACAAGCCGGCTGCAAATCGGCGACGGCGGCACGAGCGGCTCGCTCGGTACCGGCGGCGTTGTCAATCACGGCCTGCTCACCTTTGACCGCTCGGATGAAGTGATCGTGCCGAATAGCATTTCCGGCTCCGGTTCGGTAACGCAGACAGGCTCTGGAACGCTAATGCTGGTGGGCAACAACAGTTACGAAGGCGGCACCATAGTGGCAAGAGGAACCCTCCGGGTCTCATCGACCGATCAATTGCCCGGCTGGGATCTCAACGGCGCTTACACAGTTGCCAGCGGGGCCGCCCTGGCGGTTGGCGACGCCGTCACGAACGACAACGTGAACACCATGCTGGCAACGGGCAACTTCAGCGCCGGCGCAATACTTGGATTCCACACAAGTGGAGACGACCGCACATTCCCCGATCCCATTACCGATACCCAGCAAGGTTCTTTGGGCCTGATCAAGACGGGTCCGAACACATTGGGCCTAATTGGGGTGAATACATACAGCGGCGCCACAAGGATCCTGGACGGCAGGGTTGTCCTCCACGGCGGCGATGACCGCCTGCCGGCCACGACCGCCTTGGAATTAGGCGACTCGGCCGACCTCGCGCTCGACCTGAACGGCTA
Organism: Thermoguttaceae bacterium; assembly: GCA_034005525.1. GTDB lineage: Bacteria > Planctomycetota > Planctomycetia > Pirellulales > Thermoguttaceae > PWXP01. The sequence continues at coordinate 71,666 of JAVEUP010000012.1, read as the reverse complement.
CAACCAGCAGGTCGCTTCACTTGCCGGTGGCGGAGCTGACGGCGGCGACGTGATTAACAGCGGGGCCGGCACCAGCATCCTGACCATCCGTCCGGACATCGACATCACCTTCCACGGACGCATCGAGGGCGATATCCGACTTGCTGTCACCGGCGACAAGACCTCACCCTCGTACTCCCAGCCGCGGCAACGGCTGCACAACGCTAATAACTCCTACACGGGCGGTACGCTGATCGATGGCGGAACTCTTCTGGTCCGGTACGATGGCGCCCTGGGAAAACTCCCGGACGAGTTTGAGCCCGACCACATCACATTGCAGAACAACGGTGTGCTGTTCCACGACAGCTTGGCACTAGACATCCACGAAAACCGTGGCATTATGCTCGGCGAAGGAGGCGGCGGGCTGTCGGCCGGGTTCAGCCGGGACGTTACCATCAACAGCCGGATCAGCGGTGCAGCGGATAATCCCCTAACGATTATCGGTAATAGTGCAACCGTCATCTTCGCGGGAAATAACACCTACGCAGGCGAAACACGTTTGGCCTCCAGCACCAGCCGGCTGCACATCGGCAACGGCGGCACGAGCGGCTCGCTCGGGATTGGCAATGTGGTGAACAACGGTTCGCTTACATTCAACCGGTCGGACGAACTGCTGGTGCCCAACGCCATTTCCGGCTCCGGAACCTTGACACAAGCCGGCCCCGGCACAACCGTGCTGTCCGGCGAGAACACCTACGGCGGCGGCACCACCGTGAGCGTCGGAACGCTGCTGGTCAACAACGCGTCCGGCTCGGGCACCGGAAGCGGGCCGGTGGCCGTGGAACTCGACGCGACGCTGGGCGGCACCGGCACGATCGGCGGCGTCACAACGGTCGAGTCCGGCGGCGCCCTGGCGCCGGGCGCCAGCATCGGCACGCTCAACTTCCTGGACGAACTGATCCTGGACGCGGGAGCGGTGTTCGAGTGGGAGTTCACCGAGGCTGGCGACGCAGGCGAGCATTACGATTTGATCACCGGCCCGAAGCTCGTCTTGCCGGATGCTGGCGAGGTCGACCTCCGCATCCTCGCCTTGGGCAACTACAGCCTCAACGCGGGCGACAGCTTCATGCTGTTCGAAGGCGACGTGTACCAGGCGGGCGGCGAAGAGCCGCTGGCAGCCGGCTACGACGTGACCAGCCTGTTCGATTTCAACGACGACTTCAACTGGTGGGGAACTTGGGAAGTGGCGGCAAACGTGCCCGGATACAACCTTCCCGGCAACTTGATCCTCACCGCCGTTCCGGAGCCGGGCACGGCGATGCTGCTGCTTGCGGTGCTGGGGTGCGGCCTGCTGGTACGAAGGCGGAGGTAATTGATGGTGAATGGCGGATGGTGGATGGCCGAAGGCCTACCATTTCGCCCAGCCCAGGGCAACGCCCTGGGAAAACGGTCTGAATACACGCATGTCCGGCCCAACGGGCCAATGGTTCGCCGCATGGAGTAGCGGTGGAAACCGGGCGCCGGATCGGGTAACGCGGGAACGATTGGCCCGTGGGGCCGATGGTTGGGTACCTCCGGGGAGTGTCCCAGGGCGTTGCCCGTGGGCTGGGCGAATAAAATGCCTTCGGCCAATGGAAAGGTGTGCCGCCCCGGTTTCCAAGGCAGCGCGCATGTGGACGTACGCTAGGAGCAACCCATGTTTGTCGACAATTCAAAATCCAAAATCCAAAACACGGTTTTACCCTGGTCGAGTTGCTGGTGGTCATCACGATCATTGGAATTCTCATCTCGCTGCTGTTGCCGGCGGTGCAGAGCGCGCGCGAGGCGGCGCGGAGGCTGCAATGCCAGAACAACCTCAAGCAGATCGGCCTGGCATTTCACAACCACGAGCATACGCACGGCCATTTTCCGAGCTGTGGGTGGGGCTATCACTGGGTAGGCGATCCTGACCGCGGCTTCGGACTGAAGCAGACGGGCGGCTGGGCCTATAACATCCTGCCGTACATCGAGCAGGAATCGCTCTGGGCCATGGGTGCAGGAATGCCCGACGGCGACAAGGCCGACCAGATGTCGCAGCGCATCGCAACGCCCCTTTCCTTCTACAACTGCCCAAGCCGCCGCCGTGCCATCGCATATCCGAACAGCGCGGGCTACCGACCTTCGGGTGTTGCATCGTCGGTTGTCGCCAAGAGCGACTACGCCGGCAACATGGGTGGCGAAGGATACTGGAGCGGCGGCAGTCCAAGTACGCTTGCGGCCGGCGATGCACTGACCGAACAGCAGTGGCTGGAGAATTACCAGGTGGACGGCAGTGGAAACGTGCGCCACTATGACGGCATTACCTACCGCCGCAGCCAGGTCGATGCAGCCATGATTCGCGATGGCCTGACCAACACCTACATGGTCGGGGAGAAGTACCTCATGCCGGATCATTACACGACGGGTGGCATCGGAAACGACGACCAGTGCCTCTACTCGGGGCACGACCAGGACGTGCTCGTTGGAAGCTGGTTGGTACCGGCCCAGGATCGGATTGGATGGTCAACGGCCCAGCGATTCGGCAGCGCCCACAGCGGCGGGTTCAACGTGGCAATGTGCGACGGCTCCGTTCGCACCATAAGCTATGCCATCAATTTGGCCACTCATCGGGCGCTGGGCCGCCGGGCGTCGGGCCAGGTCATCGATCAGAGTGGCTTCTGACGGTCCCCGGAGAAGCCCACGAAACGGTCCACGTGCAGAGCATTCTGGAAACATTCCGCGAAGCCCGTAATCCTGGCAGCCCTTGTTCTGGCAATGTTCCAAGGTGTACCGGTGACGGCGCCGGCCGCCGAGGAACCGGGCACGTGGGCGGAGGCGATGCTGGCCGGGCGGGCGGCATGCCGGGCGGCGCCGCCGGCGAGTGAGGCCGGCCGTGCCGCGGAACCGTTCGACAGCGGCCCCGTTGCCGGCGACGGCCCCGGTGTGCAGGTGTCGGTGGACGTCTCCGGTTGGCAGTGGATGCGGCTGGCCACCGAGTTGCGCGAAGGCGGTGCCCCTTTGCATTTGCTGGACAGCTCTTCCACACATCCAGCCCCACCAGCTTGCAGCCGGCTCGCAAAGGTGTACACTTAAGGGAGCACCGTTTTTACCCCATGATAAGGTTCGAGCAGGAGGAGCATCATGAATCACGACAGCGGGATGGGCAATTCACGTTCACGGCGGGCTTTCTTGAAGGCATCGACCGCCGCGGCCTTTGGCGGCGTATTGGCTTCGCCGATGGGGCTTTCCGCCGTCAGGGGCGCCGCGCCGGACGACGGCACGTTGAGAGTCGGCCTGATTTCCGCAGCGACTTACGGCTACCTGGACGCCCCGCGCACGCCCGGTTCGCACCACGGCACAGCGTTCGCCGCATGCTGCAACGGCTTCGATGAGGTCAAACGCCAGCAGCTCGAAGGGACGTTCGTGGCAGCGAAGAAGCGTATCGAGGGGGTGCGGGTCGTGAGAATCTGGGATCCTGACCGGGCGGCGGCCGCGCGATTGGCCGACGTCTGCGGCATCCCGACCGTGTGCGACACTGCGGAGCAGTGCGCCGAGGATGTCGACGCGGTAGCGATTGTCGACGATGGTTCCTGCGAGCATTGGAAATATGCGATTGCGCCCTTGCGCAAGGGCGTGCCGACGTTTTGCGACAAGCCGCTGGCAATGACTGCGCAGGAAGCGAAAAAGATCGCCGAGCTGGCGCGCGAGACCGGCACGCCGCTGATGTCGTCCAGCTCACTGCGATTCGTGCCCGACGTCGTGGCGTTGGCCGAGGAGAAGTCGAAGCTCGGCGACATCCACCTGGCCACCACCGCTTGCGGCAATGATCTGGTCTACTATGGGATCCACGCCTTGGAGCTGGCGTACGCGGTGCTCGGCCGCGGCGCGGTATCATGCCGCAACGTCGGCCAGCCGGGCCGCAACATCGTTCGCGTCCGATTCGAGAACGGCCGCGATCTCCTTTTGATCGTCGCCGAACGAGAGTGGATGCGCGCCGGCTATCAGTTGAACCTCTACGGCACCAAGGGCTGGCACACGCTGACGCCTAATCTTGCCGACCTCTACTGGTATCTGCTCGACAAGTTTTTCGAGCTGGTGCGCACGGGGAAGGAGAGCGTTCCGATCGAGGAGGAAGTCGAAGTGATCGCCGTGCTGGAGGCCGGCAAGCGATCGTTGGCCGAAGACCGCGAAGTGACCGTCGCAGAGCTGCTCCAATGACGGGCCAGCGACAAACGTCAGCGTGGAAGGGTCCGACCGAAAACGACTACCAACCATAGGAGCCTCGCCGTGTATTCACCTGCTGGAATGCTGCTGCTTTCCGTTGTCCTGCTCGGCCTCAACAGCCCAGCCTCGGCGAGAACGTGGACCGACTCAACCGGCGCCTACCGTATCGAGGCGGAGTTCGTTGACGTTATCGAAGGGAACGTGCACCTGAAGCGCACCGACGGTTCGGTCATTGCCGTGCCGTTGGACAAGCTGAGCGACGCCGACCGCGATCATGTGAAGCGAGTCCTGGCCGAGTCGCTCAAGACAATGTCTCAGCCCGGCCAAGCACCCAGCCAGTCACCCGGCCCCGAGGCAACGCCAGCACCTGCGGAACCGGCGGCGGTTGGGCCATCTGCTGCGGAAGCGGGGCCTGCGAAACCGGCGGCCCGAACCGGACGTTTCAGCACGTCCTTCTCCGAGCACTCGCCCATGGCCGCCCGAGGCGTCGTCTTTCCCCGAATGGTCCCAGCCAGGGAAATCAATCAGGCGATTGGTGAGTATCAAAAGCAACTCGGGCCCGCGTTCAATACCGAGTACTTCTACAAGCCGGAGGACGAAACATGGCAGGTGGTTGTGCCCGATGATTACGATGGAAGCATCCCCTATGGACTGTTCGTATTCGTCAACTCGAGCGACAGCGGCGGCCCGCAGAGCAATTGGCTGCCGGCGCTCCAGAAGTACCGGCTGATCTATGTCGGTCCGGATAATGCTGGAAACGAGAGAGACGTGCTGTTGCGTCGCGCGCCGATGGCTCTCGACGCCGTTCACAACATCAGCCGGGACTACACGATCGATCCGGCGCGAATCTATATTTCCGGCCACTCCGGCGGCGGCCGACTGGCCAGTCAGGTAGCCATGGCCTTTGCTGACGTCTTTACCGGCGGCCAGTACCACGTCGGCGCAGACGAATACACCATCACGGCCGTTGGAAGCATGGGCTCATCCAAGCTGGGGGTCGCAGCCCGCAATCTCGGCCGCTACGTGTTCATTACCGGCGACGACGACATGAACCGCGCCGAGATGCAAGGATACGCGAAGCAGATGGTGGCTGCCGGCTTCCGGTTCATCACCTACTTGCAGATTCCCGGGCACGGCCACTCGGCGCCGCCGGGCGAATGGTTTGAGAAGGGCATTCTAGCACTGGACGCACCGTTGCGGGAAACCGCGAAAGCCCAGTACGAAGCTGCCCAGAAGGCTATGGAGCGGCAGCAGTGGGACCGTGCGCTCCCAGGGCTGCGAGCCGCCGCCGTCTACGGTCAGGACGAGCCCTTCGCGGCAGATGCCATGCAGGCGTTCAAAGAAGTCCAAGCCAAATACAACGCCGATGTGGCGGCTGTTGAAGACTTGCTGGCCGCCAAGGACGCCGTGGCCGCCAATAAGCAACTGGCCGAGTTCCGCAAGCGCTGGCCGCAGTCGGGCCGAGATGACGCCAAACGCCTTGGCGAAGCCGTTCAGAGGGCCCGCGCCACCCGGTAGGGCGTGGCAAGGTCGCGTAGGTTCTTGGTGGGCCTGCGAAAGCCGCGTCTGGTTCGGTTTGCACGCCGTGCGCTGGAAGCAGGCCGGGCCAAGCGACCGAAGGCCCATCAGGGTCTTGGCTTGCTTGTCACCACCCCGCATCGTCATGAATAATCTGGGCTGGGAGAAGAACGAATAGCAATGCGTACACGGCGGTCATACTCCTTCTCCCGTTCTGTCGTCACGACTCACCAGCGGGGGAGTCACCCGCCAACCTCGGCCGCATTCCGGGTGGCGTGGCGGAGGTTCAGGTGGCGCAGTTCGAGGAAGAGGCACGTGCCGGTCCAGAGCGAAGCGCCCAGATCGGACACCGGCAGGGCCATCCAGATGCCGTCGAGCCCCCAGAACCGGGGCAGGATCAATATGGCCGGGATCAACAGAAGCACCTGCCGCGACAGCCCCAACAGCATCGCCTGCCGGGGTTTCCCGACCGCCTGGAAGTAGCTCGTGCTGACAACCTGAAACCCAATGATTGGAAACAGGGCAAAACACACCTGAATGGCATGCGATCCCAACTCAATCAACGCCTGGTCTTCCCGGTTGAACAGCGCAATGACGTGCGACGGAAACAACATGACCACGACGTATCCCGACACGCAAATCGAAGTTGCGAACAGAATGGCCGCCAGAAGCGTCTTCTTCACGCGGTCGAACAGGCAGGCACCGTAGTTGTACCCCATGATCGGTTGCACGCCCTGGTTGATGCCGAAGACCGGCAGGATGATCAACGTCGCCACGGCATGCACGATCCCCATGGCCGAAATGGCCAGGTCGCCGCCGTAGATCCGAAGCTGGTTGTTCAAGATGCCATTCATCGCGCTCGACGCCAACTGCAGGGCGAACATGGGCGAGCCGATGATGATAATCGACAGACAGATCGGCCATCGCAATCGCAGATTCCGCGCGTGAAGCGTTAGAACGCTCCTGCCGCTCATGAAATGGCCGAGGGTCCAGGCGGCCGATACCGCCTGCGAAAGGACAGTCGCTGCCGCGGCGCCGCGTATGCCCCAGCCGAAGCCGAACAGGAATATCGGGTCGAGAATCGTATTCAGCACGGCCCCAATAAGCATGGTACCCATGGCAATGCCCGGGTTGCCCTCTCCGCGGATCACGGCATTCAGGCCAAACCCCAGACAGTGGACCACGGTGCCGAACAAGATGATTTGCAGGTAGTCGCGAGCAAGAGGCAGGACGTCGCTACTGGCCCCGAATAGCGTCAAAATGGGATCGAGCAGCGCCAGCCCGACAGCGGTCAGCAGTAGGGCCAGGATGACGAACAAGACCAACGCATTGCCCAGCACCTGCTCTGCTTCCGCCTTCTTTCGTTCCCCCAATCGAATGGAGACCAGGGCGGTCGCGCCAAACCCGACCAGCATGCTGAACGCCATGATCACCAACATGACCGGGAACGAGACGGTCGCGCCGGCGATTCCCAGCGGGCCTACTGCCTGTCCTATGAATATCCGGTCGACCAGGTTGTAAATGGCCTGTGCCGCCATTCCCACGATGGCCGGCGCCGAGAATGTCAGTACCAGGCGCCGTATGCTTCCTGTTTCCAGCCGTTTCGCACGCTCCATGGCAACCTGGTGCTCTTTCGTTCACGTTCGCCTGAGGCCCAGACCCTCCCGGTGTCTTCGCCGGTCATTGAACCTCGCCGGTGCCCTCCCACCTGCCCGGCGAGAGGCAAATACCGGTTATTGTTGCCCAGAAGCCCACCGCAGGTCAAGCATGCATGCATCTATGGCCGGATTCTGCTGACCACGGGTGAACGGGGCGGGCTGTGTGTTTCGCAGCGGTAGCAGCAATGCCAGTGCCAATGACTGGCGTTCGGCAAGCCGTATCGGACGCTCGCCGCCTGGTTTGCACATCTGTAGCCGTTTCCGAATGCCTTCAGTTCCGGTAGACTATACCAAGACATGCATGGCCCAGAATGGAGCGAGTCAAGCAGTCGAGGGGAAGCGTGGTGTCGCTGCGGGATGTGTCGGCGGATCGGGAGTTGGCTGCGGAATCGGCATCGCACAGGTTGTTTCTGCTCGAGCTTTCCCGGCCGAACGATCCGGAGGGGAAACGGATTTATGTGTCCAGCGGCGAGGCATCGTTGCGCCTGTCGAATGACCGACCTGACGAGATGGTCCAGGTATCACAGAACGTTCATATTGGCGGTGGGTTTCAGGTAGGACGCACGTATCGGCTGAGCGCGTGGATGAAGAGCGAGAAGCTCAAGCAGCCCAACGGCATCATGCTGGCAACGTTTACCGACCAAATGAAGGCAACGGGCTCGTGGCGTATCCCCGTGCCGCAGACGACCGGCGACTGGCAGCGGAGCGAGGCCGCCTTCACGGTTCCCGAAGGGACGCGGCTTCTGCGCATCATGCTCCACGTCAATGGGCCAGGCACGGACCAGACGATTGCACTTCAGCCGTGGGAGGTACGGCTGGTGCGGTGAGACGGAGGCCGGCGGCAGCTTCCCGCTTGCCGAACCGCTGGAGAAGTTGGCTGACTCTGCGTACGTCCACAAGTGCGATTGGACCGCAGCCGAATCCACAACGGAAGATCGCGGTCGATCGCCGGGCTGGCAATCCAATGCCCAGCGCCACTTGTCCCCCTTGTCGCCTGCCCCACCCTCTGGCATACTGTGTGTTTCACCTTTGCGCCCGGCGTGCGGGCAGGAGTCGTGTAGTTTGGAAATCTGGCCGGCGATCGACCTAAGAGGGGGGAAATGCGTACGCCTTCAGCAGGGCGACTATCAACGCGAGACCGTCTTTGGCGAGGATCCGGCCGCCATGGCGCGGCACTGGGTGGCACAAGGGGCCCAGCGGCTGCACTTGGTCGACCTCGACGGGGCCCGAACCGGCCGCCCGGAGAATCTGTCGGCGGTGCGGGCGATTGTTGAGGCTTCCGGAGTGCCCTGCGAATTGGGGGGCGGCATTCGGGACGAAGCGACCATCCGGGAATTGCTCGCTGCCGGGCTCTGCCGGTTGGTGGTCGGCACGCTGGCCTTGCGTGAGCCCGATTGGTTTCGGAAAATGTGTCGCTTGTTCCCCGGCCGGCTGGTGTTGGGCATCGACGCCCGCGACGGATTCGTGGCGACCGATGGTTGGCTGAGCACAAGCCAGACATCGGCCATCGACCTGGCGGGGCAGTTCGCCCGCGAGCCCATTGCAGCCGTGGTATACACCGATATTGCCACGGACGGGATGCTTACCGGACCGAACGTCGAGGCCATGCGGCAGATGAAGCAGTCGGTTCAGTGGCCGGTTGTGGCCTCTGGCGGGGTGAGCAGCGCCGACGACGTGGCCCGGTTGACCGAGGCGGGGATGGACGGCTGCATTATCGGCCGGGCGTTGTACGAGGGAAGACTCGACTTGGCAGCCGCCTTGGCAGCCGCGGGGGCGCCGGCCAGTTAGGTGTCGCAAGCCGCGCGGCACAGCGATATACGAAACCCCGCTCGACCCGCGGGACCTACACCAGATCACAGGCATTGGACTGCAAGAACGAGGAACGTACTATGTCGAAGTATCAGGTCGCTCAAATTCGCAACATCGTCTTGTGTGGACACGGATCGGCGGGAAAGACTACGCTGGTCGACACCCTGCTGCACAAGACCGGCGCCGTCAAACGCCACGCCAGTGTGGACGACGGCACCAGCATTTGCGATTTCGACGAGGAGGAAAAGCACCACAAGTACACGATCGAGTCCACTGTAACCCACTTCGATCACGCCGGGCAGCATTTCCACGCCATCGATACGCCGGGCTATCCCGACTTCATCGGGCAAGCCATCGGGGCGATGCGCGGCGCCGATACTGCGGTCATCGTCATCAACGCCCAGGCGGGTATCGAGGTGAACACGCGGCGAGTCTTCGCCGAGGCCGAAAAGGCCGGCCTGGGACGCATCATCGTGCTGAACAAGATGGACTCGGACAACATCGACTTTCCCGCCCTTGTCGATACGGTTCGCGAGGTGTTCGGCAATACGTGCCAACTACTGAATGTTCCCCTTGGCCACGGCGGCGATTTCAAGGGGGTGGCAAGCACCTTGAGCGTTCCCGACGACACCGGCGGGGCGCTGATCGATCCAACCGAAATCAGCGAGTCGCTCCTCGAATCGATCATCGAGGTCGACGAAGAAGTCATGGAGCGTTACTTCGAGGGACAACAGCCCAGCCAGGAAGAGTTGTCGCGGTTGATCGTCCGTGCAGTGGCCGAGGGTACGCTCATTCCGATCCTCTGCTGCTCGGGCAAGACGGGCGCAGGCCTGCCGGAACTGCTCGACGGGCTTAGCATGTGTGCGCTGCCGCCGGGTGCGGTCCGCCGAGTGGCGAAAGACGCCGAGGGCAATGAGGTCGAGGTGAAGGCCGACCCCGCCGGCCCGCTGGTGGCCCAGGTGTTCAAAACCCGCATCGACCCGTTCGTGCAGAAGATCAGCTTCCTGCGAGTCTTCTCGGGCACGTTGCGGGAGGGCGAGACCGTGGCGATCGTCGGTCATCGCAAGGGGGTGAAACTCAGTCAACTCAATCACGTCCAGGCCGAGCAACTGGAATCGATTCCCGAGGTTGGCCCGGGCGGTATCTGTGCCGTTACGAAGGTCGAGGAACTCGAAACCGGCGCCACCCTGGGCGAGTTGGTCATGCCGCGAATCCCGTTCCCGGTGCCGATGGTCGGACTGGCGGTCAGCCCCAAGAGCCGGGGCGACGAAACGAAGCTCTCCGGCTCGTTGAACAAGATCGTCCAGGAGGATCCGGCGTTCCGCCTCGATCGCGACGCGCAAACCAAGGAAATCGTCGCCACCGGCATGAGCGAACTGCACTTGCAGATCATCCAGGAGCGGCTGAAGCGCCGCGACAAGGTCGAGGTCGATACGAAGGAGCCGAAAATCCCCTACCGGGAAACGATCCAGGCCAACGCCGAGGGCATGTACCGGCACAAGAAGCAGACCGGCGGCCGGGGGCAGTTCGGCGAGGTCCACATCCGGATGTTTCCATTCCCGAAGGACACCGATCCCGAAGAGCATTGCACCAAGGCCCGCTTCGCCTCGATGCGCGAGTATCACTACGACGAAAAGAACAACTTCGTGTGGATCGACTCGATCGTAGGCGGCACCATTCCGAGCAACTTCCTGCCGGCGGTTGAAAAGGGGTTCAAGGAACGCATGACCCGCGGTGTCATCGCCGGCTACCAGGTGCAGAACGTGGCCGTCGAGGTCCACTTCGGGAAGTACCATCCGGTGGACAGTTCGGAAGCCGCCTTCAAGATGGCCGGCTCCATGGCGTTCCGCAACGTGTTCCAGCAGGCGAAGCCGGCGCTGCTGGAGCCGATTGTCAAGATCGAAATTACCATTCCCTCGGCCAACGTGGGCGATATCAACAGCGACTTAAGCGGTCGCCGCGGGCGAGTGTTGGGTATGGACTCGGCCGGCGCCGGCATGCAGACCATTACCGCTGAAGTGCCCCTGGCTGAAGTGATGACCTACGCCCGCAGCCTGTCGAGCATTACCGGCGGCCAGGGCAGCTACGCCATCGAGTTCAGCCATTACGACGTGGTGCCGGGCAACGTACAGCAAGAGATTATCGCAAAGGCGAAGCTCGAAGAGGAAGAAGACGAGTAGGTCTGCCGGGTCCCGAACCGGACCCCTGGGCGTCTCCGAAGCGTAGGTGTTCTATGGCCGGCGATATCCGTCTGAAAGAGAATCTGCCCGTATTGACCGAGCGCCTGGTCGATACGTATGCCGAGGTCAATTCGATCAGCCACCTTGGCCATTGCCCGCTGCCGAATTACGAGGTCGTCATCAACTGCACCGAGGACCTTAAAGAGGTTCTGTACCCGGGCTATCGGCGGCGCGACGGACTGCACCTGGGAAACGTCACCTACCACACGGGCGACCTGATCGACCGCCTGCACGACCGGCTCACCGTGCAGATTGCCCGGGCCATGTGCCACGAGGCCGGTAAGAACACCCGCTGCAACCCGCAGCAGAAAGCTGATTTCGAGGCTCTAGGCCAGGCCAAGGCCGTGGCATTCCTGGAGCAGCTTCCCGAATTGCGGCACATTCTGGCGCTGGACGTGCAAGCCGCCTATGCCGGCGACCCGGCGTGCCAGTCGCTCGACGAGGTGATCTTCTGCTATCCCGGGCTGGAGGCGGTCACCGTGTACCGCCTGGCGCACTTGCTGCACGACTTGAGGGTGCCGCTCATCCCGCGCATGATGACCGAATGGGCGCACCGGCGCACCGGCATCGACATCCACCCGGGCGCCGAGATCGGCCGCCATTTCTTCATCGACCACGGTACCGGCGTGGTCATCGGCGAAACGACCGACATCGGCGAGCACGTGAAGCTATACCAAGGGGTTACCCTCGGCGCGTTGAGCTTCCCGACCGACGAGGCCGGCAACCTGGTGCGCGGGCAGAAACGCCACCCGACGCTGGAAGACCGCGTGGTGATCTACGCCAATGCCACCATTCTCGGCGGCCAGACGGTCATCGGCCACGACGCGGTTATCGGTTCCAGCACCTGGGTCACGCATTCGGTGCCTCCGCATACGGTCATCACCCTTGAGAAGCCCAAGCTGCGCATGCGGGAAAGCCCATAATGCGGGCTGTCCCCGCCGAGGGAAACGCAACCCGCGAGGGGGCGGAACACAACAGGCGGAAGTCCTTCGCCCCCCCGTTCTTTTGGCTCTTCCGTTTCCAGGTGCAGGCCGCGTCAATGTAGTAGGCACACGCCGCTGTGCCGTCCCTGGGTGAAGAAGTCTGCACCCAGAAACGGAAGAACCATTTTCTTCGTATCCTTCCATTGGGGCGTTCCGGTCTTCTTGGCAGCCCAGCCTGCCCCACGTTTCACCAGGACCCCCAACTGGCGAATCCTGACAACATCCGATGCCGCTGCAGGGTCTTGACAATACTTGGTTGCCCAAACCAGAATCGAATATGGGAAAAAGAATACTTGGCAGTCCGCAAACGAGCGGCGGAGCGCTCTTTCCCGGCAGGGCGGAACGGAACAGAGGATATGGGAAGAAGGTCTGAGGAGTCGGGTGCTAAGCCCCTCGAACCCCAAGGGGATGCAACCGTACACGTGCACGTGTCGCGCCGCATCGCGATTGGGTTGTGTGTGGTTCTGGTGGCCCCGTGGGTACTATTGGCAATCTGGGCGGTCAAGCCTGAGAACGCGCCGCTCCAAGAACCGCAGGAGGCGGTTGCCGGAGCCGTCGTCTCCAACGGCCGCACCGAGCCGGGCACATCGGGACCTTGGGGCCAATTGGAGTACACTCGCATCGCTATCGAGTTGCCCGAGGAGTTTGTCTTCGTGCCGCCGTCAACCGACGACCGCACCATTCGCTGGTTCTTCAAAGGCTATACCGAGGATCAGGTTGTTGCGCTCTTTGAATCGATCGATCTGGAAGACAGCCTGTTGGATCACTTGAAGGCGGCACCGTACGAGCCGGCGCCTGACGGCGTGTGGGTCACTCCCAGCGACGAGGTGATCCTCAAGTTGAAACCGGAGGCGCGAGCGAAGCTCTACTCGATTCTCATCGGCTTCCAGGAGAACTCCCTGTTCATCGACCCGTTCTGCTACCGTCCTGCACTGTTGGATGAAAGGATCGAGCGCAGCGGCTTGAGCGAACGCTCACTAGAGTTGTTCAAGAGCCTTCTGTACCATCATGGGCCATCGCTGCTGCTGTTCGCCGACGTCGAGCCGGCGCTGAGGCAAATTGCCGACGAGACGGAGCAGCGGCGGTTCGTGAAGACCATTTCGCGGAAGACCACGCTGCTGGCGAAACTGAAGATCACTCCCGATTGCAGTGTGCGGGAGTTGGTCGCCTATTGGGGCGTGGGCGGTCGATCGAAGGACCTGGAGCCGCTCCTGGACTCGTTGCGGCGGGTGGAAGGAGGGACGATGGTCGACTTACTGCACCTGCTGCCCCGCTTTGTCCGCCAGCGGTTGTACACCTATCCGCGGGCCGTCGACCCGGCCACGGTCGCCAAGCAGGACTGCTTCTGGTCGGCCTTCAACGTGTTCAACGACGAGCCCGACGACCGTTACGCCGACATGACCTACGCGGCCGAGATGCTGCAACGGGACTATTATCACATTGTCAGCCCCTCGCAACTTGGCGACCTGATCTTCCTGGCCACGGACGACGGCACGGCGGTGCACGCAGCATCCTACATTGCCGACAACATCGTGTTCACCAAGAACGGCGCAATGTACACCCAACCTTGGATTCTCATGCCGCTGGACGACATGGTCGCCATCTATTCCATCCCCTACCCCGCCGATCGCCCTCTGAAAGTCCACTACTACCGCCGAAAGGCTCTGTAGGCGGGAGAAGAGGCGTCCCGTCACCGGTTCTTACGAGGGGCACGGGCCGTCATGTCAGCGTCGCACGAGGTAAGCGGACCCCGCTATCCCGACAAAATGGTTGACATTGGTCGCTCTCCGTAAGATAATCAGATTATTGGTACGGCGACGGTGCAGAAGATGAGCTATATCGACCAGGAAGCCACATGACTACACAAGACTCCGATTTCCGCAGGGGAGAACGATGACCATTCCGCGATTACACGCGTTCTCAGCTGCCCTGGTTTTCGTGGGCCTCTTCGCCGCATCGGATAGCGACGCTGCAATCATCAGCACCTACGACCATAGCGGCAACGGGTTTGCCAGCGGTACCGGGGCCGATACGTTCGCAGATGAGAACGCCGGCAATTCCAGCTACGGAGCAGCCGGAGAGGTGCAAATGCGGAATGAATCGGGCCTTCGATTCCAGATGCCCTACTACCGGTTCGACCTCTCTGCGATTGACAAAGCGTCAGCCCAATCGGCGAAGCTTCAGGTTTACGACTACCGCTTCGGAGGCTTGGGGCAACTCGACGGCCAAAGCATCCAAGTCTGGGCACTCGGCAACGAGGCATTGGACGACTGGGGCGAGAACAGCCTCACCTGGAACAATGCGCCCGGCCGCACCGATAACGCTATCGCCTTCGATGGTCCCGACCTCAACTCCGATGCCAGCTTCCTGGGCATGTTCACGTTCACACGGGCGGGCACCACCCCATGGAGCGTGCCCTTTGAAGTGCCTGGACTGGTCAATCATATTCGCGGAGACACAAACGACCAGCTCACACTCATGTTCGTCGGCCCTTCCGGCGCCACCCTGTTTAGAACGGGGTCCAAGGAATCGAGTCAGGTTTCTCTGTGGACGACTGATCCGATTCTCCCCGGCACCGCCGCCACGCGGCTTCACGTGGAGACCAACACGACGATCATTAGCACTTTCGACCATAACGGCGACGGCTTTGCCAGCGGCAACGGGGCCGATACGTGGATCAGCGAGAATGCGAAGAACTCGAATTACGGAGCCGTCGGCAATTTCCGATTCCGCAATCAGCCGAGTGGTCAACAGGAAGTCGGCTACCTTCAGTTCGACATTTCGGCATTCAACGCTACCCCCGTTGAAGCCCATCTTCAGCTTTACGACTACCGATTCAGTGAGGGCAATCTGCTCCACGGAAGGACACTGAGCATTTGGGGGCTCCGCGACGGCTCCCTCGACAATTGGGACGAGATGGGCATCACCTGGAACAACGCGCCCGGCCGTACCGACAACGAGATCGCTTTCGACGGTCCCGACTTCAATGACGATGTCGTGTTCCTCGGCGATGTGACTTTTCAAAGTGAAGACCCGAGCCATGGCTGGGGTATCCCGCTTGACGTGCCCGGATTCGCAGAGTTCGTCGCCGCGGATACCAACGGGCTGATTACTCTGATGATCACCGGGCCACCCGGGGTTGGGACGCTCTTCTATGCTGGCAGCAAGGAGAGCGTCTCTGACCGCCGCATCAACGACCCAGTAGCGATTGCCCCGGGGACCATCGCCCCGCGCTTGCTGCTGACCGTCCCCGAGCCGGGAAGCTCGCTGCTGCTGCTTTCGGCCTTGGCCGGCGTGCTGCTGGTGTGGCGCCGGCGGCGGTCGTGATCTATGATTGATGCTTAAATAGCTTGCCGCATGTCTGCAAAGCCTGACAATGACCCTGTCCCGGCAGACATAACAGGCATGTGAAGATCGAACTCCCTGTCGTAGGCCCCTTTTTGTTTCCACTGCAATGAGGAGATAGGTAAGATGCGAATCGCGAGAATGTGGTGGATGGTGCTGGTGGTGCTCCCGGCGGCTGCACTGTTCTGCCCGGGCCGCGGGAATGCCCAGTTCATCGGCGCGCGCTCTGCCGAATCGCTGCCGGCCGTCGCCGATGCAACGCTCGACCACCGGGCCGTGGAGAACTTCATCATGATCGAAGGCAAGGTGGAAAAACGGCTCGACCCGACGGCCCTGCGGATCGTGCTCGCGTTGCTGGTCGAAGAGCCGACAGCGGCCGACTGCCAGACCGTGTCCCAGAACCGGGAAGCTGAATTGCTCGAGGCGCTCGCGGTATTGAAGATCGACGAGAATGCGATCGTGGTGGACTTCATTTCGATCCTTCCGGTCTACAAGTGGGAGGTCGAAACCCGCGAGGGCAAGTCGGTGGCGGTGGAGAAACCAGCCGGGTTCCGCATGCAGTCGAACGTGCACGTGGAGGCGGCCTCCGAGAAGCAGGCGCGGGCGGTCCTTGCGGCGGCGTTCAAGCTGGGTGTGTCGGACATCATTGCCTTCGACTACTGGAGCAGCGACGTCGACCAAACCAAGAAGGAAGCCCGCAAGGAGGCGCTGCAGGTGGCCAAGGAGAAGGCGGAGTTGTTGCTGGGCGCGATGTTCGATGAACCGCCGCGCCCGCTGAACGTGCACGAGTCGACGCGGGTCGTGTATCCGCGATCGCTGTACGGCTCGTTCGAGAACGCTTACGCGGAAGCAATCCGCGTCCCCTATTCCAGCGACCGAATGCCGACCATCCAGGCAGTCAGGCCGAAGAACACCTATTACCAAGGGCTGCTGGAAGACGCCGATGTGCGGGAAGGAGGACTGCCGCTGCGGGCCCAGATTTCGGTGGTGTCGACAGTGCGGCTGTATTACGCGACACCGGTGACAATTGAGCACGAGGACAATTGAAAGGGCCTGGCAGTCGGAGGTAACAGCAAATGGGAATCCCCAACGTCTGAATGCGAGCCGCATCGATCATCGAAAGGGCAGGACAAGTACCTTGCCCTGATTGAGTCTCCGGGTGGTTGCGGCCGGCGGTCGAGAAGCGGGGGGAATCTCGCCGGGCAGGCTGTTTCCGCCGGCCCTAGCGCTTCCAGAAACCCCATCCAATCCATCCCGCCAGGGCCAGCCAGCCGGCGGCACTGATGGCAGCGCCTAGGTAGACAATCTGCGGACGGAACCGGAACGTCAGGTGGTGCTCGCCGGCCGGCAGTTCGGCGGCACGCATCACGCCGTTCGCACGCCGGATGGGCACGGTGCGCCCCCCCTCCCCTGCCCTCCGGACCTCCAAACGCCATCCGGGATAGTACTGCTCGGCAAGAACGACAAGCCCCGGTTCGCGCAGCGTCGCCTCCAGTTCGACTCGCTGGGGATCGTAAACCACAATTCGGCACGATTCGCCGTCAATGTTCCGCGGCCGGCCGGCAGAATCCGGGTTGGCGATCCATGCCCGCGGCGAGGGCCGGTTGTTGCGCCTCATCACGGCGCCCGGCACGCGATCAACGGTTTGCCATTGGCCGGGTGGTGTTGTCCCGGGAGGCAGCACCGCGTGCGAAGCAAGATCGAGAACCGTCAGCCGCTTCTTAGAGCCTCCGGTTCGCCGCGCCGCGAGGAACTCGGCGTAATCGCGCAGCATCATCGTGCCATGCACTTCGGCTACGGCAATGCGCAGTTCAAAGTTGTAGTTCGGCCAGAGAGTGTCGCGATCGAACCGCATGGCCTCGGCGAGCCGGTCGGGGGAACTGCTTTGCCGCCACGCATCCGGAAGCCAAATCGGGTGCCGCCAAATGCGCGGCCTCACCTGGGAGCCTGAGTGTGGTTCCCCGGGCAACGCGGTGGCAATGCGACGGCCGAACCGCGACTGCGCGGCGGCCGCCGCGCCGGGCACCGTTGCAACAAGCCAGGCATTCGACCAGGCCAAGTCGGCAGCCACCAGCAGCAATGCCACGTTCGGCAAGGCAGTCTGAAAGAACCGCCCTGCCCTGCCCTGCACCGCTTTCCCCTGCACGTGCAGCAGCCATCCGAAAACGGCGCATAGCAAGGCGGTTTGCGCGAATCCGGCCGCGAGATCCCGCCATGCACCTGAGGCGTCGAGCGGCCCGAACAGTTGATCGGCCGGAACGGCGGCCATCCACGCTTCCCAGAATGGACGTATGGCATAGGCACCAAGCAACCCAACGATGCTGATCGTCCCAAGCAGGAACAGCAGCCACATAGTTCTGCGGCCGCGCCCAGCAAGAACACGGTCCCACCCCCTCGCGGCGAGCACGCTCATCGCCAAGGCCGTAACGACCAGCAACTTCGCTGGATAGCGAAATTGCATGTAGCCGGGCAGCACGAGGGTCATCAGCCAATACAACCCGCCGAACGGCCCGCCAAGCCCGGTGTCCAAATGGCATTCTGCCAGAAGCCAGCCCAGGCCGTAGTATCCGAAGGCAGCCAATGTGCTCAGCAAGGCCAGCCAGGAGAGCCAACGTTGCTTCAGCGGGCCGCGTCGGAACCGTGTGGCGGCCAGGGCGAGCACCAGCGGCAGCATGCCCATGTACAGTGTGGGAGTCCAGATGCGCCCCTCGGCGGGAATGGCGTCGAGCCAGCGGTGATGCACCGGATACTGTCGCCCGGCGACATTCGGCCAAAGGAACTCAGCCAAACGCCACGGTCCCACGCTGAAATGGTACACGTATTCATGATGCGACCGCGGCCGAAGCGTTGCCGTCAGCCGATCGCGCCAGCTCGGCGAAACACGATCGCTCCGCGCGGCAAACTGCCAGGCCGGCAGCACTTGGACGGCGGAGAGGACGAGTGCAGCCAATGCGGCCGCGCCGAACAGGCGAAAGGCCGTCGCAAAACGGCCCAAGGACCGGCGAATCGACGGCCGGCGTTCCCCGGGTTTCTTGCCGCCGACGCGACCGCGGCCGCCTGCGGCCAGTGCCAATATCACGTACAGCGCGGAGATCAGCCCCACGTTGTAGGCCATCTGCGGATCGCCGCCGAGGACCATCAGGGCCAGCACAACGCCCAGCCCCACGCTCCACCACGCGGCCAGCCGCAGAGACCGCTCACCGGGGATTGTCCCGATTCGTGCGAGCTGGTCCGCGCAAAGCATGGCCAGCGGCAGCCAGGCCGCGCCCACAAGAAACGGGGCGTTCGTATGTTGCATGAGTACACTGCCGGAAAACGCGTAGGCCATGGCCGCAACGCCTGCCGCCGTGGCGCTTGCCCGGAACGATCGTGCAAGCCGGTACGCGGCCCCCGCTGCCAGCAGCACGTGCCCGACAATGTAGAGCTTCTGTGCCCAAATCAATGGCAGGGGGAGCAGGAAGAGGAGTTGGCCCGGGTAGCAAACGCCCGCCGCCGGCTGCGCGAAAAGTGGCTGGCCGAGGTTCTCGTAAGGATTCCAGAGCGGAACGCGACCGGCCGACCACTCGCCGGCTGTTAGCCCCCACAAGGGTGGATAGAAGTGGGCCCCATCGCGGAAGCCGAAGGTCCGATCGGCGAAGAGCACCGGAGCAAACACGGCAATCGCGAGGGCCAGCGTGGTGAAAATCGCCCAGAATGCCGCAGCTCTCTTCATGCGCCGGACCAACGTGAGTGGGCGACTGGATATCTAAGTGCTTATATAAATAGCACTTACATCAGATACCCTCATTGTGAGTGGTATATATATCACATCTTAGGGAGTACCGGCCCCTGGGGCGATTGCTGTGTTTGACCGCGGGGCAATTGTTGTGTTTTGGCAACGGTTCGATTATAATCAGGAGTAGCGGAAGGGACGATGGGGCGCACCTTGCCAAGTTTGGCCCCACCCGCAATGGACATCCTCGACGCTGCCGCCGCCGCTCGTTCGCGGGCGAGAGTGGCCCCACCGCAGAAGACCCGCTGGCGTTGCACCAAGGGCGCGCCAGAACAGACGTTACCGGGTCACGGACGACGCCAACCTACTGCCCACCCGCTGCCTTCCGCCCTTTGGGGTGAGCAAGGTCTTTTTCGGAGGTAGATTCCGTGATTACCGCGGCGAAACTCAAAGCCCGCACCGCTAAGGACTTGGCCTCGATGGCCAAGCGAAAGCGAGTACCCGGCTGGCACTCGATGCGTAAAGAGGAACTCATTAAGGCACTTCTAAAGCAATCGCGGGCGGAGGGCCGCAACGGCAAGTCGAAGTCGGACAAGCCGGCCACGGCAAGCTCCCGGTCCAAGGCGACGAAGGTGAGCAGTCGGGAGAAGAGCGCCCGCCGCAAAGCGCGCGTGGAACAACGATTGCAGGAGATCCGCGAGCGGCTTGCCAAATCGAAGGACCTGGCACTGAAGGCCGAGGAAGCCAGCAACGGCGCCGCAAAGGATCGGCTTGTGGTGATGGTGCGCGACCCGTTCTGGTTGCACGCCTACTGGGAGCTTTCGCGCCGGAGTATCCAGCGTGCCCAGGCGGCTCTCGGCCACGATTGGCATGTTTCGCAGCCGGTTCTCCGCGTATATGAAGTCATTCGCGACGGCACGACCAACGCCGGCAAACGGCACCTGCGCGATATTGAAGTTCACGGCGGCGTGAATAACTGGTACATTGACGTTCAAGAGCCGCCCAAGAGTTTCCAGTTGGAAATCGGCTACCGAGCCGGCGAACGGTTCCTGGCACTCGCCCGGAGCAACCGGGTAACCACGCCGCAAGCGGGAGCGAACGACTCCTTCGACCGGAACTGGGCGGAGGTCGCCAAAGACTTCGACCGGATTTTCGCCTTAAGCGGCGGATATGCCGATCCCGATGCCAGCATGGAGTTGAAGGAGGTTTTCGAGGAGCAGCTCCACCGGCCGATGGGCAACCCCATGGAAACCCGCTTCGGTCCGGGAGCCGCCGTTTCGCTCGAAGAAGTGATGCTCCAACTGCCGCTTCAGATCGACGCCGAGTTGATCGTCCACGGCCAGACGGCCCCGGATGCCCACGTGACCCTCCGAGGCGAACCGGTGCATTTGCGCAGCGACGGCTCCTTTGCCATCCGGTTCTCGCTGCCGGACCGGCGCCACGTCCTGCCCGTCGTTGCCAGCAGTCCCGACGGTGGCCAGCAACGGACGATTGTCCTGGCGGTCGACAGGAACACGAAGGTAATGGAACCGGTGATTCGCGAGCCGGGCGAGTGACCCGGCCGGCGTCCGGCGACGTTTTGGATTTTCGTCCCGCACCACAACACCGTACCATTCCTACTGCCGTGCATCTGATTCGCGACCTCGAAGCCCTGCCCGCCGAATTGCGGGGCGGAGCAATCTCGATCGGCAACTTCGACGGCGTGCATCGCGGCCATGCCCGCCTGGCCGAGCGGCTGGTAACGCTGGCCCGCGCCATCGGTGGGCCGGCGATCGCGTTCACGTTCGATCCGCACCCGGCCAAACTCCTTCGTCCCGAGGCCGCGCCCACGCCATTATGCTGGGTGGAGCGCAAGGCGGAAATGCTCGCCGCTCTAGGGGTCGACGCCGTGGTGGCCTATCCGACCGGGCACGAACTGCTCGCTCTCTCGGCGCCGGAATTCTTCACGCGCATTGTGCAAGAGGGTCTGGCGGCCGGTGCCATCGTCGAGGGGCACGACTTCCATTTCGGACGCGGACGGTCGGGCGACACCAGCCTGCTGCGGGAGCTTTGTGCCGCGGCCGGCATGCAAGTGGACGTTGTCGAGCCGGTAATGATCGACGGCGAGCCGGTATCGAGTTCGCGCGTGCGGCAACTCGTCGCATCCGGCGACGTCGGGGCCGCAAATCGGCTGCTGACGCGGCCCTACCGAATCCGAGGCGTGGTGGGGCGTGGCGCGGCCCGCGGAACAGCACTGGGATATCCTACGGCAAATCTTCAGCACATCGACACACTTCTGCCGCGTGAAGGAATCTATGCCGGCCTGGCTCACGTGGAAGGCGAGAGCCGCCCCACCGCGCTGAGCGTTGGCCCCAACCCCACCTTTGGCGAGTCCGCTCTGAAAATCGAGGCGTTCCTGCTCGACTTCGACGGCGACCTGTACGGCATGCCGGTCCAGGTTGACTTCTTGGCCCGCCTGAGGGACATTGTGCGTTTTGCAGCCCCCGCCGAACTGGTTGCCCAGATGGAGCAGGACGTGCTGGCGACGCGCCGCGTTGTCGAGCCGGTTTGCGGGCAGGGCTGAGCCCCGCAACGTGACCGTTCATGGGGCTGGTCCCAGTTCTCGGCGCAACCCATTTGTGTGGATGCCATGCCTGATTGGTCTTTCTTCGTCGAAATCGTCATGGCGAGCCGGCGGTTCGTCATTACCTCGCACATTCGTCCCGACTGCGATGCGCTGGGCAGCGAACTGGCACTGGCCGCCGTACTGGAGAAGCTCGGCAAGGAGGTTGTCGTCTGCAACGCCTTTGCCGTTCCGCCGAACTACCGGTTCATCGACCCGGGCGGCAGGCTTCGGCAATTGGGCGTCGACGTTCAGGCCGCCGAATTGGAAGCGTACGAAGTGCTGATTATCCTCGACACCTCGGCGTGGGCACAGCTTGGCGCCATGGGCGACGTGATCCGCACCACCCGGATGCGCAAACTGGTGATCGACCATCACGTCGGCAACGATGATCTGGGCGCCGAGTTGTTCAAGAACACGCATGCCGAGGCAACCGGCAGGCTCGTTATCGAGGCCGCCGATGCGTTGGGGGTGGCCCTGACGCCGGAGATCGCCCAATGGGCGTTCGCGGCACTGTCTACCGACACCGGCTGGTTCCGCTTCAGTTCCACCTCGGCGGATACCCTTCACCTGGCCGGCCGCCTGGTGGCCGCGGGGGCCGATCCCGCCCGCCTGTACAAGGACCTGTACGAGGACGAGACCCTCGCTCGCCTGAAGCTCACCGGCAGCACCTTGGCCAAGGCAACGACCGAACTGAACGGACGGCTGATCTACACGTGGATCGAGCAGAGCGACTTTCAGGCTGCCGGCGCCATCCCTTCCGACAGCGAAGATATGATCAACCTGCTGCTGTCCGTCAGCGGTACGGAAGCGGCGGTCATTATGGTCGAGCAGCCGCAAGGCGGATTCAAGATCAGCTTTCGCAGTCGTTGCGAGTTGGATTGCAGCGCGCTGGCGTCCCGGTTCGGCGGCGGGGGTCACAAGAAGGCGGCGGGAGCATTTATCGAGGGAACGCTCCCATCGGTGCGGGAGCCGGTGCTTGACGCCGTGCGACAGGCCATGCAATAATGCACGGCCCAAAATGAGTCATCATCCAGGAGCCCAAAACCATGGAATCGCCTGTTTCTTCCCCAAGCACGCAACGCGGTGCGCCGGACCAACGGCGAGGCTTCATCGCGAAGGTTGCTGCTGCAGTCATCGGAGGGATCTCACTGCTTGTGCCTGCCGTAACCGCCCTGGTGGCCTACTTCAACCCGATCCGGCAGAAGAGTCCCGGCGGCGAGTTCTTTCGCCTGACGGCACTTGCAGCGCTACCCGAAGACGGCACGCCGCGCAGGTTCTCGGTCATCACCGACCGCGTCGACGCATGGAACCGTTACCCCCGCGAGCCTATCGGAGCGGTGTGGCTCCGGCGGACCGGCGACAAGGACAAGCCCGTCGCGGCGTTCCAGGTCGTGTGTCCGCACGCTGGGTGCATTATCGGGCTGGACAGCACGCCGGACGGTCCGCGTTTCTTCTGCCCGTGCCACGTGGCCGGGTTCGACCTTGAAGGACGTCGCACGGACCGGCCTTCGCCAAGTCCACGCGACATGGATGCGCTTGAGGTGGAAATCCGCGGCGACAGCGACGTTTGGGTGAAGTTCGAGAACTTCGTTACCGGCACTTCGGAAAAGGTGGCAGAATCATGAATACCGTACTCCAATGGATTGACGAACGGCTCGGTGCCGTCGAGCTTTGGCGACTCTGGGCGGAACATCCTGTGCCGCGCGGCGCGGCCTGGAAACGTATTATTCCCGCCGTGTTGCTTTTTGCCGTCGTCGTGCAAGGTATAACCGGCTTCGTGCTGCTGAGCTACTACACGCCCAGCGACAACTCGGCGTGGGAGAGCGTGTACTATCTTCAGAGTTACGTGTCCGCCGGATGGCTTCTTAGGGCACTGCATCACTACACGGCGAACTTGCTCGTGCTGTTGATCGGCCTCTACCTGATCCAGTTGGTCGTGACCGCCGAATACCGCAAGCCGCGCGAACTGGTGTTCTGGACTGTGGTGGTTCTCGGCTGCGTGTCCCTGGGCCTGATGCTCACCGGCGACCTGCTCGCCTGGGACCGCAACAGTTATTCGGCAAGCCTCGTGCGCTTCAGCTACTTGAAACTCGTCCCACTGGTGGGAGGCGACCTTTACAAGGTTGCCATTGGCGGTCCGGGACCGGTGTTCGGGCATCTCACGCTGCCCCGTTTTCAGGCTTTGCACATCGGCCTGTTCGGCGGCTCCTTCATCGCGCTGCTCGTGCTGCTGCATTATCTGCTGTCGCGCGCCGAACGTCAGGAAGCCAAGGCCGGACAATCCACCGAAGTGCGCTGGCCGGCGGCGACGCTCCCTGCCGCGATTGCTTGCGCCGTGTTCATGGTGCTGATCTTGGGATTGTCGCTAAGTCACGGCACCACGCCGCCCCATGCGGGCATCCCGCTGGGGAGCCCGGCGAATCCGGCCGACACGTACGCCGCCGCCCGGCCGGAGTGGGCGTTCCTCGGTCTATACGAACTGGTCCACCTGTTCCCAGGCGAGTACGGGATCGTGCCCATCTTCGTGATTCCCGGAATTGCCATGCTGCTCGTGCTGGCCATGCCCTTCACCGGCCGCGGCCGGGGTGGGTACCTGTTCAACCTGGGCGTCGTGGCGGTGCTGGTGCTGGGCAATATCGTTCTGGCATGCATTACGCTTGCCCGCGATGCCGCCGACGAGCAGCATCAGGCCGCAATTGTCAACGAGAAGGAGCGCGCGGAGCGGGTCGTCCTTTTGGCCCATCTGAATGGCGGGATTCCGCCCGACGGCGCCCTGGGTCTGCTCCGACGTGATCCCAAGATGCGCGGCCCCGAACTATTCACGGCGCAGTGCGCCAGTTGCCACAGCCACTCCGGCGCGGTCGAGCACGAGATCATCTCCGAGGAGGTCTCGGCCCCGAACCTCGGCGCCTACGGGACGCGCGAGTGGGTCGCGGGATGGCTCGACGTCGAACGCATTACCAGCGACGAATACTTCGGCAAGACCGCGTTCCGCGCTGGGAAGATGGTCGAGTTCGTACGCACCATGTTCAACGAGAAGGAGATGGAGGACGAGGACCGCGCCGACCGCGAGAAGCTGGTCGCCGCCTTGTCGGCCGAGGCCAAGCTGCCTTCGCAGGCGGAAATCGACCGGCGTGACGCGGACGTCATCAAGGAAGGCCGCGAGCTGATTCTCGACTTCGGCTGTACCGACTGCCACAAGTTCCACGACCGCGGCTCGCTGGGCACCGCTCCGGACCTGACCGGCTACGCTTCGCGCGAATGGACCATCGGCATCACGCGCGCCCCGACGCACCGGCGGTTCTACGGCGACACGAACGACCGCATGCCCACCTACGCGCCGCTGGACGCCAAACCCGAAGACCACCTGCTGTCCGAAGAAGAAATCGGGCTGCTGGCCGACTGGCTGATGGGCGTTTGGCAAGAGGCCCCGGAAGGCAATTGACGGGGCGGCTAACGCGGGCGATCACGGCATCTGCAGAAACGCAAGGCCGAAGCGGTATGCTATCGGATAGGCTGACGCATGGTTTTAGGACACTTGGGAAAGGGGTTGGTCATGACGACGTTGCGATTTTATGCGACTCTTGCCGCGGTGCTGGTCTCGGTCTTTGCTTTGCTGGGTGCAGACGCGGAGGGCAACGAAAAGCCGTTCAGTCTTTATCCGGCCAGCGACGCCGTCCGTGTGTTCGAGGACGGCTATGCCTGGTCCGCCGGCGGGGCTGAAGAGATCCGGGTATTCGGCCTGCAGAGCGAAGTCCTGTCGGCCCAGTGCGCGGTTCGTGCCCACTCCAATATCGACGCGCTGACCGTATCGGTCGGCCCGCTGCAGCACGCAGGCGGATCGGCGTCCATTGCCAAGGAACATGTTCAATGGCGGTTCGTCGAGAGCATCTCCATCGAGGAGAACACCCCGAAGCTGCGAAAGTCGGACCTGGTTCGGCCGGCTCCGGCCCGCTTTCCCGACTGCCTTTCGGAACAGCGGCAAACGTCGGTTGCCGAGGATTCGCTGAAGGCCATTTATCTGACCCTTCGCATTCCCGCCACGGCCGAACCGGGTGAGTACCGCGGTGCAGTGACGGTTGCCGCGGGTGAGGTCGAGCAGTCGCTGCCGGTGGTGCTTCAGGTCTATCCACTCGCGCTCCCGCACGATCGCAACCTGCTGGCGACCTTGTGGTTCTCGACTGGCCGGTTTGAGCAGCATCACGGGATCGACCCGGCCGACCAGGAGCAACTCGACAACATGCTTCGCGTGTATGCCGAGAACATGGCCGACCATCGGTTGAACGTGTTTCGTGTACCCCTTGAGTTGATTGGATGGACCCTGTCGGTCGACGGCACACTCCGCTGCGACTTCGAGAGATTCGACCACCGGGCACAGATCTTCTGGGACACCGGCTGCATGAGCGCCATGGAAACCGGCTTCGTGGCACGGCACGGCGAGGGCGGCTGGTCGAGCACCGAGATCGCGTTGAGGGACTTCTCAGTGAAAGACGAGGCCACGGGCAAGACGCGGCGCATGGCGGGTGAGGAGTTTCTGCCGCTGTTCCTGCCGATGCTGGTCGACCATTTGCGGCAAAAGGAGTGGCTCGACAAGACACTGTTTCATATCTGCGACGAGCCGGCCAATCACAACATTCTGCTCTGGCGCGACGTGTCGGATTTCGTCCATCGCCACGCCCCGGAGCTGCGCCGGATCGACGCCATCGAGACCACCCACTTTCGCGACCGGCTCGAAGTCTGGGTGCCCAAGCTCGACCACCTTGCCACCTGGCAGGAAGCGTATGAGGCGGCACAGCGCGAGGGCTACGAGCTGTGGCTGTACACGGTCGGCATTTATCAGGAGGGCTCGCTGCCGAACAAGACGGTTGACGTCGCCCTGATCGAAACCCGGTTGCTCCATTGGCTGAACTACCGCTACCGGTTGGCCGGCTATCTGCACTGGGGCTACAACGCTTGGACCGACGACCCGCTGGGCGCCCCGGGCAAGCACCGCGGCGACGGATGGCACGTCTACCCGAAGCCGGGCGGCCTGCTCGACTCGCTCCGGTCGGAGCAGATGCGCGCCGGCATTCAAGACTACGAATGCCTCCGGCTCCTGGAAGACAAGATCGCGGAACTCCGTGACGAACTCAGCCCGCGTGCAGCCGATCTGATCGACCCGGCCCGCCGCGGCGTGGAAATCGCTTCACAAGTGGTGCGTACCTACACTGATTTCTCTCGCGATCCCGATGTGCTCTATGCTGCGCGCCGCCAGGCAATCGAGGAAGCATGCGACCTGGCCCGGGCACCGCGCGCGATTCTGCAAACCAACCCGCCGGAACACTCGGTCATTGCCAACAACGCCTCGGTCGACGTCCACGGCTGGGCCGAGCCGGGCGCGACGATTACCGTCAACGGCCGGGAAACGCCGGTCGCCGACGATGGGCTGTTCTTCGCGCAAGCCCGCGCCGCGAAGGACGGGACGATCACCGTCGTGATCGACGGCGGTGAGACGAAGAAGCAGTTCGTCCGCCACTTCCGACTGCAATTCGATCCCGAATCGTTGTAAGTCCCACCCTGCATGAATCATCCGCCTTAGTCAATCGGATCGAGGTAGAAGTCTTCAACCTCGACCGACGCGCCCTGCTGGAGAAAGTTGACTGCCACCAACAGCCGGGTTTTGCCGCGGCGCTGAAGCACCGTCCCCTCAAGCCCGGCAAACGGGCCGTGCTTCACCCGGACGCGATTGCCGGGTACCAACCGGCTCTCGGCAGTCAGCGGAGCCCCGGACGCGATCAACTGATGGATCTGCCGCAGGTCGTACACCAGCGGCTCGGCGTCGTCCACGTCGAGGATGCGCGAGATGCGGTTCGTCTTTAGCGCGCTGAGCCGCTCGTCTACATTCCCGAGCAGGAACAGGTATCCCGTAAACAGCGGGATGTGGGAAACGGTCCGGCGTCCGCGTGAAATGCCTTCTTTGGCAATCAGCGGCAGGTAGAAAGGAACACTCCGCTTGAGCAACTCGCGCGCGAGGGCCTTTTCCTGCCGGGCTTTCGTGTAGAGAACCTGCCACCGCCGCTCGCACCGGACGAGCGATTCCGGCTCCAGCAGTTCTTGCGGGAAAATGCTCGGTTCCTTCCCGAGGATCGGCATGTGGCAGACTCCCTGTTTCGATCGTGTCAGTTGGTGATTCTAGCAGATTCCATCAGAAGTCCAAGGCGGTCCTTTCCTGCCTGCGCCCCCTTGATTTTCCATTCCCCCCCGTCTATTTTTGTATTCCATGGGAGAAATCGATTTTCCTATTGCTCCCTTTGCCGACGATCGAGTCAGCCTGATCGGCTCGCGACATGCTCGGTCGGGCGGTCGCCGCGGCCGGGTTGCTGCTCGGACGACTTGCCCACCTCGACGCGGCACCGGGCTTGGTGGCCGAATCAGTGGAACATCCCGTATGCGAAGAACCCATCGGGCCGCCTTCTTGACCTGAAAGATGAGATCGACATGGACAGGCCGACGCGCCGCCCACAACCTGCAACGAGCATTCCGGCTGCCATCGTCCTGGTCCTGATTGCCTTATCTTCGTGGTCGTGCCGGCACGAGACCGGCGTGGGCGATCGAACGGTGACCGATCTCGCAGGCCGGACGGTCGCCGTTCCGGACAAGGTGGAGCGCCTTGTTGCGCTTGGGCCCGGCGCGCTCCGGCTTGTGACGTATCTTGGCGCGGTCGACCGAATCGTGGGGATCGAAGATTTCGAGCGGCGCATGTCGTGCAACGTGTACGAGCGGCCGTATTCGAGTACGCTTGGCGGGCAATTCCTCGAACTGCCGGTCGTGGGGACCGGTGGTCCCGGTGTCCTGCCCGACTTCGAGCGGCTCCTGATGTGCCGGCCCGACTTGATTGTGGCCGTGAGTATGGAACCTGGCCAGCTCGACAATATCCAGGCGAAGACCGGCGTCCCGGTGCTTTACCTGTCGTACGGCGAGTTGGGCGTCTGGCGCGACGAGGCACGGCAGTCTCTCGTGCTCCTCGGCGAAGTGCTCGACAGGGAGGATCGCGCCGCGGCAGTCAACGACTATCTCTCGACGGCGGAGCACGATCTCAAGAGGCGAACCGCCGCGATGAAGGAGGCCGACCGGCCGACCGCCTATTTCGGCGGGATTTCGCACAAGGGCGCGCATGGCCTGACCAGTACGGAGGCAGGCTATCCTCCGGCCCGCCTGGCCCAGGTGCGCAACCTGGCCGATGGCCTGGACAGGTCAGGGCACTTCTTCCTCGACAAGGAGCAGATCCTGCTATGGAACCCGGACTTCATTTTTATCGATACCGGCAGCCGGTCGATCCTCAACGATGACTTCGAGAAGAATCGGGACTTCTACCGGCTTCTGAAGGCCGCCGAGGCGGGGCAGGTGTTCTCCGTGTTGCCGTACAACTACTACAACACGAACATCGAGCTGGCCCTGCTCAACGCCTATTTCATCGGCAAGTCGGTGTATCCGGAGTCGTTCCATGACGTCGACATGAAAGAAAAGGCCGAGGAGATCATGGCCGCGTTCCTCGGCGTCCGTCCCGATCGGGAGTTGCCGGCCTATCGGGTACTGCGTTTTCCTGCGACTGGACCGGTGGAGTGGTAACATGCGCGAAGCCGGCTTGAAGGTCCAGTACGCCCAGCACGTGCGGAGAAGGGTCGTCTTCGGTTGCGCGATGTTGTGCCTGATGGTTCTGCTCGCCGCCATCTCCTTGCGGACCGGCGCCTATCCGATCGGCCTCGGCGAACTGGTTCAGGCAGTGTTTTCCGGGGCCGAAAAGACAACCTCGCATGTCGTGTGGAACATCCGCATGCCGCAGGTGCTGGCGGCTCTGCTGGCCGGTGCATGTCTCGGGCTGTCCGGCGCGGCCATGCAGAACGTGCTGAGAAACCCGCTGGCTTCGCCGTTTACTCTCGGCGTTTCGCAAGGCGCCGTTTTCGGGGCGACGTTCGCGATTATCGTCCTTGGCGCGGGGACAGCCGTGGCCGGCGAGACGGCCGGCGTGGCTGCATCTTCGCCCTACGTCCTGGCCGTGTGTGCCTTTGTGGGTTCGTTGGTTACCATCGCGGCGCTTGTGCTTCTCTCGTCGTTGCGCGATCTTTCGCCTGCGGCGTTGATCCTGGCCGGGGTTGCATTGAGCGCGTTCTTTGGATCGGCCACCATGCTTTTGCAGTACTTCGCTTCGGAGAACCAGGTGGCGTCGGCCGTGTTCTGGACGTTTGGCGATCTGAAGAAGGCGCAATGGCCTGAACTGGCGATGATTACCGTGATTCTGCTGCCGGCGGGCGGGTATTTCCTCTGGAAGGCATGGCACTTCAACGCAATGACTTGGGGCGATGATACGGCGCGGAGCCTGGGCGTCCGCGTTGTTTCGCTTCGGTTGACGGCCCTGGTGCTTGCCGCCTTGGTGGCGTCGGTGACGACGGCGTTTGTAGGCGTCATTGGGTTCGTGGGCCTGATCGCCCCGCACCTGATAAGGATGGTCATCGGCGAGGATCACCGGTTCTTATTTCCCTATGCCGCCCTCGCTGGCGGGTTGCTCCTCCTGGTGGCCGATCTGCTGGCCCGGACGGTCATGGCGCCGGTCGTCCTGCCGGTCGGCATCCTGACGTCGTTTGCGGGCGGGCCGGTCTTCCTCTACCTGCTCCTGAGGCACGGGAACGTACGGTCATGACGCTGCAAGTCCACGATATTCATTTCTCTTACTCCGGCGAGGAGGTGTTGCGCGGGGTCACGTTGGAACTGCCGCGTGGCTGTCTTGCAGCTATCCTGGGCGAAAACGGGTCTGGAAAGACGACCTTACTGAAGACCCTCAACCGGTTGCTCCGCCCCCGTACGGGCTCGGTTTTGGTGGACGGCAAGGCGGTCGCCGCCATGAGTGGTCGAGAGATCGCCCGCTACTTCGGCTACATGTCCCAGCGGGAAGAGGCGGCCCACTGCACGGTGTTCGAGGCAGTCCTGCTGGGAAGGAAAGCCCGGGACGGCGGCCGGACGGATGCAAGCGACGTCGAGAGGATCGAGTCGCTGCTGCGACTGGTGCGGCTGGACCACCTGGCGATGCGGCCTGCCACGGAACTCAGCGGAGGCGAGTTGCAGAAGGTGGTTCTCGCCCGCGCTCTGGCGCAGGAACCGAAGGTCCTACTGCTGGACGAGCCGATCAACCATCTCGATCCGGTCAACCAGATCGAGGTGATGAGCCTGCTGCATGCCGTGACGCGGGATCTTGGCATGACGACGCTGGTAGTGACGCACAACATCAACAACGCGCTGCGGTTTGCGGACCGCTTCATCCTCTTGAGACAGGGCCGCGTGCTCGCGTCGGGGGGAAGGGAGATCGTCACGCCTGCCGTGATCCGCGAGGTGTTCCACATCGACGTGACCATCGGCGAGGTTGCCGGCGCCATGGTTGTCGTTCCCAAGTTGCACGGCAAGCGGGTGCATCAGCACCTGGAAGAGTCCGGCCGATTCCGGGAGCATATCCACGAGGTCGACGACCACGTGTACGATCACCGGCATGATGAATAATCCGGGCGGCTCTCCCGTTTCTAGGTGCAGGCCGCACCAATGTAGCAGGCACACGCCGCTGTGCCGTCTCCTGGTAGAGCAGTCTGCACCTGGAAACGGAAGAGCCGTCCCGGCTAAGCCGTTGTGAGTATGGCAGCCCGGTGCGCCCGTTTCCCTGATCGTTTCACCGCGGAGCAACCTCAAACCTGGCTGCGCGCCTTTCCCGAGCCTCTCCCTTGTGGGGGCTTGCGGACCCTTGACAATCGCTTTTGACGGCAGGACAATTATCTTTGTACGGTCGAGGATCGTTCCCGCCATCCAATCCTCACTTGCCGACGTTTCGGCATTCTGCACCACGCAACACAGGTACCCACGCCATGAAACGAACCCTCCTTCTGTTGTTCGGTCTTCTGTTTCTGCCAGCCTTTTTGTATTCCGCTGAACTGGCGAAGGACGGCGCGACCGATTGGACGATTGTCCTGCCCGACGAACCGACAACTGTCGAAAAGACCGCTGCTCGCGAACTGTCGGAACATCTCAAACTCGTTACTGCGGCCGATTTCCAGACGATTGCCGAGAAGGACGCGCCCGCCGGTGGGCAATCGTTGATCTTCATCGGCGATACGGCGAAGGCTCCGAAGAAGGACTACAAGTTCGACGAAATCCTGATCAAGATGGACGATGGCAACTTAATCCTCGCAGGCCACGAGAAACGCGGTTGTCTGTATGCCGTCTATTCGTTCCTGCAGGATTTCGTGGGCGTTCGTTGGTGGACGCCGGAAGATACGTTCGTGCCGAAGAGGCCGACGCTTGTCGTGGCCGACGATCTGGCCGTTTCCTACGCGCCTCAGATGATCTCGCGCGAAATGTACCATCGCAACGCCCAGCCAACCGTCTTCTCCGCCCGCATGAAGGGCAACGGGAACCTGACCCCGGAGTACGGCGGCGCGGTTCGGATCGTCAATTTCGTCCATTCCTTCTACAAATATCTGCCGCCGGACAAGTATTTCGACGCCCACCCGGAATGGTACTCGGAAATCGACGGCAAACGGAAGCACGAACGCGCACAGCTCTGCCTCACCAACGAAGCCATGATTGCGGAGCTGACCAAGAACGTCCTGGAGACGCTGCGAAGGCATCCGGATGCCAAGATGATCGACGTCTCCCAGAATGACTGGTATGGGTTCTGCACCTGCGAGAAGTGCAAGGCAATGGACGACGCGGAAGAAAGCCACGCAGGTACGCTTGTCTTCATGCTTAACAAGGTGGCGGAGGCGGTCGAGAAGGAGTTTCCCGACGTCCTGGTCGAATCGCTGGCATACCAGTATACGCGCAAGCCGCCGAAGACGATCAAACCTCGCGACAATGTGCTGATTCGCCTTTGCACGATCGAGTGTTCCTATATCCAGCCGCTCGACGGGGAGCAGAACCAGAAGTTCGCCGCCGACATGGAAGCCTGGAGCAAGCTGGCGAAATACTTGTTCATCTGGGACTACACGACGAACTACAACGACTACCTCGGTCCGCATCCGAACCTTCGCGTTCTCGTTCCGAACGTGCGCTATTTCGTCAAGCATGGCGCGATCGGCCTGTTTGAAGAGGGAGAAGGCGACGACTTCTGCGAGCTGAAGAACTGGCTGCTGCTGCGCGCCATGTGGGAACCGCACCTCGACGCGGAAGAACTGATTGACGACTTTCTCCGCGGCTATTACGGCGAGGCAGTCGCTCCGCTCATCAAGCAGTATTGGGACGTCCTGATCGCGCAGGCGGAAAAGGAGAAGATCTACCTGGGGTGTTTCGGCATGAACTCGGCGAAGTGGCTTGACCTGGCCGCTCTCAACCAGGTTACCGAGATCATGAACAAGGCGGTCGAGACGGCAACGGCAACCTACGGTCCCGATTCCGACGAGCTGCGGCGATTGCGGAAGTCCAAGATGGGCATCGACCACGTCTGGCTGAGTCGTTATTATCCACTTCGGTGTGAGGCTCGCGAGAAGAAGCTGCCGTTCCTTGGGCCGAAAGACCCGCTCGGAGCGGCCGACGAGTTCACGCATCTCTGCCTGCAATTCAAGACGAAAGCGGCCGTCATCTCACAAGAGAAGAACTTCGGCACGTACCTCGAAGGCCTGAAGGCAGGCTTCCTGGCGCAGAAGAACCCGCCGGACATCTGCAAGGACGTCCCGGAAGACGGCTGGGTTGTTTTCGACGCGCTGGCGTTCAACAACGTCCATGATGCGGCGACGATTGTCGAGGACGCGGAAGCCTGGAACGGCAAGAGCGTACGCATGGGAACGAAGGTTGACTGGAACACCAACTACACACCGCCCGTTCGCGGGAAGTACCGGATTCTTGCTTCCCTGCGATGCGAAGGGACGATCAAGGAAGGCCGGCTCGGCTCCTGGGGAGTCTACGACTCGAAGGGCAAGAAGTCACTCAAGTCCATGTCCCTCTTGGCGAAAGATTTCACGACGGACGACGGCTCGTTCGACCGGAAGTTCCGCTGGATTGACCTGGGCCCTGTCGACTTCGTCGCCGGCGCGTACTTCTGGTTCGCCCACGGACACAGTCCCGAGTTGGATGCGATGTTCGTCGACCGCGTCCTCCTCATCACGGCTGAGTGAGGGCGGGCGAAAGAAAGGGCATGGCTCTTCCGTTTCCAGGCCACAGTAGATCAGATCCTGTGGATGCCGCCGTTGCCGAAACTCGCGACTGGGTTCTTGTCCGCGATTGTCCGCCGCCAGGCCCGACTGACGGAAGCCGATCAGCGCTGATACGCCTGCCAGGCAGCTTTCTCCTGTTCGAGGGTGGTCTTCCCTTCGCGTATCACCAACCGGGTCCGGTAGTCGAGCGGCTTGCCTTTCTCGATCGGGAAAACCGTCCTGCCCGGAAAGGCCAAGGAAGTGCACGTGGTGCCGTAGTACCGGAAGTTGTTCGGATAGAGCGGCGTCTCTTTTGACTCGAACATCATCAGCGTTGTGAAGCCGGGATTCGCCACGCCGGCGGCAGGGTACTTGCCGTAGAGCGCCAGCCAGGCGGCGTTGTCCAGCGCGGCCGGATCGGTCACCCGCTGGACGATCGCCAGGTCGTCGCCGCGCCACTGGTCCGGATGCGGATGCACGGCCCGTAGCGAATACTCCTTCACCTCGGGGTGTAACCGTACCGTCATACCGCCGTAGCCGCCGTAATCGACCTTCTGGCGGCCGGCAATCGCCACGCCATCGACCAGCGCTTCAAGCCGGACGTCGACGTCGACCGTGCGGCTCCGGGCTCCTTCGGTTCCCGCGGTCTTCGATGCGCGAATCGTAACCGTCTCGGTCAGGACCGGGGCCGGGTCGTCGTCGTAGCGCCAATGGTTTACCGCCTGCAATACGGCATGCTCGTGGTCGGCCTCCATCTTTGCGATCTTGACCGGATAGGCGCGAATTTTGCAGACGGCCCAGAGATCGCCGATCTTCTCGTTGTGTCGCACTTCGCACCAGCTCCACCAGAGCCCGCGATGATGGAGATGATCTTTCGGATAGTCGGCGGTAAGCGGCTCGCCGTGGAATCCGTAGAGGGGATCGATATAGTTGCTCCGTTCGCCCCCGTACCGGCTGCCGTCGGTGAAGTAGGCGCCGTTGTAGGGCGCAGCCCCCTTGCTGAAATGGCCCGCTTCGACCCCGGCCGGCAACGGCACCTCGCCGAAGCGATACGTCAGGACCGGCTGCCCCGCGTCGGTGATCGTATAACTCTGTGTCTCCTCGTCGACGGAGAACGCCAGCGGCCCCGCCGCGAAAAGCGACGCCGGAGCGAACAAAGCCATCAGGACGACAGTTCCGAGCCGATAGTTCATCATTGGTTGGTCCCCGTCTGAAAGTTCCGTTGTGTAACCTGCGTTGTCGAGAAAGCGAACAGCCTCCAGTCCAGGCATCCTGCCGCCCAAGCCGCGTGTCGCTTCCCTGGTCAGGCATCAGGATACCTGCCCTACATCACTATTAGACGTTCGGCACGGAGGCGGTGTCAAGGGTTTTCGGTTCTTGTACCCCCTTGATTGACTGGCGGTTGAAGACTGCCAAGGAGCTTTACGGCACCGAAACCGAGGCCGACGGTTCCCCCATTGTCCATTCACCCGACTCGGGCGTCTATGTGCGCGGCACGTCAAAAGCGCAGATGAACATCTGGATGAACCCGATGGGTTCCGGCGAGGTGTGGGGCTACCGGACCGATAAGAACATGCCCGAGGAGGTGCGCGAGGCCGTGACGCCGCGCGTCAATGCCGACAAGCCGTTAGGCGAGTGGAACCGGCAGAAGGTCGTGATGCGCGGCGACCGGTTGACCGTGATTCTCAACGGGCAGACGGTGATCGAGAACGCCCAACTGCCCGGCGTGCCGGAAAGCGGGTCCATCGCATTGCAGCATCACGGCCGGTACAACGAAGAGACGGGCCGCTGGGGGCCGGCCTCAAGCTGCATCCAGTTCCGCAACATCTTCATCAAGGAATTGCCGGCGGAGCGGTAGCCGGCTATGCCTTCCACTTGCCGCGAGTGAAGTCGGGAACCTCCTGCTCGCGTCCGCCTTCGACGATCGATTTGTGAGAGAGGGCAATAATGCAACTCCAGGCGACGGCGTCGTAGACGTCGACCGGCGAGGGGCCTCCGTTGCGTACGGCGTCAAGGAACTCGTGGATAACGAAGAAGTCGGCGCCGCCGTGTCCGGTAGCTTGTGCCTGCTCGCGGAATTGCCGCCACTTGGGCGGCTCGAACTCAGACGCGTAGTCGGCCAGTGGCTGCCACTTATGGCCTTCGGTTCGCCCTTCGAGCCAGATCTGCCGCTGGGTGCGTGTTTCGAAGCTGCCCTTGGTGCCCTGCAGCGCAAAGTACGGCCCCCACGCGGGGCGCGGTGATGAGATGTCGTAACGCACGTCGATCAGAGCCCCGTTGGCCGTGTGAATCAGCGTCGATACCGAGTCGGCGCCCTTATACTCGATCTTGCGCGTCGGATGCTCCGGCGGCAGCCTTTCGGCGAGAAAGGCTTGCCACGAACGTTGGCCCGTCGCTCGGCTCACCAGCGAAACGAATCGGTTGCCCCGGTTGATGCCGAACCAGCGGGCGACCGGACCGAGGTTGTGCGTCGGATAGTTGTCGCCCGCCTGGTCGCGAATCATCTCGCCCCGCCAGGTAAGCGATCCGTCGGCGGCCAGCTTCAGGCTTCGGCAATCGTGGACATACCCGCATTCCGCGAAAGTCAGTTCGCCAAGAAGCCCCTGCTCGACCATCTGGTCGACCATCATCACGTGCTCCCAGTAGCAGCAGTTTTCGGCCATCATGTAGATTCTGCCCGTCGCCTCGACGGCGTCGACCAGTTGCCAGCACTCGTCGAGCGTCATTGCGGCGGCGACCTCGCACAGCACGTGCTTGCCGGCCTTCATGGCCGCGACGGAAATGGGCGCGTGGATCTGCATTCCGGTGCCGACGAGGATGGCGTCGAGGTCATCCCGTTCGAGCATCCGGAGGTAGTCTTCCGGCCCCTGAGAATAGCCCTCGGGGCGGGCGCCGCCGCGCGCCTGGGCTACAAGTTCCGTCGCTCGAGCCAGGTTCGCCTCGTTGACGTCGCACAGCGCCGGCACCTCCACCCCGGCAGCCAGCGCCACGCGGAGCAGATAGGTCCCGCGGCCGCCGACCCCGACCACCCCCAGTCGAATCGGTGGTTTCGGCTCCTCGGCGTGTAATGAAGCGCCCAGGCCGCTTGCCAGACTGGCAGCGACCCCCATTTGCACAAAATCGCGGCGATCGATGGTGGGTTGCATGTCGGGTGTTTCCTTGGGGAAGGTCGAGGGTGGGGGATACGGGACTATTGCCGTGGCCGAGCATGGGCCACAAGCCGCCGGGATGCACCAGCGAGCAAAGGCGTTCCGGCGCCCATGGAGGACCACACTACGATTGTAGCCGATACAAACCGGGGGCTCAACTTCGGCGGAAATACAGGAACGCTCTCACTCGGACGGCGTACGCATGCTGGGACATGCGCGTAAGTCGCGATCCTTCTGCTCGCTCTCTCGATTGCCGGATCGCCGGCCGGGCGCGCCGAGCAGCGCCTTACTTGACACCTCGCAATGCGTCCACCATAATCGGCTTGTCGCGGTCCCGGAAGCGGTTTCTGGGAACGCACGAGTGATTCCTCTCAGCCTAGTGGAGCCATCATGAAATACAAAGAGCAGTCGGCACGTTCACGTACGTATGCCGTTTGGGAAGTCGCCTCGTCCGTTACCCTGGCCCTCGGTATTCTTGCCGGGTTTGTCGGTTCGGCTTCTGCCGAAGTCGTGCGCCTGGAAATTCGCGAGCGGGCGCCGTTCGCCGATGGGCATCGCTTCGGAGCGGCGGGCCCTTACGAGCGCATCGCGGGCCGGATGATCGTCGAGGTCGACCCCGACGACCCGGCCAACGCGCGCATCCATGATTTGAAGCTTGCCCCGCGCAACGATCGCGGACGGGTTGAGTGCTGGACCGATTTCTTCCTGCTCAAGCCGGTTGATCCCGGGCGCGGCAACCGGCGCATCTTGTACGATGTACACAACCGCGGCAATAAGCTGGCACTGTGGACCTTCAACAACGCCGAGCGCACCAACGACCCCACGACCCTGGAACATGCCGGTGACGGTTTCCTCCTCAACCAGGGCTATTCGATCCTGTGGTCCGGCTGGAATGGCGAGGTCGTCGAGGACGGCCAGCATCGCCTGCTCGCGGGGCTGCCGGTAGCCACCGAGAACGGCGAGATGATTACCGGGCCGGCGCACCTGGAGATTTCGACGACGGAGCGGACCTTCAGCCGCGCGTTCTCGTGGAGCCCGTGGGGCATCTCCGACGCCTTTCCCGCCGTCTCGCTCGATAACCGGCAGGCCACGCTCACCATGCGCCCCAGCCGCGATGCGCCGGGCATCGAGATTCCGCACGGTGAGTGGGCGTTCGGTCGATGGGAAGATGGAAAACTCGTTCCCGATCCAACGCACGTCTACGTGAAGGAGGGCTTCCGGCCCGGATGGCTGTACGACCTGGTGTACACGGCCAAGGAACCTCGCGTGACCGGCCTGGGCCTGGCCGCGCTGCGCGATTGCGTTTCCTTTTTCCGTTATGCGAAGCAGGACCGCCAGGGCGTGGCCAACCCGCTGGCCGGCAACGTCGAAATGGCGTACATCTTCGGCATTTCTCAGTCGGGCCGGGTGATCAACCACTTCATCTACGAGGGGCTCAATACCGATGAAGCCCGCCGCCCCGTGTTCGACGGCGCGCTGCTTCACGTCGCCGCCGCAGGCAAGGGCATGTTCAACTACCGCTTCCGCATGAGCACCGAATATGGGACGTACCACGAAGGCATGTTGTCGGGCTCCGAGTCGTTCCCGCTGGCGCCCGTGCCGCAAACCGATCCGGTCACCGGCGAGACCGGCAGTACGCTCGCCCGCGCACGGGCGGCGGGCCATGTGCCGCGGATGATGTTCGTCCAATCGTCCACCGAATACTGGTGCCGGGGGGCCTCGCTGCTGCACACCGACGTGGAGGGCAGGACCGACCTGGAGATGCCGCCCGAAGTGCGGGTGTACCTGGTCGCCAGCGCGCAGCACCTCGGCGCGGGACCGCACACGCCCGGCATTTGCCAGCAGCCGCGCAACACGCTGGACGACCGTGGTCCCGTCCTCCGGGCGTTGTTGGTGGCCCTGGACAATTGGGTGAGCGACGGCACGGAACCGCCGGCCAGCCGCTATCCTCGTATCGACGACGGCACCCTGGTAGACCTCCAGACGTTTCGGCGGCAGTTCCCCCGCATCCCCGGGGTGAACCTGCCCGAGGCGTACTATCAGCCGCCGCGGCTCGACTTCGGCCCGCGCTTTCACACCGAGGGCATTGCCGACGTGATTCCGCCGAAGATGGGCCCAAGCTACCGGGCGCTGGTTCCCGCGGTCGATGCCGACGGCAACGATCTTGCCGGCATCCGTCTGCCCGACGTGGCCGTGCCGCTGGGCACGTATACCGGCTGGAACCTGCGGGCAGCCGAGTTCGGGGCGGGGGGCAAGCTTTCGCGTCTCGACGGCATGTATCTGCCGTTTGCCACGACCGCGCAGCAACGGCAGCAACTCGGCGACCCGCGGCAATCGGTTCACGAACGTTATCCAACCCGGGCAGATTACCTTGCCCGCACGGCCGAGGCGGCACTGGAGCTTCAGCAACAGGGCTTCTTATTGCCCGATGACGTCATTTCGATCCTCGAAACAGCCGCGACCCGGCACTTGTGGGAGGAACCCTGAGTTTGTAGATTGGGACCGTGTTCACTACCCGATTTTGACAGGAGAACTTCGATGCAACCTTTGCGTTACGGAATTGTTGGCGGCGGATTCATCGCGGGCTTTCAGTTGCAGGCACTGCGGCAAGTCCAGGGCATTGAAGTGGCCGGATTCGTCTCCAAGGACCCGCTGGACAAGGTGGTGGCATACACGCGCGAGCACAACCTGGGCGAGGGGCGCGATTTCGGCACCATTAGCGAGATGGTCCCGAACGTGGACGTCGTGGCCCTGTTCATGCCCAATTTCGCAAGGCTTCAGGTCGTCGAAGAAATCGTCGACGCCGTCAAGGCCGGGGCCAAGCTGAAGGCCATTATTTGTGAGAAGCCGCTCGCGCGCAATATGAAAGAAGCGCGCCGCGTCTTGGAATTGCTGAAAGAGGTGAATCTGCCCACCGTGTACTTCGAGAACCAGGTGCACATGAAGGCACTCCAGGCCACGCGAAGGCAGTTGACGCGGGTGATGGACTCGATGGGGTCCCCGCTCTTGCTCCGCAGCAATGAGGAGCACGCCGGACCGCACAACGGCTGGTTCTGGGATCCGACGCGCCAGGGCGGCGGAGTGATGAGCGACATGGGCTGCCACTGCCTCGCGGTCGGCTGGTACATGTTGACTCCGCCCGGAAAGCCGGTCGACTTCCTCCGTCCCCAATCGGTCCAGGCCGATCTTTCGCTGTTGAAGTGGGGCCAGCCGCGCTGGCGCAAGGAACTCCTGGACAAGTACGGCGTCGACTACTTGAAAACGCCGGCCGAGGATTTCGCGACGGGCACGGTCACGTACAAGAACCCGGAGACCGGACAACTGGTCAAGGCCCAGTTCACCGTGTCGTGGATGTACGACAAGCAGGGATTGCGGCTGCTGTGCGACGGGCTGGGGGCCGGCTACGCCTTTGAGTTCAACACGCTCCGTTCCCCGCTGGAATTGTTCATCGGCGACGTAGCCGCCGAGGCCGTGGCCGACGCCGAAGCCGCATTGGAGAAGTCGCAGTCCAGCCGGGGGCTGCTCGCCGTCCAACCGAACGAGGCCGACCTGTACGGCTATACCGACGAGAACGTCGATCTGGTCGCCGCGATTGCCGAGGGGCGGCCGGCACTGTTGAACTGCGATTACGGCCTGGAAATCGTGCAGTTGACCATGGCGGCCTATCTCTCCGCCGAACGCGGCGCCGTGGTCGATCTGACCGATCCCGCCACGCTTGAGGAACTCGAAACCTACGTACCGCTCATCCAGCAAGGCCGCGGTACCGAATTGCTCTCCATCTGACCCCATTGAGAAGGGACAGGACGGTCCTGCGCGGCGGCTCCGCCAGGACTCCCTGCAAAAGACCGTCCTGTCCCCCAAAACGCAAATGAAACGATCGTACACCCTCTCTCCCGTGCAGCCCGCCGATCATGAGCCCGTGGCGCGATTGCTGCACCGTTCCCTTGTGGACTGGTATGAAAAGAACCTCCGAGCCGGCGCCCGCTTCGGCACCAGCCACGAGCCGTTCCTACTGTTCCCGCAGGTGTACGAGTCGCTCGATCCGGGCGAAGGGATCGTGGCGCGCGGCACCAATGGCGAGGTGCTTGGGGTGTGCTTCGTGCATCCACGCGAAACGCACGTTTCGGTCGGCATCGTCGCGACCGATCCGGAGGCAGGTGGCTCGGGGATTGCCCGCGCTATGATGGAAGCGGCCATCGCGCGCGCGAACGATTCGGGCAAGCCGGTACGGCTGGTCTCAAGCCTGCTGAACCTCGATTCGTTCTCGCTCTATTCGCGTCTGGGATTCGTGCCCCACACGTTCTACCAGGACTTAAGCCTCGACGTACCCGCCGCCGGCATGACCGTGCCTGCTCCGCCGGGCGCCGAGCGAGTCCGCCCTGCCCGGCCGGACGAGGCTGCGCGGCTGGCCGATTTCGAGCATCAGTTGCAGGGCATCCGCCGCGAACCCGACTACGCCTTCTTCTTCCGCAACGACGCCGGCTCCTGGCAGACGCTGGTCCTGGAGGACGCGGAGGGGGCATTGGAAGGGTTCCTGGTAGGTAGCCACCACCCGGCGTTCAACATTCTCGGGCCCGGCGTGGCTCGCGACGAGGCCGCCGCGACCGCCCTTCTGTGGCGCTCGCTCAACGCTCAACCCGGCCGGAACATGGTGTTCCTGCTGCCTTGCGCCGCG
Source organism: Thermoguttaceae bacterium (assembly GCA_034005525.1). GTDB lineage: Bacteria > Planctomycetota > Planctomycetia > Pirellulales > Thermoguttaceae > PWXP01. The sequence continues at coordinate 29,605 of JAVEUP010000012.1, read as the reverse complement.
GCCGGCCTGATTCGCACCGCGTATTCCTGGGGTGCGCGGAACGTCGAGCTTCACGCCGCGCAGATCCTCGGCCCCACTCCCCAAGCGAGTGGGATCGTCTTCGCGACGTACTTGCCGGAGAGTGCATGAGACCGGCTACGGCTTCAGCTCACTGGGGGGCGGTTCGTACTCGAACTCCTTCCAGACCATGGGGCGGCGGAGCTGCGGCTCGATGCGGAGCACAACCTCGCCGTTCTGGAAGATGCGCACCGTGCCGTTGCTCTCGCTGACGGTCACGGCCACCGCGTTGGTCGCCCGGCTTACCGCCGCCGCCGCCCAGTGCCGCGCGCCGAGGCCCTTCGAGAGGGTCACGTCGGCCGCCGAGCAGTCGAGATAGCGGCACGCGGCCTCGACCGTACCGTCGGCCGAAACGATGATGGCGCCGTCCATCTGCGCAATCTCCTTGATGCCCTCGCGCACGCGCGGCTCCGCCAGGTTGCGTTCCTTGCGGCTGTAGCCTCGCACCGGGTCGAACCCGGCCGGGTGGCTGCTGGCTAGCACCTTCCGGGCATCGCCTACCACGAACAGGGTGCCCACCGGCTTCCCCTCGCGCCCCTCGCGGCCGATCTCCACGGCCAGATCGACCACCATTTTGAGGGTGTCGAGCGGCACGCGGGTTTCGAGCTGCCGCAGGTCGCGGCCGGTCAGCCGGTTCAGGTGTTCGTCGAGGTTGATCACGCTGATCGAGTCGATCGTGTCGGCGTCGAAACCGGCGTAAAGGGCCACCACCTGCGAGCCGGAAGAGAAGAGGTCGTCGGCAACCGATTCAAGCACCGCCTGGGTTAGCCGTTCGTAGACCGGAGCGTCGGGCATGCCCACGTGGACGTGCATCAGTCCAGAGTCGGCCGCCGCAGCCGACTCCTCGGCGTTGCTTCCCGCCACGACCACCTTCTGGTTCCCGCTAAGTCGCCTCAGCCGCTGCCAGTCGGCCGTACCGTCCAACAGCAGTAGAATCCCCTCGGCGCCAATCGAGTCGGCCACGGAGCCTGCCAGGCCCAGAAGGCTCTGAAATCGTTCTGTGAAGCGAAGCGCCTGCATCCGCGAAGCCGCCGGGGGTTGGGCGTGGGACGAACACATTGAGAGACTTACCTATCATACGGCCTACACCCGCAACGATCAACAGCGCAAAGTGTCCGTGTGAGGAAAGATTTTGCGCCGGCTTCGATGGCAAACCGCCCAGAACGGCAACTCGGGTGGTTCCCGGTCAATGCATCGAGTGCGGGCGTTCGGCCACGGCGCTGGGCCGGGCCTCGGGCGTGTACGCCTGATTGAGGTGCCGCCGCCAGGCGGCCACGGTGCCCATATCCTTGCCCGTCGCCTGGCGCAACGAGAGCGTGGCCCGGTATTGCATGGCCGGGTCCGAGTCGGCCAGTGCCGGCGCCAGTGCCGCGGCGGCCTCGGGATGGCCGGTCTTGCCCAATGCCTTGGCCGCCGCCAGTCGCACGTCGATGTCGCTGTCGTCACTAAGCGCCTCGCCGAGCAAGCGGACGGCTTCGGAGTCGCGGAGTTGCCCCCAGGCTTCGCACGCGGCGATCCTGACTTGCCGGTCCCTGTCTTCCATGGCATGCCGCATAATCCGCCTGCCCTGATCGGTCGGATAGGCGGCCAGTGTGCGAACGATCTCGGCCCGGAGCGAAGCGTCGGTCTCTTGGGCAATCTGTCCCGCCAAGCGGGCGGCTACTTGCTCCTTCTGTTCGGCAGTCGTCTTGCCAGCCTCCTCGCGCAGCTTGCGCAGTTCGGTTACGCGTTCGCCCGGCGGCACCACGCCCGGCACCACGTCGGGCTCTTCCCTGCCGAAAAACGGCACCGAGGGGAAACTCGAGCAGCCCGCGATGAGGGCGACTGCTAGACCCCAAACGCTCAGCGCGCAAGCTCGATGGGCAACCGTGGGCATGCTTCTGGCTTCTGTCCGGACAACTCGAATAGGTTTCTGGCGGCGTAGCCGTTCGCAGGGGACTGTCGCAATTTTCGCGGCACAAAGGGCAATTTGCTTAATCGGCCAACCGATCCGCCGCGAAAATGGGACTGTCCCCTTTGCATGCAGCGGAGAAAACTGCCCACGCCGCTACCCCTGTGAACGGTTAACTGGGGGCCGAACTATAACAAACGGAACCAATGCCGCCAAGAGGAATCGGCGGGTGGTAATTGGAGTGTTTTGCACAATTTGGAGCATAATCCGAATGCTGTCGCGGCATCGATCATAAGTTAGTGATTTGGCACCAATGCTAGCTAACGAAGGCGCGTCAGCGGACGTGCCCACACCAAAAGGGAAGAAGGGGAAAGGGGGAAAATGGAAAGTCAGATAGGGAGGCGGCGAGATGTTACCACACCAAGCCTTCCCCCCCCTTCCCGTTTCCCCTTCCTTATAACCTGTTGCAAAAAGGGAAAGGGGAAGATGGCAGAAAGATTGGGGGCAGAAAGATCATGACGAGAAGCGGGTGAGCGAAACAAACGCAACCGTGTGTGTTCGGACAACCATATCCCTCAAGTGCCTTCCTGTCGCCATCCTTCTATCCGGGATTATTCAGCAGGATGTAGGGTGGTGACAAGCAAGCCATGATCTTGGTGGGACTTCGGCCGCTCAGGCCGACGTAGGTCCAGCACGCGGCGTGAAAATCAGCCGGGCATGGCTTGCGCAGTCCCACCAAGGACTTGCGCGGCCTCGGCCCACCCTACGTGAATAATCCCGGCTATCTCTCTCATTCCTTGCCGGCCGACGCAAGGCAAAGAATCCGGCCGTCGCGTGTTGCCAGGAACAGGCAGCCCTCGGCCGCGGCCATGCCGTCCCAGGCGGGAGGACTCGGCAGGGGCACGCGGGCTAGGGGGCGGCCGTCGGCGGTTGAGACGGCCAACAGGATTCCCTCCGACTGGCCGGCCAACGCGGCTTCCGAGCCCAAAGCCTCGCGATCCGGCCCGGCCACGAACAGGACGTCGGTGGCTTGCAGCATGGCCCACGCTTGCGTGGGAATCGGCCGCCACCAGCGGAAACCGACCGACGCCTCGCCACGCATCGTTAGCTGCCGGTATTCCATCATCGTCAGTCCCGCAGGCACGTCGCTCCGCTTCGGCGCGGCGAACAGGGCGAATTGCCCGCCCGTTTCCGGCTGCGGCTGTTCGTAGTGATTCTGGCCGAAACCGTAGATCACCTGCTCGTCTTCCACGAGGATTCGTCCGGACGGGTACAGGGTGCGGCTGAGCCGCATATCGTAAAACGCGCCCTGGTGCAGCGAGGTATACCTTGGGGCATAGCTCCATTGGAGACGGTTGGTCGTATCGCCGCTCAAGAAACCGTCCGCCCCGTGCAGGTGGGCAGTCGCCTCGTCCTGCCGATGGCCGTTGAAGTCGAAGACCTGGTGCCGCAGGAAGACGGCCTCGCCGTTGCTCGACAGCACGTCGTTCAGATACCCGTCGACGCCCTCCTCGTCGAATACTTGCGAGCCGTCGGGTTGGCGGGAGTCGAGCGTCTTGTGGAAACGCATGTTGCCGGTGTGTGGCTCGATGGCGACCAGATGCATGCCGCCGTCGAGATAGGAAGAACGGCCGGCCGCGGCGTACAGAATGCCGTTGACAACGAGTACGCTGCTGTGAACCGGCCAGGTGGATTCCAGTTGTCCTTGCGAGACGATCCACCGCTCGAGCGGGGCGGCGCGGAATCGCCAGACCAGGACGCCGTCGGCGGCGCGGAGGGCGTAAATCCAACCGTCGCGGCAGCCGAACAACGCGAGCCCTTCGTGGATGGTCGGCGGCGAATCGACGCGGCCGCCGGCAGTGTACTCCCAAAGCAGCCGGCCGTCGGCGGCATCGAGCGCCACCACCCGGTGCGCGTCGGTTGCGGCCAGGAACACGCGGCCGCCTGCGATGACCGGGCTGGTGAGCGTGCCGCCCAAGGGGGTTTCCCACGTCAGTTGCAGTTTCGGGCGAAGCGCGGTCGCGGCCCGGCCCGATCGCGCGGCGTCGTGGCGATAGGTGGGCCAGTCGGCGGCTTGAGTCCGGTCGGCGCCCGCCGCGGTTTCGCCGAACGCAGGCCCGCGGTCGAGCCGGCTATCGCCCGGGTCGGCCGCCGACAGCTCAGACCGAGCGGCTTTCAGCGCGAAGAAACCCGGCAGCTTCGCACGGACGAAACAGGCGCAGTCGTGCGGCGGCACGTACAACATGCCGTTGGCCGGCATGACGCCGTAGTGGCAGCTACCGCGTATCCAGTGATGGCTCAGGACCTGGCCGCCCTCGGTATCGACAAATTCGATTCCCGCCCTTGCGGCCAGGATGGTGCGGCCGACGGCCTTCATCTGGTGGCAGCGGTGGTGCTGAAAGATGAAGCCGTAGCCCTCGCGGATCGCCGTTTGCACGTCGCCCGTCCGAGGATCGTAACTGTTGAAGTAGAGGCTGTCGGTGCGCGGCCTGCCGGGCGACCAAACGTTCATGCCGCGGTCCGGCCCCCAAAGCAGCCCGCCGAATCCGAACAGGTCGACCGGCACGGAGTAGTTCGAGGCCGGGTAATCTGCCCGCCACAGTTCCTTGCCGTCGTCCGCCGAGACCACGTTGAGCTGCTGCCCGCCGGCGAAGGCGACGACATCGCCGTAAATCATCAGCGTAGGCGCGAATTGCGGCGCGATCCAGATGGTCGACGGTTCGCCCCCGGGCCGGTTTGCGTCGGCCGTTTCGGGATAGACCACCTTCTGGCCCGTGGGCGCCGAAGTCCATCGCGGTCGGCCGGTCTTCAGGTCGCGGCTTTCGATTCGCGTACCGTCGTGGTAGACCACCTGCCGGCCGTCGGCGGCGAGAGTGAGCGGCAGGATCACGTCGAGGGCCTGCTGCCATAGGATGGTTCCGTTACCGGTATCGACCGCGATGACCGTCTTCGGCTGCTGCAGCCCGCGCCGCACGTTGGCGGGCATGTTCGGGTTGACCAGCACTACCAGCACGCCGTCGGAAAGGACCATTTCCTCGGCATGCTCCGTATTCGGAAGCGTGCGCAGCACCTCGCCGGTCGCCGCATCCAGCTCGTTTACCGGCGCGAACTCTTCGAGCGTGGCGTACACGCGGTCGCCGCGGGCGATCAGCCGCCGGTGCATCTGCACGGGGCCGATCTTCTTCCCGCCGCGGGCTCCACCCCACGTGGACAACTCGTGCCGCCAAAGCTGGATGCCGTTGAAGGCGTCGCGGGCAATCAGGGCCCAGCTTCGCTCGCGCGCTGCGAAGTGAGAATCGTCGAGGATGTAGAAGATGCGTCCCCCGGCCGAGACCATGCTGCTGGTCTTCACGCCCCGGTTCCACCGCGGTTCGGCGTACCACTGCACATAGCGCGGCGGCCCGACCCGCCCGTCGCGGCTGGCGGGGTTGCCCGTGGCGTCGTAGCGGGCATGGGTCCACTGGTCGATATCATCCGGCCACGGCTGCCGATGCGTCGTGATTTCACCGTTCCGGCTCACATGCGCCACCCCGCCCGGCGCCAGTACGCGGCCGATCTCCTCGCGCGCCACGCCAACACTCGCGTCGGAGACAAGCAATAGGTTGACCGACCCGTCGGCATACGGCAGGCGGCCGCCGTCCCACGCTACCGCCGACACCCGGCCGCAGAGCCCCGCTTTTCGCACCTCTGCGCGAACCGCGTCGAGCCGGTTCGGATCGCGCACCAGCCCGTGGACAAGGAAGCTCTCCTTTTCCGCCAGCACCGCGGGCAGCAATCCATCGTCGCAGCCGGCATGGACGATCAGCCCGCCGCTGAGACCGCTTCCGGCGAGAAGCTGTTGGAGTTGCTCCGTGGCCGGGGCGGCAGTCTGCGCCGTCCCAGTCAGCGCCACCAGGAGACTCGCCACGGCCGACAGAATCTCGTGCAGTTTCATGAGCAACTCCTTGAGCATCCCGTGGGATAGGCTTCCAGCCTGTCATTTCTTCCGACAGGCGTCAATCACATCTTGCTGTTTGCATTCCGACACCTCTATCTTACCCCAAGTGCTGCCCGGACAATAGACAGCGGCTTTTACTCCACCTCGGGTGCAGGAACGAGCTTCCGCCGCGCACTGTTGGAGTTCACACTTCAGCGCGTTGGGTTGGAGTTCACGCTTCAGCGTGCTTGGGCTCACACATCGTGGCTTCGCACGCTAAAGCATCAACTCCAACGAAGCCACCGCCGAGTTCAACCGCGAGTCGGTTCCTGCACGTCCACGCGGGCTGGGGGACCGGATCATGGCGCCGGTCCCGGCGAAACCCTTTCACGCGTCCGTATCGCGCCATATAATGCGCTTGAGCCACCGGGAGTGATCGCGATGGGACGAGCAAAGACAACAGAGAGGGGGACGCGTGCCAGGCTTTGGCCGTCTTCTGTTGTCATGGGTATCGTGCTTGTCGCCATCGTCTGGCTCTTCACGCAAGCGGAAGGGTGCGGCATTCGCTACACGATGATCGAGACGCTTTCCTTCTCGTCGGATGATTCCCGGATCCTCGTGGCGAAACTGAGCGCCCGGAACGCACGAACGCCATGGAAACTCTACAAGGCCAACGTATCACGAACGCTGTCTTGGCTCGACGTCCCGGATGGCGGACGCAGCGAAACCATCCACCAGGATTTCGAACCCGGCAATTGCGGTACCGCACGTCGGATGTGGCATTTGGGCAGAACCTCTGCCCTTTGCAACCCGTCGAATGATCATATTGCGATGTCAGCATTCGGCGGCGGTGACGTCACTTGCGGTATCGGCGCCGCGAACGCACGTGTCGTACCTCTGAAACACCGGGCCTGCAATATCGCTTACTCCACATCGGGGCGGTTTCTTGCGGCCAGCGGCATGAACGAAGTGACCGTCCTGGACGCTCGTACCGATACCGTGGCAATGCAGTTTCACGCGATCGACCCGCCCTTTCTCGCCGCATCACTCATGTCGTTCACCTTCGACGACACCCGCATTGCGGTTGCGTGCGATTCCGGCGTGCACGTGTGGGACATCGCCACGTGCACCCGAGCATCCACGATCCTACGAGGTCATGAACCACACATTCACGCCATCGCGGCCGCCCCCGGCGATACGCTGATCGTCTGCTCCGAAGCTTGGGTTCGCCGGTACGACTTCGCCGGGCAGATCGTGGCCAGCCTTGGGGAAGACGGCCGATGGCTGTGTTCTGTTTCCGCCGATGGCCGTTCCCTTGCCGTCAGCGGAGGCGGCAAACTGGAGATCTACGACCTCAACTCGAACAACCTGCGGCAAGCCGTCTCGCTTGACGGCGCCACGGCCCTGGCACTGTCGTCGGACGGCAGCGAGGTTGCGGTAGGCCTCTACAACGGTCGTGTTGCACTCCTCGACGGCCTGACCGGGGCTCGGCGATGGCAAGCCAATCCGCCCAGCCGTTACCGGTGGCCATGGACGTTGCCTGCACTACTCTTGGTTGTTTGGATTTGCCTCGCCTGGCGGCTGTCGATGCGGCCGAAAACCCTCGGCGGTGCTTCCTGCCAGTGCTGGGGTAGAATCGGAAAGGGCCGTGGCATAGCGAGTTCTTGTCTATGGATTGTGTCGCCTCTACTTCATTTCTGCACGGAGCCGGCCAGCCCCTTGGGTCGCGTTGTTCCGCCGACCAGACAACAATGAGTAGCGATTCACATGGCTTACGCTTCGCGTTTGACTTCTACACCGGAGTGATCCATGAGTGCCAATCGATCGTCCAGTCCGTTTCCGCATGGCGAGTCCGACGGTCTGCGAAGCGGATGGACACTGGACCACCGCAGCCGCCTCGTGCGCGTATGCTATGCCGTGGCGATGCTGGCGGCATCGCTGGCGACATTCGGCTGGGCCGGGTTCTGGCCGGGGGTGGCGATTGTCGCGACGTGGGCGTGGGTGTTCTTCCGCACACCGCGCACCCAGGGGCTGACCGAGGCGGCGTTCGTCTGGGTGGTGCTCTTTATTCTCTTGCCGTGTTACGCGTCGGTCTGATGTCACGGGAATCGGCGGAATCGCTTCTCGGTATCGACGGGAAGGGGAATCCATACGCATGGTCTCCTACTTCGCCTGCAGAGGTCCGGCGGCCCAACTACGGCAACTGGTTCCGGCTGGGAATATTCCTGCTGTTGGCGCTCTTGCCACTGAGGTGGGTCTTTGTAGAATCGGGCAATTGAGCAGCGGCAGGCACTGGTGTGAAGCTCTTGCATTCCGCAGAAGCCTTCCTTCGAATGCACTAACATGAGCGACAAGCCACCCGATCCCCAAACTGATGATTCAACCGATGAAGTGAATTGCCTAACGCGTGATGTGCCCATTGCCGGAACGTCCGGTGCCGGCGCGGCCGTCGGCCGAACTTGATCTCGACTTTGTGGAGGGCGGAAATGAACGCAATCCTTTTGATGCAACGTCACCAAGCACCTGGCCCGACCTTGTCCCGCCCTGCGCGAATAGTCCGGGACTAGAACCGGACGACCATGTCCAGCGCGAAGAGAGACTGATGGCTTGCTCGGCCGGCGTTGAAGGCCGGCGCGTCGGACGGATCGTCGCGGTCCTGCCAGTCCCAGCGAATTTCGGGCCGCCAGAGAATGCACTTTCCCTGACGGATGTTCAGCCCGAGCGTCAGATTCGTATAGAGCCCCGGCGCCGCCGGATTCGATGAGCGAAAACCGGAGACCAGGAACCCCGTCTCGTCACGGAGTATCTCCACGCGCAGACCGGCCCGGACTCTGTCGCTGACATCGTAGTAGAGATACTGCGTGAAAGCGTATGCTTGGGCGTCGTAGAAGCCGTACTCCGGGGCGCCGCTCTGGAAGAAGTAGTCGTGATTGAAGACGTACTGCAGCTTCTCGGTCACCTGATGTTCCAGAGTCGCGGAACAGTTCGTCCGATTGAGGCTGCGGCCGGGCGCGTCGGGGCCGGGTTCGCCGCTAAGGCTCTGCCAGTCGGCCCGCTCGTCCTGTTCGGGGGCAAACTGCACGGCGCCGTAGACCGTGGTCCTCTCGTCGTGGCTGGTCCAGGAAACATAGCCGAGGTAACCCAGTTCATTATTGTTGTCCTCCCAAACATCGGAACCCCGGTGCACCCCGTGCGACGTGCTGACCTGGTCGGTCAGATCGACGGTCAGGAGGATCCCAGTCAGCGCGAAGGCGATCCCATTGTAGGCCAACGTGTGGGAATAGAAGAAGTCTTCCGTGGCCAGGCCGTACTCGTAACCGACCAGGGTGAAGAACTTCCCGATCTGAATCTTCACGCCCGGCCCGACCGGCACGAATCCTTCCACGTAAAGCTGGGGGAAGGCGAGTTTGTAGAAGCGGCTGTCATGGTCCGGAACGGTCCGGTCGTCCAGCCCGAGCGACTGGAACAGAAACGCGTCGGTCCCGTAAATCAAGTCGCCGCGGAACCCGAACGAAAGTTCGTCGCCCACGCTATCGGCCGGCCGCTCACAGAGAACATAAAGCTGGTTGAGTTGGTACTCGTTGGCCCGGTCGTTGTGGCAGAGAGGGCCATTGAAACGGTCAGCGGGGTTAGTCGGGTTCCAGGTAAAGCCCTGGTTGAGCCAGCCCTCGACCGAAACGCCCGTCCGTTCCGAAAAGGCCGGAGGAAACAAAAGGCGGCTGAGCCTCTTGCAGGCAGGGTCATCATCCCGACTCTCGTCCTCCTCACTCTCGTCCTCGCTCTGGCGCTCAGCTTCGGCTTGCCTGTCCAACTCCGCCTCGGTAGCCTCGTTAATGCTCTGGGAGTCCCGCATCGCGTCATACGAGCCAGCGCCCGGTAACCCGCCAGACCGGACCCCAGCCAGGGCTGGCGATAACCCAGCTAAAAGTACTATGGCGATTACGGCCCAGCAATATCTCTCTGGCAATTGTGCTGTTTGATGGGCCATGTCATCGGCGCGATGGTGACGGAAGGTGGGACTGTGGAAGGGGCCTTTACCCTTTGTTAGGTCGGCTTGCCTGCCGCCGGCAGTTCACTAATCCGCCGACATCGGGTGGCGAACGGGCAAGCAGACTTAATACAATCGGCGTCGGGCCCTATTGCAGGTCTACCCCGGATTATTCATGCTGGGGTGGGGCAAGGTCGCGTAAGCCCTTGGTGGGCCTGCGCTAGCCACGCCCAGGCTGGTTTGCACGCCGTGCGCTGGAAGCAGGCCTGGCCAAGCGACCGAAAACCCACCAGGGTCTTGGCGTGCTTGTCACCACCTTACATCGTCGTCATGAATAATCCGGGCTACGGCAGCGAGGCCGTCTGCAAGCTACGCTTTATGGGGTTCTTCTGCGCCCTTCGAGTCGTTCGGTAGCCTATTGCCGTGCCGCGGCACAGACCAAGTCTTGGCGGTGCCGTCGCGTCACGGAGCCTGCCCGCGCAATCCACAACTGGCATCCATGAACCTGCAAAACAAGACCTTGCTGATTACCGGCGCGTCGCTGGTTGGCCTCTTCTTGGCGCTGATGGTACCGGGCGGCATTATCATTTGGCACGGCTTCGCGGAACTCGAGGAGGAAATGGTCTTCGACTATGCAAACCGTGCGCGAGCGGCCCTCGACGAGCAGTTGGCGGCCTTGGCGAGAACAGTCGGCGACTGGTCCAACTGGGACGATACCTGGCACTTCGCCCAGGACGCCAACGCAGATTACCGCGACAATAACCTCAACGACGATTCGCTGGAAACGCTCGAACTGAACATGATGGTATTCGTCGATCGCGCCGGCTGTCTGGTCTTCGGGAAGGCAATTGGGGCGGTCTCGGGAGAGGCGGATTCCTTTCCCGAAAGCCTCCGGCGGGGAACGCTCCATCCCGACCTCTTGTTCTGCGACGACCTGCCAGGACCTGCTCGCGCCGGGCTGTTGGTGTTTCCCGAAGGACCGATGCTCGTGGTGGCCGGGCCGATCCTCAAGAGCAATCGGGAGGGACCGGTGCGGGGCACGCTTGTTATGGGACGATGGCTGGATGACGCGGAAACAAGTCGCCTCTCCAAACTGGCACATCTTTCGCTGGAGTTCTTCCCGTTGGATGCCCCGGACCTCTCGGCCGAGCAGCGAGCCGTGATGGCCGACGCCGCTGGTGCCAACAGACCACTGGTTCGCGTGCTCGACAGCGAATGGGTGGCCGGCTACTTCGTGCTGCCCGACGTCCACGGCAAGCCGGCCGTGCTTGGCGCCATGCATGTACCTCGCGACGTAATGGCGCAGGGCCGCCTCAGCCTGGTCTACTCCGCCGCGTTCTTCTTGATCGTGAGCGTTTGCTTCGGCGTGCTTGTGTGGTTCCTTATGAACCGCCTAGTCCTATCCCGCTTGCTCCGCCTTGCTCGCGACGTCAAGAAATCGGCCGAAAGGGGCCATCCCACGCCGAGTATCCAGGTTTCCGGCAGCGACGAGTTGGCCGATTTGGGTTCTGCCATCAACGACATGCTCCGGCGCCTGCGTGAATCGATGCAGCATTTGCGCGAGGCCTCGTCGGCCGCCCAGCAAGCCAGCCGGGCAAAGAGCGAGTTCCTGGCGAATATGAGCCATGAAATCCGAACTCCCATGACGGCAATCTTGGGATTTGCCGATGTGCTGGCGGAACAGGTGGGCGATCCCGGGAACGCCAGTTTCGCTGAGATCATCAAACGCAACGGCCAGTACCTCTTGCAGTTGATCAACGATATTCTCGACCTGTCCAGGGTCGAGGCTGGAAAGATGGGCATCGAGCGCGTGGCCTGCTCACCTTCCCGCATTGCTTCCGAGGTTGCATCCCTGATGAAAGTCCGTGCCGACGCGAAAGGGCTTCTCCTGCTCGTTGAGTCCTTGGGGCCTCTTCCCACCACGATTCAAAGCGATGCGACTCGGCTTCGGCAAATCCTGATCAACCTCGTGGGAAACGCCATCAAGTTCACCGAGGCAGGGAGCATTCGGTTCCGCGTGAGGATGCTCCCGTCCAACGGCGACCAGCCCCAACTGTGTTTTGACGTCATCGATACAGGCATCGGCCTGGATGAAGATCAGTTGCCCGGGCTCTTCGAGCCCTTTTCTCAGGCCGATAGCTCGACAAGCCGCCGTTTCGGAGGAAGCGGACTGGGGCTGGCCATCAGCAGGCGGCTGGCTCAACTTCTGGGCGGGGATATCACCGTGAGCAGCCGCCCGGGCGTGGGGAGTACGTTCAGCCTCACTGTCGCTACCGGACCGCTGGACGGGGTTCCGATGCTGAACAGCCTCAGCAACGATTCCTGCTTGCCGAGCGAGTGTGTCTCCAAGGACGCGACCTCTACCCAAGTTCGCTTCGACTGCCACATCCTCCTGGCTGAGGATGGCCTGGACAACCAGCGCCTCATCACTTTCCTTCTCAAGAAAGCGGGAGTCGAAGTGACTGTTGCTGAGGACGGTCGGATCGCCGTCCAGAAGGCACTGGCCGGGCGATCAAACCGAAGCGTCTTTGACAATGACGGGAAAGCGCCGGATGGAAAGGAGGCCGTCCCATTCGACCTGATCCTCATGGACATGCAAATGCCGGTCATGGACGGTTACGAGGCCGTACGCCAATTGCGTCGGGCCGGATACGCAGGCCCCATCATCGCCTTGACGGCCCACGCCATGAAGCACGACCGGCAGAAATGCCTCGAAGCCGGATGCGACCAGTATCTTGCCAAGCCAATCGACCGGCATACGTTGTTGGCGGCCGTGGCCGAGTGCCTTCGGAAACAACCCTCGGATGCCGAATGCTCCGAAACGGGTGACGCCGCACACCGGAAGCACTGATCAAGGGCTTTCAAACGGCACTGGCCGCCATGGTTGCCCGGCGCCCTACACTCCGCACTACTCCGGCGCATGGAATTGCTCGGGGCGCGCGTCGGGATCGCGGGTAAGCATGAGGTGGTCGATCTTCGTGCCGGGCTCGCGAACGCGGAGGATCAGTTCGACCCTGGCGGCTGGGAGGTCCAACGGGATGGGTTCCCGTGCCGGGTGCGACTCGAAAACCCGCCAGGTCCAGCTCGGGGCCGTGCGCGTGTGCCAGGCCGTGCGAGGAACGATGGCGCCCTCGGGCCCGAGCAACTGCACGTAGAAACTATCGGTCTGCGGATCCCGTGCCAGAACGCGGCCCCAGAGCCAATAGCGGCCGGCCTCCGGCACGTCAAGCGACCACCGGACACTGCCGAACCGGGCTGCCTGATACCGGTCGACCGTCGAGCCGACGTACGCGCCCCCGGAGGCTTCGTCGTCCAGCCCGATCTCCATGCCGCCGAAGCGAAGGCCCGTTTGGGCTCCGAACAGGAGCGGACCATCGTTGGGAACCGTAAGAACCTTGGCCTTGTCGGCCCCTTCGACGTACTCCCGCACCGGCAACAGGTCCGCCAACAAGGGACGGCCGACCTGCTGCCCGTCGATTTCCAGAATCGCGTCGGTGGGGGGCGGGTCGAGCGAGACGCGTCCGATGCCGTGCGATCCGGCCGATACCTCAACCGCCACCAGCCCTTCCTCTCCCGGCGCCCGAAGCTGGAACTGGCCGGCCGAATCCGCCCCATTGGCTTCGAAAACCGGCGGCACGACGTGCACGTGTGGTTCGGCTGCCATGAAGGCGTCCCTCCAATCGGCAAAGGCCGCGTCGTCGGCCAGCCCGCTGCCAATGCGCACCCAGAACGCGGCCGCCGCCGACTCGGCGATTCCCGGGGCCGATTCATGTTCCACGGACAACCGCATCGCCCCGTGCGGATTGGTATCGTCGACAAGGCTCACGAGAGCCGGGCTGCCATCGCGGCATTGGGCCACCAACACGCGAACACCCAGCGCCGCCGTACCGTAACGCACGACGACCGCCTCGCCGAGCGCCACGCCGGCATGCCCCGACTCGCCCGCGGTGGACGGAGCCAGATCAACGCGCCGGTCTCCGATCCAAAGGCCCTGATGCTCCCGGCGAAAGACGAAGTGGCTCTTCAGGCCGGTCCTTTCAGGATGCACGAGGTCCTCGGCACGATAGACGGCCAGGCCGACGGCGTCGGGGCCGCGCTGCGCGGCCGCCCAGAAGCAGGAGAGGTGAAGCGCTTTCATATGGCCGGCGCGGCCGGTCGGGTAGCGCTGCGTGCCGTAGGGATCGTCGCGGCCGTCGGCAATGAAGTAGCAACGCACCGTCGAACGGCCGCCCGGCAGATCGACGGCCATCGGCACGTCCTGGCTGCCGTAGTAGGCCGAGGCAGTGCTCAACGTGATATCGGGCAACAGCACGGCGGAGCGGACCTCGGCGTGCCCTTCACCCCAGCGTTGCCGGACGCGCCGCGCCAACCGCCCAGCCAACTCCCGCGCAGCCGCAGGAAGCGACCAGTCGTCGCAGAAGGCGTCGGCATGGTGGATGCTCGGTCGAATCTGCAACGGAAGCCAGCCGGCCAGTGCCAGGCGTTCGTCAAGCCCCCCGATTCCGTGCAGGTAGTTGTAGCTGCGGCTGTGCGCCCCGGCCAGCCTTTCGGCCGGCGGCCACCAGTTGGCGCCAATGTCGGTTGCCAGCAGTTCCAGGAGCGCTTCCGCCTGCCGGCGGCCCTCGGCCTGTCCGGCGCGTGCCGCAATCCACCGCAGGCCGTCGAGGTTGACCGCGTAGTACGTCGGGCTCACATACTCGGTGACGCCGAACTTCCACGTCCACAGGCAGATGTCCTTCAGCCGCCGGTAGCCTGCCTCGGCCACCGCCGTGTCGTCGAGAATCTCGCCCAGTGCAATCAGATTCGAGGCGTTGAGAATCGCGATGTTCGTGTACCACACCGGCACCCGATGCCGCAGGCACCCTTCCGCTCCGAGCGTCATGATCCGCATCAGCGGCGTCGCGACATCCGGCGGAAGTTTCAAGCCGTGCCTCACCCAAAGGCGGGTGGCGGTTTGCGTGACAAACTCGACCGAGTTCCGGTCGGTCACCGCCCCGTCGCGCCAGTACCACCATAGGTTGCCGTAATCCGGGCTCTCGGGATCGCGGTCCTGCATCCGCTCGATCAGTTCCATCAGCCGGGGCAGGCGGTCGTTGTGCATGCCTGCCTCGGCCAAGGTCAGCGCATAAGACATCAACCCGCGAGCGGAGACACTCTCGTGCGGCGGCTCGGGCTGGTAGTGGCGCTCCCACCGCCCTTCGTCGCGTCTGGCCGCCTCGGCAAACAACGCCGCGACCGTCGGGGCTGTCTTCTCGCCTGCGGCAAGAGAAGGCGTCAGGAGCAAGATCGCGGCGAATACTGGCAGCACGGTGGATTCTCCCATTCAGGACGCAGGATCGGCCCAATCCATAACTCTCCGGTTCTTGCCGGCTGTCGTCACACGGAGCGGCGGCGGCTACGTGGCATCGCGGCTTCTACGGAAGGACCGGTCCTTGGCTTCCGCCCCATTCTGATCCGCCCGCCATACGATGCGCGTGTCGACGTCGAGGGCCGTCAGCCATCCGTCGCCGTAGACCCAGGTGTCGATGCATACCAGGTGTCCGAGGTCAAGGATGTCGACGGGGGCCTTCTGTGCCGTGTGCCCCACAAAGGCCGTCTTCCCCGAGCAATGGCGCTGAGGCTGCCGGTCGCGCAGCGATTCCCAGAACAGCACCTCGTCCGGCTGCTCCGCGAGCGGCTTGTCTTCCAGGTAGCTCGCGTGCACGAAGAAGTGCCGCGGCGTCTCGAAACAGCGCCTGCAACTGCGCAGGAAGTTGAGATGCTCGGGGGGCACGTCGGTTAAACGGCCGCCGTACGAAGCCAGTGTTGCATCACCGCCGAATGCCAGCCACCCGGTGACCAACTCGTCGTGGCCTTCGCACGCGCTGAGGAATAATAGATCGTGGTTGCCCAACAGCGGGACCAGGCGGCACCGCCCGCTCAGCTCAATGAGCGTATCGAGCACGCCGCGGCTGTCCGGGCCCCGATCCACGTAATCGCCCAGCGTAACGATGGTGTCGCGTGCGCAGGGCTCAATCGCCGCCAGCACGGCGCGCAAAGCCGCCGAATAGCCGTGAATATCGCCGATTGCAATGGTACGTGGAAGCATCGATTCTCAAGTGCAGTGTAAGCCACCGGCGTCTTGTTGTCAAACGGCACAAGGGCTCACACGAGGGGCATCAGCCATGCCAGGAGCAGCGTGAGGGCAAGACTCGTCAGGCCAAGCAGGGCCAACTGCAAGGTCCAGGTCTTCAACGCCTCGAGTTCCGTCAGTCCGCTCATGCGGGCGAAGATCCAGAAGCCGCTGTCGTTCATCCAGGAGCCGACCACCGATCCGCTGCCGATGGCCGTGGCCAGGTACACGGGGTGGCAGCCGAGCAGTTCCGGCGTTGCGCCGAGGCTGACCATGATGCTGGAGGCGACCATCATGCAGACCGTGCCGGACCCTTGGGCGACCTTCAGCAGGGCCGACACCCCAAAGCCCAGCAGCAGCAGCGTCATGCCGGCCCCGCGTCCGCCGTCGGCGAACGCATCGCGCAGCGTGCTTTCGATGCCCGTCTGGCGCAACATGGCGCCGAACGCCCCTCCACCGGCCGTGATCAGAATAATCAATCCGCCGCTCATCAAAGCGGTCTCGGTACTGCGGGCGAGCTGCGGGAGCGTCAGACGCCGCTGGCGTGCAAGCATGACCAGGGCCGCCACGGCAGCCAGCAGCAGGGCCAGATTCGGGTTGCCGGTGACCGCGGCAACGTCGGCAAGGCGGCGCCAGGCGCCTTCGTACGCTCCGGCGCCATGATCAACCACGGACCCGACCCAGGCTTGGGAGGCTGTATTCAGTGAAATCAGGATCACCGGCAGCACAACCGGCAGCAGCGCCAGCCACAGCGGGGGCAACTGGTCGTCGGCAAGCGGTTCGGGTTCGGGCACTCCATCGAGAGGCCGCATCGGAATATCGACCATCCGGCTGAGGAACCGCGCGCCCACGAGCCCCACGGCCGCGGTCAGGATGGCAATGAGCGCTCCGACCAGGATCATCATTCCCAAGTCGATGCCCAATTCCGACGCCATGAACAATGGGCCGGGCGTCGGAGGCACCATCGTATGCGTGACGACCCCGCCCACCGCAATGGCCAGTGCGTAGAGAACGTAGTTCTGACCGGTGCTCTTCCACAGGGATCGGGCAAGCGGGATGAGCAGGTAGAACACCGTGTCGAAGAACACGGGAACTCCGAGTATGTACCCGCCGGCGGCCAGCGCGGTGGGTGCGCGCTTCTCGCCGAGTGCGCGGAGCAAACAGCGCACAATCCGGTCGGCCGCGCCGCTGTCCATCAGGCACTTCCCGATGACCGCGGCCAAGGCAATGACAATGCCGATCGAACCGGCCGCCCGGCCGAATGCCTCCGCCACCCGCGTCATCTTCTCCGGCAGTTCGCCGGGGCTCAGCAGGCTGACCAGCATGGCCGCCGAGATGAGCGCCAGGAAGGCGTTCACGCGGAGGACCAGGATCATCCCCAGTACGGTCAGCAGGCCGATAAGCAGGACGAAAACCGGGTACGGCATGGCAACGCTACTGGGCGCCCTTGGTGAGCATCGCTCCCTTGATGAACCAGCCTTCCGGCTCGCTGCTGAAGACGGCCCCTGCCGGGCCAAGATACCTCCGGACCACCTCGAAATCGGGGAGTTTGGAGCCGTCGATCTTCTGCTTACGGGGTTCCAGCCTCTTTCCCGTGCCGAACCCCGCGTTGAGCAACCGGGCCAACAGGGTCTCGCTTTCGGGCATTTTCCCTTGGCGGATCAACTCGTAGGTGGGTCGGTATTCCTCGTCGGTCCGCGAGAAGACCTGGGCACAACGCGCCTCGATGCCCATCTCCTTGATTGCCGCTTGAACCACGCGGTAGTCGATATCGGCGCTCAGCGGCCGGAACGACTCGTCCGGCTGAAGGATCTTCGCCAGGAAATCCAAATGGGACGCGACGAGCAGGTGCCCGTGAGCCACCGTCACGGCGGCATGCGGCAAGAGGCGCTGTTCGTCCTCTTCCTCCAGATCATCGTCGTCCGGTTCCGACTTCAGGGGATTGGTCAGGGGCGGCAGTGAAGGAACGTCGCCAAGCTGGATTTCGGGCACGCCGACGTCGATCGGCTCCTCTTCGACAATCTCCCATACCTCATGGCCGTTGATCTCGAGGCGTCGGGCGGTCGGATCGTTCTTCATGGACTTGGCGATTGCCTTGGCCACTTGCTGCGGAGCCTTGGTCTCGATGGCAAACAGGAGCCGCTCGCTGGCCGGAGTGATCGGGAGGCGGAAATCGCTCAGAACCGAAACGCGCGGGCCCAGGTGATCGATCAGTTCCTTGCGCAAATCGAGTTGCGGCCCCTTGGGGTCCTTTTTCAGCCCCTCCAGCACGTCTTCCCAGAGTCCAACCTGTTTCTGATAAGTTCGCAGTTCACCACCCATCTTCCGGACGATGAACACGTCGTTCTCCTGCTTGATTTCCCAGGCCAGATCGGGCTCGATCTCGCGGACCGCCACCTTGGCGGGGAACTCGATGCCGAACTCGGCGAAGCTGTCGCGCACCGGTTTCGAGAGTTCGCCGGTAGCGATGTTGCCCTGATGCTCCACCGACGCGGCGAACAGGAAGACGGCCCCTCCGAACAACTCGTCGAATAGCGGGCCGAAGTGGTCGAATACGTTCTGAATATCGCAGTAAAGCGTGCTGTACGTAGCCAATTCGCTCGGCACCCAGGGCTGCGGATCGAAGTTGGTGGCGTTGGGGAACGAGAGCATCTTCATCGCCTTTGTGTAGGGCGGCGGCGCATAGACTGCCGTGCGGTGAATCAACTCGTGCCCCTCGACGGCGAAGTCGGCATAGCCGCCCACGCCGCGGATCGCACGGAATCCCTGCTCCCGGAACACGTCGAGCATATCCTTGCCGCGGCGCGGCTCGCCGGCAGGCGCAGCGGCGCGCATTGCCTCGGCATAGGGGATCGGGCTGAGATACCAACGCAATTGCGCCCGCTCCCGCCCCGCGTCCTTCGCACATCGTTCCATCACTGCCCGGAACGACGGGTCGGTTGCCAACGATTCGCCCTTGGGATCGCGTACTTGCGAAAGGATACCCTTGATGACGTCCAGGTTATCCGAAACCCCCAACATGTTGCCTGTCAGAAAGTAGATCGCCAGGCGCGGTTTCGGAGGGGCGTCGGGCTGCCCGGCGTCCGGAACCGGGAAGGCTGGCAGCAAGCGTTCTTCTGCAGGCCGCTCAGGTAGTTCAAACACGATCACCGTAGTGTCCAACACCTCGAATGCCTGGCGCTTGGCGCCATTGTCAATTAAGCTGGCGCTGACTTTATCCAGGAGTTCCTGCGCCCTCGCCGTCCGATCCGTTACATCGACGAGCATGGCCACGGCGGCCTCGTAGCGCCCGGGTTGGATGACGGCAATGGCAATCTCGCCGGCCGGTACGCCCTCAAAGTCCTCAAGTGTCAAGCCGAGCCGTTCGTTCAGCCGCGACCAACGCTCTTTCAATTGCCTCCGAATGTCTTCCGCGAACGGTTCCATTACAGGATCGGCCATGAGCTTGCCAAGCTGGGTTTGGTTCCATTGAGCGTCCAACTGCTCAATATCTTCGATCGCCGCGAAACCAACGGTGGTGGCTGGAAGAAGACGTTCACTCTGAAGCGGCTCGGCCGCGCCACCCATCGAAGCATCCAGAAACAGATTCGCACCACCAATTACGAGAATGAGAACGGCACGCAGCACAAGAAATCTCCTTGCTATTCAGTCTTCTTAGTTCAGCCAGTTTTACTAACAGGCATAATTTCACGCAGACCCGTGCAGTGTAAACCGATTGCCCCTTTTATGCTAGAGCGGTTCGTGCATTCCCCACCATGCGATTCCAGGTGAAACGCAGAACCCTGACTCCCTATCTTCGCCAGCCCCCCCACTCTGTTGCCGCGGCTTCCTCCGTGGCCGACTTGGCCCGGATCATCCATGACGATGTGGGGTGGTGACAAGCAAGCCAAGACCATGGTGGGCCTTCGGTCGCTCGGCCGGGCCTGCTTCTAGCGCACGGCGTGCAAACCACCCCGGGCTTGGCTTGCGCAGGCCCACCAAGGAATTATGCGACCTTATCCCACCCCACGTATATGAACAATCCGGATTCGCCGCTTCTTCACATGACCCGGGTGACAACTTCCTGTACCTCGTGGATGTTCAACAGGTTTTGTGACGCAGACGGATGGACGGACCGCCCAAACGTCGGCATAATGCCCCTTGTCATGCACCACTTCCGCAACGAAAGCCTCAGTCACGACCCGCTTCACGGATACATACCGTTTACCTCGCCCGAGGGGCTCCCGCGCGGCGAGGTGTCCGAACGGCACATCATCGACCATCCATGGTTGCAGCGGCTGCGGCAGATTCACCAACTTCAAACCGCGTGGTGGGTCTTCCCGACGGCCGAACACACCCGATTCCAGCACGTGCTCGGTGTGATGCACTTGGCCAGCCGGGCCGTCGGCGTGTTGTTCGAGAGTCTCCAGGAAACGTGTGGTGACTTGCCCTCGAAAGGCTACGTCGATTCGCTGATGCGTTTGAGCGGGCTTCTGCACGACGTGGGACATGGCCCGTTCGGGCACTTCTTCGACACGCATTACCTGGCCCAATTCGGCTTGACCCACGAGTCGCTCGGCGCCGAGATCATTCGCCGCGAACTGGCCGATCTGATCCGGGGCGTGCGGCGCAGCCCCAATGCGGCGCTCGAATCCGGCGAGGTGATCGACCCGGAACACGTCGCTTTCCTCATTACCCGGCCTCGCGACGGAGCAGCCGAAAGCCCTTTGTGGCTGCGCATGTTACGCAGCCTCTTCAGCGGCCTGTACACGGTCGACAACATGGACTTTGTGCTGCGCGACGCGTACATGTCGGGCTACAGCACGCGTGCTTTCGACCTTAACCGCTTGCTGCACTACAGCCGCTTCACGGAAAAGGGCCTGACCATTCACGAGCGGGGGCTGTCGGCACTGATTCAATTCATCTCGGTCCGGGCCGACCTGTTCCGGGCCATCTACTTTCACCGCACGGTCCGCGCGATCGACCTGGAGCTGCAAGAGTTGTTTGCCGACTCGCGGGATTTGCTCTTTCCCGGCGATCCCCGGGAGCATCTCGCCGAGTATCAGCGCCTGACCGAGTGGTCGCTGCTGGCCGAGGTCGGCAGGTGGGGGCAGAGCGACGAACCGCGCCGGCGTTCTTTGGGGGAACGGTGGCAACGCTTCCTGCGACGCCAACTTCGTTGGCACATGGCCTGCGAACGCACCATTTTTTTCGCCCCGGGCCAGTCGGAGCATGGCAGCGTATTGAGCAACGAAACCACCTTCGAGGCCGCAGTACGCGACCTGCTGCCGCCTGAACTGCGCAATCTGCCAATGCGGGTCGACACGGCGCGTCACGTGCATCGGCCCGGGGCCCACGTTCCCGCGGCCGGGCAGAATTTCCTTTACGAGCCCGGCACGGAACGCATTCTCCGCCTCGACGACCGCGAGACGTTCCGCCGCATCGCCGTGAGTTTCCGCATCTGCCGCATCTATACCCACGACGCAAGCCACGTCGCGGAACTCAACCGCGTGATGGACCAACTCACCGGCGCAGCCACGACCGACGACCCGACGAATATGTAACCACGCTGCTATCATAAGCCAGAATCGAAGGAATCCTGCCGCCATGCCAAAGGACGCGACCTTTTACGACAACCCGCTCATCGATCGCTACGCCTCGCGGGCAATGGCGGAGTTGTGGGGCCCGCAACGGAAGTTCAGCACGTGGCGGCGCCTTTGGGTCGCGCTGGCCGAGGCCGAAGCCGAGTTGGGACTGCCCATCTCAGTGGAGCAGATTGCCGAGTTGCAGGCGCAGGTCGACCGGATCGACTTCGACGCCGCGGCGAAGTACGAACGGCAGTTGCGCCACGACGTGATGGCGCACGTCCATGCCTACGGCGACGCCTGCCCCGGCGCCCGCGGGATCATCCACTTGGGGGCAACGAGTTGCTTTGTAACCGACAACGCCGATCTTCTTCTTCTGCGTGAATCGCTCGGGATGATTCGGGACCAGTTGGTCGGCGTGATCGACAATTTGGGCCGGTTCGCCGCCCGCCACCGCGAACTGCCTTGCCTGGGTTTCACGCACATGCAGCCGGCGCAGCCGACCACCGTGGGCAAGCGCGCGTGCCTTTGGGCTTACGAGTTTGTACTCGACCTGGCCGAAGTCGAGTATCGGATCGACTCGCTGAAGGCCCGGGGCGCCAAGGGCACCACCGGCACGCAGGCGAGCTTCTTGCAGCTTTTCGAAGGCGACCACGCCAAGGTCCGCCGCCTCGAAGAGTTGGTGTGTGCGAAGCTCGGGTTCGAGGCGGCCTATGCCGTCACCGGGCAAACCTACCCGCGCAAGATCGACAGCCAGGTGCTGGCCGTGCTGGCCGGGATCGGCCAGAGTGCCCACAAGATGGCGACCGACGTGCGCATTCTCGCGCATCGGAAGGAGATCGAGGAGCCGTTCGAGCGGACGCAGGTGGGCTCCTCGGCCATGGCCTACAAACGGAACCCCATGCGATCGGAACGTGTCTGTTCGCTCGCCCGCTTTCTCACGGGGCTCGCGCCGGTGGCCGTTGAAACCGCGGCCGTGCAATGGCTCGAACGCACGCTCGACGACAGCGCCGCCCGCCGCCTCGTGCTGCCGCAGGCGTTTCTCGCGGCCGACGCCGTACTGCTGCTGTGCCGGAACGTGACGTCGGGACTGGTCGTGTATCCGAAGGTCATTGCCGCGGCCTTGCAGGCGGAATTGCCGTTCATGGCCACGGAGAACATACTCATGGCCGCGGTCGCCGCAGGAGGCGACCGGCAGGAATTGCACGAATGCATCCGGCGTCACAGCCACGCGGCCGCGGCGGTCGTGAAGGAGCAGGGCGGTACGAACGACCTGATGGACCGGCTTCGCGCCGACCCGGCGTTCGGCGCCGTCGATCTCGACGCGGCGCTGGACCCGCGGCAATTCGTCGGCCGCGCGCCCGAACAGGTCGACGAGTTCCTTGCCGGCGTCGTAGAGCCCATCCGCGCCAAGTACCCCGGCGCCCTCGGCACAACGGCCGAAATCCAGGTGTGAGGCAAGCGGCAGCAACAATCGTATCGACGACCTTGTAGCCGAGTCTCTCCGAGACTCGGATTTCGGCAAGTCTCTTCGAGGGAGTAACTGGCGGGCACGGCAGACGGGGCAGGTCTTGAAAAACAACTCCTGCTCGGCGGACGAGGGTCGGGAGCCTTCGCCCTAAGCTTTCGTCCGAAAGGTTCACGACTCGGAGAGTCATGCAGCGATTCGCCCAGCCAATGGGAGCGGAAGGGCGCGAGCCCTCCGGTCCTAGCGCGTGAGGGGATGCCGCACGCCGTCGTAGCGGACGGACCGGACGGCTTGCGCCGTGCCGCTGGTATTGGGGCGATGTCCGATCGCCAATCGCGAAGTCCGGCGGGCTTCTTCCTCTGTTTCCCCTGCGACCTTCTGTTTGTTTTATGGACTGGGGCAATGGCCGAAATGGACGATCGGTGTCAGGCTTGCATTTTACACTTCAGGGTTGGAACGCCGCCTACGACGCCCGCAATCGGGTGGTCAGCATCGCCGATACGCAGGAGCAGGCGGAGGGGAAGAACCTGCAGACGGTGTGCGACTCGCACGGCAACGTGGTCGGCACGGTCGGCTACCGGACCAGAAGGATTCCTTTCCGGCAACCTCGGATTGCCTCGCCTCTTTTCCCCGCCGGGCCTGCCCCGGCCGGTATCATGACTGGTCAGCTACAGGCAGGATTCATCCGAAACGTCCCCCCCTTGGCATGGCCGCCGCCAAAGGCGGCGGCCATGCCAAGGGGGGATGGGGGCGCCGATGGCCGCTTGTAGTGGCCAATCACTCGCTCCGCCGGCACGGGGCCGGCGGGGGCGGAAAGGCCAACCGGCGCACGGGCATCACCTACCCGGACGGCTCGGTGGTCGCGCGACAATATACTGCCCGTGACCAGCTCAGCCAGATCGACTACAATACCGATATGGTCGCTACCTTCGGTTACGATGCCGGTTCCCGCCGCACCAGCCGGGTGCTGGGCGATACGCCGGGCACGCAGACGGCGTGGGTGTATGGCCGGCAGGATAACCTGCCGACGGCCATCAACGCGGGCGTCGCGGGCGCGTCGTTCAGCTATACCTACGACGCGAACAAGAACAAGCTGACCGAGGGCATCTCGGTGCCCATGGCCAACTACGGATTCAGTTCCACCGCGTACGACCCGGCCGACCGCCTGACCGCGTGGAACCGGACGGACGGCAACCTGGATCAAGCCTGGAATCTTTCCCTTGTAGGCAACTGGGCCACCTTTACCCAAAACCAGCTCCAGCAAACCCGCACCCACACTGCCGTTCATGAGATTGCGGCCATCGACGTCGCTCCCTTGGCCCACGACGCCGCAGGCAACCTCGCCCGTAACGCGGGCGATACGCTCGACCGTTATACCTGGGACTTCGACAATCGCCTGCTGGCCGCCGACGTCGATCAGGACGGCACGGCGGAGTGCGCATATTGGTACGACGCCCTCGGCCGGCGCGTCAGCAAGACCGTGCCGGACGGCGAGGGCTCGGCGACAACGGTGTTCGGCTACCAGGGGAACCAAGTCGTCAACGAATACGCGGCCGACGCCTTGCCTGCATCCCCCTCGCGCAAGTTCGTCTACGCCGAGTACATTGACGAGCCGGACGCGAATTAAAGGCGAATTAAAGGTGTGCGGTACCTTTATTCTCGCAAAAGAGTACCGCACACCTTTAATTCGCCCTGTAGTGGTCAAGGCGCATGGCATCGAATGGAAATGCTTTATGACAACGGGACCAAAGGGGATCGTGCTGCTCGTGATCGGGGCGTTGAGTCTAGCGATACTTCATTTCTGTGTCCTGGCGGTACTGCAATTGCACTTCAGGCCCGCGAAGTACCGCCTTGCCTTTCCAGCGACAAAACGCCTTACGGAGCAGGACGCTATCGAAGTCACGAAGCGAGCGCTAATCTTGGATGGCAAACGGTCTCATGCGATGCGTCCCGTGCCCAGCGGCCATAAGGACGCGGACGGCCGTGAAGTGTTCTTCTGTAGAAAGAACGGGGATTCCGACGAAGGATGGGTTCTCTGGTGGGTGCAACGGCCGGACCTCGGATGGGACTATATGGTTGGCATTACCAGAGAAGGAGACGAGATAGTCTGTACCATTTCCAAGCCGTTGTGAGGGTTTCGTCGCGGAGGATCTAGAGCTGACAGGCGCATTACTGGCGACTCTGGGAGGCATTGGTAAGATTGCGTCATGCATGGAACTGTCAGAGTCGCGTCGGACACGAATAGATCTGCCGGTACCGTTCTTCTTGGCAATCCTCAATATTTGGCTATGGGATGGAAAGGCCGAAACGGTCGATGCGCTGGGCAACGTCACTACCGCCACGTTCGACACGGCGGGCAACCAGCTTTCGCTCCGCGATCCGAACAACATTGGCTGGAACGCGGATGCTGGTTGCGACCGTGAAGATGCGGCAAGTTGTAGGATGGACTTTAGTCCGTCAAGAATAAGACCACAATCCCTCGGACAAACAGGGAAAGCGACGGGCTAAAGCCCATCCTACGGACGAAGAGAAGGCGAGTGGCAGGTCTTGAGACCGACCGCCTTGGAGTGCGGCGATTCATCGCCGCTTTGGGTTTGCGTAGGAATAGGGCGGGTTGGCAGTTCAGCGGCGGGCGGGACGTAGGCAGGATCGCGAATATCCAAAGCGGCAACAAGTTCCCGCACTCCAAAGTCGCGGAACCTGACGCTGACCGAGGCGCTGCCGGGGCACAACCCGGCCAGCCAGATCGGCGATGCCGACTACGACAAGAAGGAGTTCGTGTACGACCTGGCCGGGCGCGTGGAGGTGGCCACGGACCAGAAGGGTTCCTTTCCGGCAACGTCGGATTGCCTCGCCCCTTTTCCTCGCCGGGCCTGCCTCGGCCGGTATCATGACTGGTCAGCTACAGGCAGGATTCATCCGAAACGCCCCCCCCTTCGCAAGGCCGCCTCCTCCGGCGGCGGCCTTGCGAAGGGGGGATGGGGGCGCTGATGGCCGCTTGTAGTGGCCAATCACTCGCTCCGCCGGCACGGGGCCGGCGGGGGCGGGAAGAGGAACGGCTCGGGGACATCTCTCACATTGATTTGCGATTGTGCGCTGCTGCGGTTGAGGTTTGGGGCGAACTTCAAGTTCAGAGAAAGCGCCGGTCAAAGCCGGCGGAGCCGTACAGTAAAGGGCTAGCGACCCATACCGACCGTGAGTCATGCGCCGGCCGTGATAACATGGCGCGTGAAGCGACTGCAGGTGCATACGCAGGCCGGGTATTCAACTGCGGAAACAAAAGGTTCGGCGTGCCGATCCGTGCTTGTGGAAAGGTGCGTGTTGCCGTCTATGGCTGTGCGCGGTGGCGTTGGACGTTCAGCGCTTTCCATTGCAGGAGCGGGTGCGCCTGGATGCGCGCCGCCAGTGCGCCATCGTCGGTTAGCAGGTGCGGCTCGACCTCGCCGTGGTCCAGCAGCCGATCCAGGAACTCGGCCTCGTTCGGAGCGAAACACACCAGTTCCGACAGGCGTTCGCGGCAAGTGGCGACCATCTGCTCCGGCCACCCCGGCTTGAGCGATTCCCGGAACGCGTTGCTCAACAGCGGCAGAAGCTGGTTCGCCAGTTCGTGCGGCTCGCAGCCGACGTCGTCCAGGGAAATGGTGCGCCAGTCCCGCCGATTCATGCCTCCGTACAGGACGAACGCCAGCCGCAGTCGTTCGGGATCCAGCGTGCCGCCGGTCAGCAACTGGTGCGCATCGAACAGGTCGCGGCTGGCGCCGCGGGCGAAGAGTGCCGCCAGCTTGCCTGCCGCCAGTTCGTGAAGATCGAGAATCGGGATGCCTGCGGCCGTGTAACTGCCCACGGCCACGGAGTCCATCGGAGTGACGGGCCAGAACGGTATGCGGAACATGAAGTTGATGTCCACCTCCAGGTTGCCGCTGCCGCCCAAAGCACTGGCGTAGCGCAGGCGCCATTTGCCGCCAGCGTGGTCGGTAGGTACGCGAGTGACCGACAAATCCTCCCGTCGGCAGACTGCTTGCACCACGTGCTCAACGTTCTTACGGTCGGCCAGCATCTCGGTGCGGTCACCCGTGCCGAGATAGTTGAAGTCAATGTCGACCGACAGACGCGGCAGATCAAACCAGAACAGGTTCAGCGCCGTGCCGCCCTTGACCGCCAGATGCTCGCCCAGAACCGGATGCCGCTGGAAAACGTTCAACAGGCTGAGCAGGCGGATGACTTTCTCGAGCACTTCCGGGCGGAAGCCGGTCGACTCCGCTTCAGCCAAAAGCCGCTCGCGCGACAGGTTCATGGCTCAGCCTCCCAACCCCGTGCCAGGATCGTCTCGGGCACAATCAGGTTCCAGTCGGCAACGAGATGGCCACGTGCGCCGGGTTCCATATAGTGGGGCTGACGCGGGCGGGCTAATCGGAGTCTCGCAAGTTGCCGGTCGTCGAGCGGGAGTTGCTTTCGATGCTGCTGCAGGTAGAAGCCGACTTTCGCGGCTGTCGTCGCGTTCTGCAGGAGCAGCACATAGTCGACGACCTGCCGGATATCGTAATACTCGACCGACTCGGCCGATCGCCAGATTTCTTCCCAGCCGCCGCCAAGGTCGGGGCGGTCGAGCACATCGACCAGCGAACGCTCCAATGACGCGACCCGGATGTCGAGCCCTTGCCGATCGACCGTTTCGACGGCGAACTGTCTTTCCGCGGCCCCTTGCAGGGCTTTCGGATAAGCGACCCGCCGGAACCGGCAGCCGCGATATTCCTTCGGGCGAACCGCCCGCCCGCTGAGGAACATGTACGCGTTGGACACGGAGTAGGATCGGCCGTGGAACTGGAATGCCGAATGATAGGCAATCACGGAATCGTCGGCCAGCTTGGCGGCAACCAGCCAGGGGTCGGGAACGAACGACGCCGGATCGGTCCCGGCCGGAATGCTGGCGTACAGCCCGCGTTGGATCGGCACCACGTGCCCGGCGCGGACATGGTGCGCCAACCGGGCGTTGGATGCGTTCCGGCCTGTCGAGTAATCCGCTCCCAGCGCGGCCTCCAACTCCGCGCGTGTGAAGACAGGATGCTTCGCCAGAAACGCTCTTATCTTCATGGCCAGGGCCCAGACTTAGTGCCATCTGCCTCAAGTATAGATTATTTTAACACTTCCAGCGCATTGCATCAAGTCCCCTATTCTCTCTTGGCTCTGCGCCGTACAGTGGCATCGTCGCGTTCGGGTACGACGCCGCGGGGCGGTTGACCTCGGAGAGCCTGACCGTAACCTTCGGCCAGACCACGACTTACACCGTCCAGTCGGCGTACGACGCGGCCAACCGGCGCACGGGCATCACCTACCCGGACGGCTCGGTGGTCGCGCGGCAATATACTGCCCGTGACCAGCTCAGCCAGATCGACTACAATACCGATATGGTCGCCACCTTCGCTTACGACTCCGCCTCCCGCCGCACCAGCCGGGTGCTGGGCGATGCGCCGGGCACGCAGACGGCGTGGGTGTATGGCCGGCAGGATAACCTGCCGACGGCCATCAACGCGGGCGTCGCGGGCCGAGTGGGAGTCGTCCTTCATCAGGAGGTGCCTTACGATGGTAGAGTGTCTAGTGCGTTGTGCATTGTATCTCGTGTTCATGTTTGCGCTCGCGAGCGCACACGCTGACGATCCCGACGTAACGGGTGTGGCGAATCGTGGCTTCTTTCCGGGCTACGAGAAAGGTGATCGTGCCTTGCTTGAACGGTTGCTGCAGAAGTGGCATGAGGCGTCACAGTGCATATCGGACGACATAGTCAAGGACAAGCCAGCCATTGAGCGAGCGGTATATGAGGCGTATTCTACGTTTTACCAACCGGACGAGTTGCTTGCGGACTGCGATTACGTTATCGTGCAAGCAAGCATTGATGTGATTCTTGTCCGCGGAGACCTTAGAAAAGTGTATTGGGAGGATGCGAGCGAGGTGGGCTTTCACGAACGGCTGGAACGGATGCCGCGCATTAGCAGAGCGACTTATCATGGCTTTCGCCCGAAGCTGGATTCGAGGAAGCGAAAAGTGCTCTATATTGACGAAGAGCACTTGTCACACCTCGGTCTCTTCCTGGCGGGGGACGTCCAGAGCAAGGGTACGGGTGATTGCACGGGAATGTATTTTCCACAACAACCGAACGAATCCCTTGAAGCACAACGCCGCCTAACGTACTTGAACTCACTGTTAGACATCGTGCCTGGCCACTTTGGCTCGGGCTGGCATATTGCCACGCAACCGTTCGTGTACGAAGTGTATCTTAACGCGGCTCTGAGTACAGCTGTCTTTGAGTGCCGTGACACATATGAGGGGTTGCGGGTTCTGCTGGAGCGAAAAGAGGGCGGTTGGAAAGTAATTGATAAGGCAAGCACTTGGGTGCAATGAGGCCCCGAGCCCGGAAAAGGGGACGTCACTGATATTGACGGCTCGGTGGTCGCGCGGCAATACACTGCCCGTGACCAGCTCAGCCAGATCGACTACAATACCGATATGGTCGCCACCTTCGGTTACGATGCCGGTTCCCGCCGCACCAGCCGGGTGCTGGGCGATACGCCGGGCACGCAGACGGCGTGGGTGTATGGCCGGCAGGATAACCTG
>JAVEUP010000132.1:0-23629 GCA_034005525.1 Thermoguttaceae bacterium | reverse complement strand
GCGCAAAGCCTAGTGCCGAGCTAGGTTTAGGTTGACTGCCATGCCTCGAACCCTGACTATTCAGGACGATGTAGGGTGGTGACAAGCAAGCCAAGACCCTGGTGGGACTTCGATCGCTCGGCTGGGTTTCACTTCCAGCGCACGGCGTGCAGACCAGCGAAACGTGGCGTGCGCAGTCCCACCAAAAACTTACGCGACTTGGTCCCGCCCTACATGAATCATCCGGGCTAACGGCTGGCATGAACCCCATGCAACGGCACAGCGGATGAGTAACGCAGCCCATAGCCATTCGCACCCGGCGACCGAACCATCGGTCGTCCGGCAACCCACCGACGAGGGCCTGATCGCAGGCCGCTACCGGGTCATCGGGACTCTGGGGCGGAACTCTGCCGCGGAGCATGCGCTGGCGACCGACACACAGTCGGGGCGGTTGGTCGTGGTCCGATGGCTGGAACTCGACAAGCCGTCCTCCGCTACGGCCCTCCGGCTCGAGCACGAGGTGGAAGTGCTGCGCAGTCTGGAAGAGCCTTGCCTTAGCGGTGCCATGGAAGCCGGGGAAGAAAGGGGCCGGCTCTTCATTGTGCGCCCCTTTGTGCGGGGCATCTCCCTACGCCGGAGGCTTCGCCGCGGCCCCCTGGACCTCCAGGATGCCATGACCGTTGGACGCTGTCTCTTCTCCGTTCTGAAGGCAGCCCATGGGCATGGAATCCTGCACCACGACATCCGTCCGGCAAACGTGATCGTTGGCAGAGACTCGCCGTTCTCCACGGCCGTTCTTACTGAGTTCTGCATAGGACACCTGACCGATCCGGCCAGTCTGACAGCCGAGGAGTCGCTGGAAGTCGCCGTGTACCGGTCGCCGGAGCACGCCGGCTCGCTGGGCTGCGATGTGACGGAAACCTCAGACCTGTATTCAGCGGGAATTGTGCTTTTCGAGTGCCTGGCCGGGCGCCCTCCGTTCGGCGGAGACCAGGTGGGAGACGTATTGCGGCAGCATATGACTTCCAGTGCTTCAGAACTTAGGGCACTGGGGCTCGATATTCCCCGTTGTTTGGATGAACTGATTCAACGGTTGCTGCAAAAGGATCCTCGAAAGCGCTACCAGAGCGCCCAAGCGGTCCTTGCGGACCTGGAATGGATTGCCCGATCACTGGAAAAGAACGAAGACGACTCGGGGCGCGTGGTGGGCTTGCATGATCGGAGACCCACGCTGACGGAACCCGCCTTCGTCGGCCGTCGGCGCGAATTGGAACTGCTGGAAGAGGAAATCCGCCGCACGGTTGCAGGAGAGAGCTGCCTGGCCGTCATGGAGGCGGAATCGGGCGGCGGCAAGAGCTGCCTCCTCTCAGAGGCCGCCCTGCTGGGAGAACTCGCGGGGCTGTGGGTTTTGCGCGGGCAGGGATCGGAACAGGTGGGCCAACAGCCGTACCACGTTCTCCATGGCGTTGTCGAGGACATTGTGAGGGCTGCCCGTCGCGATCCGTCGTGGGGCCAGGTCTTACGCGACCGCCTCAGCGACCATGCCGACGCCATCGGGGCCGTCCTGCCGGAACTTGTCCGGCCGCTGGGCTGGCAGACTTCGGACAAACTTGGGCCGGAGGCGTTCGCCGAATACCGGAGTCTCCAAGCCCTTGCCGTCCTGCTCGATGCGTTGGGAAGCACAACCCGCCCGGCGATGATCCTTCTGGACGATTGCCAGTGGGCTGATGAAATGACCGCCCGGCTGTTGGCTCACTGGTGCCGGAGTCGGACCGGTGGAGGGGCACAGGGCAAGCCAACGCTGGTCGTGCTCGCGTTTCGTTCGGAAGAGGTGGGAGCGGAGCACCCGCTTCGAAAGATTCGCCCAACGCTTCACTTGCAGCTTGCCAATTTCGGCACCGCTGAAGTGAAATGCCTTCTCGAGTCGATGGCGGGCCCTTTGCCGGGTGAAGCCGTCGACGCCGCATTCCAGCTCTCCCAGGGGAGCCCGTTCATGGCCGCAGCCGTGCTGCGCGGAATGGTGGAGTCGGGCACGCTGTCGGCTGATCGCGAAGGTTGGCGCGTCGAGCCGCTCGCTCTGGCCGATCTTCAGTCTTCCAGTAGCGCAGCCGACTTCCTGTCCCGGCGGATCGATTTGTTGCCGCAGGAGACCGTGAACCTCATGACGGTGGGTGCCGTGCTGGGCAAGCAGTTCGATCTGGACCTGGCGGCGGTGATTCGCGCCGTGCCCCACCCGCAAGCCGCTGCGGCACTGGACGAGGCCCACAAGCGCCATTTCCTTTGGGTGCGACCCGACGGGCGTGAGTGCGTGTTCGTGCACGACAAGATCCGCAACGCGTTGCTCTCACGACTCACCAGCCGCCACCGCCGCGATCTGCACAACCGTATCGCGCGCCACCTCCAACAAGAGCACCCGGACCGAATCTTTGAACTGGCCTACCATTTCGACGCGGCGGAGGAAAACGCTTCGGCCCTTCGCTATGCCGTGGCGGCGGCGGAACAAGCCCGCTCCCAGCATTCACTCGAGGTGGCCGAGCAACAGTATCGCATTGCCCGGCGCGGCGAAGGTTCGGCCGACCGCCTCACCCGGTACCGCATTCGCGAGGGCTTGGGCGACGTGCTCATGCTTCGCGGCAGGTACGAAGAGTCAAAGACGATGCTCGAGGCAGCGGCGGTTGTCGCCGACGGAGATTACGCCCAAGCCCAGATCAGGGGGAGGCTCGGTGAACTCGACTTCAAGCGGGGCGATATGCAGAACGCAACCCGCGCCGTCGAGGACGCGCTGCGATTGCTGGGGTGGTCCTATCCGCGGAAGATGCCGTGGGGTTTCTTCGCCCTGCTCTGGGCGGCTGCCATTCAGGGACTCCATACGCTCTTCCCCCGCCTCTTCCTGGGCCGGCGAAAGGGGAAGCCGTCGGAGACCGAACTGCTTCGCCTCCGCTTGCACAGCCGGCTGGCCTATGTCTACTGGTTCACTCGGGGGAAGCTCCAGCCGTTTCTGACGCATTTCCACGGCATGAACCTCGCCGAGAAGTATTGCCCAACCCCGGAACTCGCGCAGATTTACTCCGAGCATTCGATGGGCATGACGATATTCGGCCTCTATCGGCGCGGGATCACCTACGTAGTAAAATCGTTGGAAATTCGACGTTCGTTGGAGGACCTATGGGGGCAAGGACAGTCGCTGAGCTTCCATGGCTGCGTCCTTTACGCGGCGTCGCGGTACAACGAAGCTCTGGAAAAATGCCGCGAGGCAGTCCGCCTGCTCGAACGCACCGGCGACTGTTGGGAGATGCACATCGCACACTACCAGATCGCCGCCTCCCTGTACCGCCTCGGCGACCTGCCGGGGGCCTTGGAGGAAACGCGCCGGATGTACTGGTCGGGCCTGGAACTGGGGGAACAGCAAGCTACCGGTATCAGCCTGGACATCTGGGCCTTGGCCAGCGGCGGGCAGGTCCCCGAGGAGATTCTCGCGGAAGAACTCGCACGGCAGCGACTCGACGCACAAGGGAAGTGCCAGGTCTTGCTGGCTCAAGGGATCCAGTTCATGTCTGCCCAGCAGCATGAAGCAGCCGTGTCCACGCTGGAACAGGCCGTGAAGGAGGGTAGTCGGCTGGGGTTGCCCAACGCGTACACTGCGCCGGCTCTTCCCTGGCTGGCGACCGCGATGCGACGTCTGGCGGAGAATCACGCGGAAGTAACGCCCCAACGACGATCACAGTTGCTGGCACGTGCCGACAGGATCGCCCGCCGGGCCGTGTGGGTCGGCCGCCGCCTCCCAAATGACCTTCCCCACGCCCTGCGCGAATTGGCCTTGATCCGCGCAATGCGGGGCAGGCTGCGCAGCGTCCGCCGGTTGCTGGAAAGGAGCCTCACGGCCGCCGAACGCCAACAGGCACGCTACGAATACGCCCAGACGCTGGCCGTCTACGGTCAATTGGGGCAGGAACTCGGCTGGCCCGGCGCCGACGAGCGGGCCCACGAGGCCCAACGCCTCCTGCACACATTAAAGCCCCCGGGCGAAGACGGCATCCGGGACGCTCCTGCCAAGCCCGCCACCCTCTCCCTGGTCGACCGCTTCGACACGGTGCTCGCCGCGGGACACAGGATCGCGTCGGCCCTTTCCGCCTATGTCGTCTATGAGGAGATGTGCGAGGCCGCAACCCACTTGCTGCGGCCTGAACGGTGCCTGGTGATCGAGATCGACTCAGACTCAGAATCCAGTGGCCTGGTGCCCGTAGTGGGAGATACCGAGGGAGATTTCGATGCACGGATTGTCCGCTCTGCCCTGCAGGTGGGGTACACCATCACCTCAGGCGAAGACGGGGTGGGTGCGGACTCCGGCAGTCCGTCCGATTCAGGTGAGCACTCGGTGTTGTGCGCTCCCGTGTACGTGCGCGGACGGGCCGCCGCCTGTCTCTACGCCGCCCACGACCACCTCCGCGACCTGTTTGGCCCCGATGAGGAGCGCATGGCCAACTTCATCGCCACGATCGCCGGCGCCGCCCTGGAAAACGCCGAAGGATTTGCAAAGTTGCAGCGTTGGAACGAAACCTTGGAAGGGCGCGTGGCCGAACGGACCGCGGCCGCTGAGGCGCGGGCGAAGGAACTTGCATACTCCAACGACGAACTGAAGCGCACCGCCGACGAACTCCGCCAGATCGAAGCCCAACTGAGAGACGCCAAGCAGGCCGCCGAGGCGGCGAGCTGCGCCAAGAGCCGTTTTCTGGCCACCATGAGCCACGAAATTCGCACGCCCATGAACGGCATCCTGGGAATGGCCGATCTGGCGCTGAGCACCGATCTGACGGCTCAACAGCGCAACTACATGACAATCGTCAAACAGTCGGGCAATGCGCTGCTGACCCTCTTGAACGACGTTCTCGATTTCTCCAAGATCGAGGCCGAACGGATGGAACTGGAGAGCATCGACTTCGACCTGCGGCGCGCCGTCGGCGACGTGGCCCAATTAATGGAGTGCTCGGCGGCTAAGAAGAACCTCGAACTCGTCTGCCGGATTGGCTCCGACGTTCCGGCGATCGTAACGGGCGATCCGGGCCGCTTGCGCCAGATCCTGGTCAATCTTCTGAGCAACGCCATCAAGTTCACCGAAGAGGGAAGGATCGTTCTCGATTTGCAGATCGAAACTTCAACCGATACACAAACGGTCCTCCATTTCGCCGTTGAGGACACAGGTATCGGCATCCCAGCCGAAAAACGACAGAACATATTCAAAGCATTCCGGCAGAGTGATAATTCGACGACTCGCCGCTACGGAGGAACCGGCCTGGGGCTGGCCATATCGTCCCAGTTGGTGGCTTTGATGGGCGGGCGGATCTGGGTCGAGAGCGAAGTCGGCCGGGGAAGTGTCTTTCACTTCGTGGTCCCGTTCTGCCTGCCGGAGCCGCCACAGATGGGTCGGCCTGACCGGGCGGAGCCGGACCGGCAGACCGAGGCGGAGTCCTGCCGGGCGGAACCCCGCAGGCCCTCGCCCTTCCGCGTGCTCTTGGCCGAAGACGATCCGGTCAACCAGGAGGTGGCTGTCGGGCTGCTCGAGTTGCAAGGGCACCGCGTTGAGGTGGCTTCCAACGGCCGGGAAGCGGTCGATGTGTTCCGCCGAGAAGCGTTCGACGTGGTGCTGATGGACGTGGAGATGCCCGAAATGGATGGCTTCGCCGCGACGGCGGCCATACGCGAGGTTGAGGAAGGTGGCGGCACGCATACCCCCATCGTCGCAATGACCGCTCATACCCAGCAGTCCCTTCGGCACCGGTGCCTCTCGGCTGGAATGGACGATTACGTCTCAAAGCCCATCCAGCCCCAAGAGTTCTTCCGCGTGCTGCAAGCCGTTGTGGACCGGAACGAAGTGTAGCCTGACGGTGACACTCGCCCGGCGCCACGCCCGTTCGATACGGCCGCCTACGGTTCGATCAGGTACGCCTCATCGCCGAGGTTCAGCAGCACCGGCTCGTCGAAGACCAGGTACTGGGCGATGGTCCTGCCATGGTCCCGGGCCAGGGCGAAGTACTCGTCGCTGAACTGCTTCACGCGGCGCGCGTTCTTCTCCTGGGCTTCGGTTACGCGGGAATCGACCCACTGCTCGCCGCGGCGGTAGAACGTGCGGTTGGCAATCTGCCGAACGCTCTGGCCGGCGCCCTTCAGTTCCTCGGCGGACTTGGCAACGTCGGCCATGGGAGCCGCGCCGCCGGTCGCCCCGCCCCTGCCGGGGCCCCGGAAGCCGAACTGGGCAGGTGGTCCGCCGGGCGCCGGCATCGCGCCGAACGCATCGGCCGCCTCGGCAGCGGGAGCAAAACCGGCGTCGGCCTCCGCCACCCGGGCGCGCTGCAAGTTCCCGCGCATGGCCCGTTGCGATACGCCTTCACGGCCGGCAACTTGCGAAAGGGCTTCCAGCCGGCCATCGGCGCGGCGCACGTTGCCGGCCACGTCGCGAAGGTCGGTGTTCTCATCGGCCATGAACGACGTGTACGGCGTCAAGATGCCGTGCCGGGTTGAAAGCTTCACGAGTTCCTCGATCAGTTCGTCGTTCTTGCCCTTGAGGTCCAGTTCGTCAAGAATCTCGCCCACGCGGCGGATCGCCCACAGCTTCTCGATGAACGCGTGCGTTTCGTCCTTGCTGTGTTCGGTGAACTCGGCCGGAAACTCGACCTTCTGCGTCTTGCCGGCCACCGAGCCTTTCACCACCACCCGGGCCGCTCCCGATTTCCGATACCGGCCCACCACCACAAGCTGCTCGCCGGCGAACAGGTCGAACGATCCCGGCGGGTAGATGCGGCTTACCGGCGGGCCCGCCTCGGTCTTGGCCTCGTCGAACTCGAAGGCGAGCTGCACGTCGGTCATCACCGGCGACTCGATCCGGTTGTACAGCCGGCTGACCGAGGCCTCGATATCCTCGTCGGGCCGCACGTAATCGGTCTGGCCGAAGTTCTCGCGAGAGAGTTTCTCAAGCAACCGGCTGTTCACGTCGTAGCCCACGCCGAACGAGAAAATCCGGGCGCGAACCTTGTTGCCCTTGGTGGCGTTTTCGACGATCTTCATTTCGTTCGTTTCGCCGGTGGTGGGCAGGCCGTCGGTCAGGAACAGCACGTAATTCGGCCGTTTCAAATCCTGAAGCTGTGCCAGGGCCGTGCTCAATGCTCCGTCGATATTCGTGGCGCCGCCGGCGTGAATGCCCTCGATGAACCCGAGTGCGGCCTTGCGCGTTTCGTCGTTGAATCGCTCAAGCTCCGGGCGGAACGCCTCGATCCGGCTGTCGTATGCCACAATGTTGAACAAATCGCCTTCGCGCAGGTTGTTCAGCACGAAGCGGGCCGCCCCCCGGGCCTGCTCCATCTTCTTGCCGCTCATGCTGCCGGACCGGTCGACAACGAACATGACCGTCTTCTCCACCTGCTTGTCGCCCTTGGCCTTGATCTTCGGGCTGGCCAGCAGCAGGAAGTAGCCGTCCTCGTCCTTCTCCGGGCGATAGCTGACGACCTTTGCGCTCAGCGGGCCGGTGCCCGTGTCGAAGAACAGGCGGAAGTCGGACGAAGGCACGGTCTTGGCCGCATTGTAGGTTATCGTGGCGTGCCGGTCATCTGGCCGCTTGATCTTCACCTCGTGCGTGGGGCTGTAGACGTTCTTGATCTCTTCGGCACTTCCGATGGTGACGCGGATGGTCACTTCGCCCACCGGTTCCGAGGTGTACTTGGCCGTGGAGAGCGGGAAGAGGAAGTCCGTCAATCCTTGTTGCTTGCGGCACAACTGCGAGTACCGCAACGATACGGTGCGTTTCGCCCCGGGCGGCACCGGGAACACGCTCGTCTTGAACAAGCCGGTGCCCATCCACTCCAGTAGCGCGGGGTCCTGGTTCTTCCGCACGATCTCCTCGTACAGGCGGCGGGCCTCTTTCGCGTCGAGCAGCTTGGCCGGGTACTCCTTGCCGTCGACCATCAACGTCATCTCCTCGATGGCGCCGTCGTGGGGCAGGGGAAATACGAAGGACGCTTCCAACACCCGGCTCCCGGTATTCTCGAACGTCTGGCTCACTTGCACCTGCGCCACCTGGTCGGCCAACCGGGCGTCGACCCGAAGCTCGGCAATCTTGTACTGCGCCGGCGGCGGCACGGGCCGCGGCCTCGGATGAATTGGGATTGGGATGGGGTACGGCGGATAGATGATGATCGGTCGTGGGAGCCGGACGATCTGCTCGGGGTCCACGACGACCAGCAGCCCCTGGGCCGATGCCAGCGCCGGGGCCAGAACCAGAAACAGCAAGCCGATTACGGAAGACCTTCGGACCATGACTTGAACCTCCTCAGAATTCTGGCTTCACAACGGACCCACGGTAACGCCCGCGGGCACCCCTAATCTTCGGGATGCAACCGGCCGTTGGCCGCACCACCTGACCGCAAATGGCGCCGCCCCGTTCCCGTCCAGCGGAGGAGGCGACCGGCGCCGTCGCCCGGTCAACGACGACCAAGTGTCTCAAGAACTACGACGCATGGAAATGCCCGGAAGTTCCATTCGGACGGCAGATTCCCCGGATCGGGTAGCGGGGGAATCTCGGCGGTCCCCCCCGAGTTCTCTGCATGGGGAAAGGGGCGGATTTGGGCCGTTTAGGGGCTTGCCGCCGTGTTTCCCCCAGAAAAGCGGATTTGACCTTGTGGACTTGTCTGATATGATCGTTGAGGGGGACCGCTTCTTTCCGGCCCACCCGCTGTGCCGATCGTTTTGGGTCACTTATCCACTTCCCAATGTGAAAAGGAGTTGCATCATGGAAACGGCCAAGCAACTGTCGGTCTCGCTGATCAACAAGCCCGGGCGCCTTGCCGATATGCTCAGCATGCTCAACAAGGAGAAGGTTGGGTTTCGGGCCCTTTCGGTAATGGACTCCGGAGAACGCGGCAAAGTGCGTTTTGTTCCCGACGACGCCAAGGCAGCCGCCGAGGTCTTGAAGAGGGCCAACATCGAGTTCGAGCGAGCTGACGTGTTGCTGGTCGAGGTGCCGAATCAGCCGGGTGCGTTCCGAAAGATATGCGCACGCCTTGCTTCCGACCACCTGAACATCGACTACGCGTACTGCTCGTTCGATCCGGGCGGAAAGGTCAAGGGAAGCGTCCTCGCGGTCATTCGGGTGAACAATCTTGCCAAGGCCCAGCGGGTTTTAAGCGAAAACGGCAACGCATCGCGCCGCAAGCTGCCGCAGCGCCGGCCCGTGCATGCACGTTAGATTTCTTCCATGAACCACGCGGTCAGTTTGGATGCCATGCAGTAGCACCGAACCCACTCCCCCGAAAGAGCTGGTTCCTCGGGTCGCCAAAAACCTGTACAGACCGAATGCTGTCTGCTAAAATGGAGGGTGCAATCGGCGGTGGCGTCAAGCGGCCTGTCGGGCAGGTACGCTTTTCGTTGCGGCACATCGGGAGTCGGGAACCATGAAACCCTCCTTCGCTCTTCTCATCGCGGTATCGGCGGTCGCGTTGGCCGCCGTCAATGTTACCCGAGCAGCAGTCCTGACCTACGACGCCGATGCCGTCGCGCCGGGCCCCCAGGACGGCGCGGGGGCCGGCTGGAACACGACGAATGCCAATTTCTGGAATGGCTCCGGTAATGTTGTCTGGCCGGACACCACAACCGACGAGGCCGTCTTCGGCGCCGGATCAGGTGCGGCCGGCTCGGTCAGCGTGGGAACCGTGACCGCCAACCGGGTCACCTTCAACGCACCCGGCTCGGGCAGCTACACGCTTTCAGGCGGCACGATCACGCTGGGCGGAACGATGCCCACCATCGCCGCGAACGTCGGCGCGACCATCACCAGTACCATTGCGGGTACGAGCGGCCTGACCAAGGACGGCGGCAGCGTACTCACCCTAGACGGATTGTTGGACTATTCGGGCGATACGATTGTCGACGGGGGCACGCTCGTTCTCAACAGAGCCGGCTTGCTCCAGGCCGGCAACACGGGCCAGTTCGGCGCGCCGGGACATACGATCACTGTCGGCAGCGACGCTATCTTGCGGATCGCCAGGAATTGGACCATGGGAGACGGTCAGCAGCACCACCTGATCGCCGATGGGGGAACCATCCAGTTTCAGAATTCCGACAATTACCAAAGCAGTATCGAACTGACCGGCGGCACCATTACGAGCAGCGGCGGCACTCGCCCTTGGCGAGTCGGGAATTATGGCAATGCGCTCATCACCGTCAACGCCAGCGACGTTTCCTCGACGGTTTCCGGAACTCTCTGCCTTGTCAGGACGGCGAGCGCGAATTCTGTAACCTTTGAGGTGGCCGACGGTCCGGCCGAACACGACCTGGTCTTCTCGGCGGTGATTTTCGATCATCCTCCAGAGTCTACGTACGGAGGCATGGTTCTTGTCAAGGACGGCCCGGGCACGATGCTCCTTAGCGGCGCAAACACTTATGTCGGCGCAACCAGGATCGATGATGGAGTCCTTAAGATCAGCGCCGACAACAACCTCGGCGCCGCGCCAACTTCCGCCAGAACGGGGCACCTGGTCATCGCGAGTGACGGCACGCTGGCCGTCACCAGCGGCTTCACGCTCCACGCGAATCGTGGTATGACCGTGGGCGGAACGATTCATGTTGCCGCCGACCAGACGCTCGCCTACGGCGGCATTGCCGCCGGCAGCGGCGGGCTTACAAAGGACGGCCCCGGCACGCTCGCACTGGGCGGCGCGAACAGCTACAGCGGCCCGACCATCATCAGCGGCGGAACGCTCCAGATTGGCGCCGACAACAATCTCGGCGCAGCCCCGGGCTCGGCGACGGCCGAGCATCTGGTCATCGCCGAGGGAGCCGTCCTGGCCGCTACCGGCAGCTTCACGCTCCACGCGAATCGCGGCATGACCGTGGGTGGAACGCTTCACGTTGCCGCCGATCAGACGCTCACGTACAACGGCATCGCGGCCGGCGACGGCGGGCTCACCAAGGACGGCCCAGGCACCCTGACGCTCGGCGGCCCGCTGGATTATAGCGGCGAGACCATCGTCGACGGCGGAATGCTCGTGCTCAACCGCAGCGGCGGGTCGCTGGCAGCCGGTATTACCGGGCAATTCACTTCCTCGGGGCACCTCATCACCGTTAACGACGGCGCTACCTTGCGGGTGAATCAGAGCTATGCCTTGGGGGACGGCGGGCAGCATCAGGTGGTGGTCAACGGGGGAACTCTCGACTTCTTTTCCGGCGACAACTACCAAAGCGACATCACGCTTACCGGCGCGGCCATCACTACCGGCGAAAGTGGCATGCCCTGGCGGACAGGGTACCACAGTGGCAATGCGTTGATCAAGGTTCTTGAAAGCGATGTTTCCTCGACCATTTCCGGGCGGCTCACTTTTGTGAGGACCACGTCGGGCGCGCCGGGGAAGACCACTTTCAACGTTGCCGATGGCGCGGCCGAATACGACCTGATCCTCTCGGCGGTCATCCTTGATCATCCCGGACACGAAAACATGGCCCTCGTGAAGGACGGGCCCGGCACCATGCTCCTCAGCGGCGACAACACGTTCGCCGGCGCCGTGGCAATTGACGGCGGGACGCTGGTCATCGGCCATCAAAACGCCCTTGGCGCAACCCCAAAGGTCGTGACGTTGGCCAACACCGCCGGCGCCACCCTGGCGTTGGGCGGTTTCGATCTCGCAGTCGGCTCGCTGGCCGGCGGTGGGACAACCGGGGGCGAAGTCGCTCTCGGCGGCAATACGTTGACTGTGGGCGGATTGGGAACCTCGACCAACTACAGCGGCACAGTTTCCGGCACTGGTGGCATTGTCAAGACCGGCGGCGGCGTTTTGACGCTCAGCGGACCGCTGGACTACACCGGCGACACCGTCGTCGATGCGGGAACGCTCGTGCTCAACAAGCCCGGCCAACTCCTTGCCGGCAATACCGGCCAGTTCGGCTCTTCAGGGCACACGATTACCGTCAACAGCGGCGCGTTCTTGCGGTTAGCGCAAAGCTGGACCATGGGAGACGGCCAGCAGCATCACTTGGTTGCCAACGGAGGAACCATCCAGTTTCAGGGCTCCGACAACTACCAGGGCAGTATCGAACTGACCGGCGGCGCCATTACCACCAGCGGCGGCACTCGCCCTTGGCGAACCGGCAACTACGGCAACGCGCTGATTACCGTCAACCCGAGCAGCGTCTCCTCGACCATCTCCGGTACCTTGTGCTTTGTCAGAAGGGCGGGCGTTGCCGAAATGACGACCTTCTTCGTGGCCGACGGACCGGCCGAACACGACCTGATCGTTTCCTCGGTCATCTTCGACCACCCGCCATCGGGCAGCACGACCTACGACGGCATGATCCTGGTGAAAGACGGTCCCGGCACGATGGTTTTCAGCGGTGCAAGCACTTTCGCCGGCGGGGTCCACGTCGATGCTGGTACATTGCTGGTCAACAACACCGCCGACTCGGGCACGGGCAGCGGGCCGGTTGCGGTCAAAGGCGGCGCGACCCTGGGCGGCACGGGCAGCATTGCCGGCGCCACGACCGTCAAGGCCGGTGGCACGCTTGCCACGGGGATGAGCATCGGAACGCTCACTTTCGACAGCAGCCTTGCCCTCGAGGATGGCGCCGGCTGGGACTGGGAGTTCATCAACAACACCGACGGCAACTACGACCAGGCGGTTGGCGGCAATGACGCCAGGCTGATCCTGCCGACCGGGCCGGAGAGCATCGCGCTGAATATCTTCGGGCTTTCGGAGCTTGGAGACTACCGCATCAGCGCGGGCGACCGTTTCACCCTGTTCGATGGCGAGGTGTACGTTGGCTCCGAGTTGCTTGCATCCGGACAGAATGTTACGGACCTCTTC
Organism: Thermoguttaceae bacterium; assembly: GCA_034005525.1. Classification (GTDB taxonomy): domain Bacteria; phylum Planctomycetota; class Planctomycetia; order Pirellulales; family Thermoguttaceae; genus PWXP01. The sequence continues at coordinate 10,811 of JAVEUP010000132.1, read as the reverse complement.
AAGATTAGCGACAACATTGGTTGGTGGGGTACGTGGGAGGTCACCGGCGGCAGCCTGATCCTCACGGCCGTTCCGGAGCCGGGAGCCTGGCTGTTGCTGCTTTCCTCTTTGCTGTGTGGCTTGTTGGTGCGTCGGAGGTGATCGAATATCTCGAATTTGTGATATGTGATTTGAGATTTGAACCGGTGCCGCGATTCTCAATCGCGTTAGGCGGCTCCGGATTCCTCTCGAACGATGCCCTCCCCCCATTCGGGCCGCATGCCAACAGCGCAATCGGCGAAAAGCTGGGCAAAACTCTTCACGCTTGCCATAATGGAGTGTGTCGCAGGCAAGAGTGCCCGGCGGTTGGCGGCCGCGATGCGGGCTCGTAACAGCGAGCCGCCGCGCAGTGAGGGCCGGCGTGCGCGACGACTGAATCCGTTCGTGCCTGGATTTCGTACTACCCCGTTCCGAGAACGATCATGAACATTGTCAAACCGGTACTTGCGGCCATCTTGTCTGCGACGGCAATGGTTGCCACCGTGGAGAGCGTGCGGGCGAGTGTGGTCCATTCGCTCTTCAAGCCCGACCACTTCGGATCGCTGGGCGCGCTCAACGCGACCGCCGGTGCGATCAACATCAACACCGACTCGCTGACGTTCGACTTCGGCGGCGTCCGCTACGGCGCGGCCGCAATCTCCCAGGGCGGCGGCGTTGAACTGGCCGTGTTCACCTTCGACTCAATTGTTGTTGGCTCGGGCGTGACGATCAACGTCACCGGCAACCGGGGTCTGGTGCTGGCGTCGAAGGGCGACTTCGTCTTCAACTCGACGCTAAGTCTGGTTGGCGGCAACGGCAGTTCAGGAAGCAATGCTTCGCGCATCGCCGGAGGCGCCGGCGGGCCGGGCGCCGACGACGGAACTCCCGGAGGCCCGACGGGAAGCGCGCCGCCGGGAGCTACCCGCGGCAACGGGGGATTCGGAACCAGGCAAGCTGAAGGCTACCATCCGGTGTCGGACAGCTTCGGGCATGGAGCGGGAGGTGGCCTGCAGATCGACAACACCGTCGCTGCGCAGGGTGGTGCTGGCGGCGGCGGCGCGTACGGCGGCGCCGGCGGCGATGGCGGTGGACTGGGTGGAACGCGTCCCGGAGGCGCGATCTACGGCGACGACTTATTGACGGAACTGCTTGGCGGTAGTGGCGGTGGCGGAGGCCGCTACAATGGCTCCACAACGGCTGGCGGTGGTGGCGGGGGCGGCGGGGCCGTCGAGCTGATTGCCGCCGGGAGCCTGACCGTCAGCGGAACCATCAACGTCAGCGGCGGTATCGGCGGTTACGGCGCTAACCGGATCGGCGGAGGTGGGGGAAGCGGCGGCGGAGTCATCCTGGCCGCGAGGAGCATCGACGTGACCGGGGTTAGCATCCGCGCCGTCGGCGGCGACGGGTACATCAACCCCGACAATTCACTCAACGGCGGCCTCGGCGGCGGCGGCGGCGGCGGCCGCGTCGCCTTCTATGCGAACCAACTCACCGGGTTGGCCGCCGAAACCGTCGATGTGAGCGGGGGCCTAAAGGGAACGGGCCAGTTCGGCTCCGGACAGACCGACGGCTCCGCCGGCACGTTCCGCTACTTTGGCGACGGAACCGGAAGCCGCAATGCGCTGCTGTACTCCCGCGCACTTGCCGACGATCCCGCGCTGGTAAGCTACTGGAAGCTGGACGACCCGGCCGGTTCGACGACCGTCGTCGACTCAAAGGGCGGCTACACCGGCAACGTGCATACCGCAGGCGTTGTGCTCGGAGAGCCGGCGCCCATGTCGACGCTCGGCCAGTCGGCCCACTTCACCCGGGCGGCCGCGGGCCGGATCACCGTGCCCCACAATGCCGCGTTCAACCCGGAGCAATTCACCGTTGAGCTTTGGGTCAAGGCCGATAGCCTCAGCAGCGGAGGAGGCGACTGGCGTTCACCGCTTACTTCACGCGGCACGGGAACCGGCTATCTTTTCTATGCGGGCGATAACAATGCCTGGCAGTACTGGGTTGGCAATGGAGCTACAACGGGAAGCCACTGGTCCACCCTGAGCGGGCCGTCGGTGGTGGCCGACCAATGGGTCCATCTGGTCGGTACGCATGACGGGACCCAACAGAGGTTCTACATCAATGGTCATCTCGTCGCCACCCAAGCGGGCAACTATGCGCCCAATACGACGAGCCCCCTGTACATGGGCACCGGTGCGGATATCACCAACTTCGCTTTTGACGGGAATGTCGCGAACGTGTCGGTGCTCAACGTGGCGCTCGACGCGCAGGCTATTGCCGACCATTACAACCAGGAGTCGACGTACGCCGCGCAGGTCGCCGCCGCCGCTTCGCCAGTCGCCCACTGGCGGCTCGGCGAGCAGTCCGGAGCCAGCGCCTACAACGCCCTGAACGTCACCAGCCTCACCGGCACGTACAGCAACGTGACGATTCGGGAAATGGATACGCCGCTGGGCAACGACATCGACACGGCCGCCTCGTTCGACGGCTCATCGTCGAGCGTCACCGTCCCGTACAACGCCGCACTGAACCCGGCCAGCTTCACCGTCGAGGCGTGGGCCCGCGCCGACGGCGGGGAGGACAGCTATCGGACCGTGCTCAGCAGCCGCACTTCGTCCGGCGAGTTGCACGGGTTCACATTGTACGCCAACGACGCCAATCAGTGGGAGTTCCGCGTCGGCACGGGCGCGACGTCCGAATGGCACACGACCGGCGGCCCTGCCGTCACGCCGGGCGAGTGGGTCCACCTGGTCGGCGCGTACGACGCGGGCACGGGTACGAAGACTTTCTACGTCGACGGTCTGAAGGTCGCCTCGGAGAGCGGAGTATCCTACGTGCCGAACACCACAAACGACTTCTTCATCGGCATGGGCGGCGACACGGGCACCGAGTTCCCGTTCCACGGCCTCGTTGACGAGGTGGCGGTCTACGGCCGCGCCCTGGCGCCGGCGGCCGTGAATCGGCACTTCCTGGTGGCCGGCACCGGCGCCGAGGTGATCCATTGGGTCGGCGGCGCGGACCTCGAATGGAGCGCGGGAAGCAACTGGCACTCACCCGGAAGCCCCGCCGAGAAGATCGTCGTCTTCGGCAACGCCGGCGCGTCGCAGTCGGCCGGTGCGGTGACAAACACTGTCGATACGGACTACACCGTCGCGTCGCTCCTCTACGAGAACAGCGGCAATCATCACACCACCGTGATCGGCGCCGGCAGCACGCTCACGCTGGCGGCCGACTCGGAAACCCCGCGAATCTTCGTAGCCGGCAGCGCCCGCATCGACGGGCAACTCGGCGGCAGCCAGGGCATCATCAAGACCGGCGACGGTATCCTTACCCTGGGCGGCCTGTTGGATTACACCGGCGAGACCATTGTCGATGGCGGCACACTCGTGCTGAACATGGGCGGTTCAGTAAGTGCCGGAAATTTGGGCCAGTTCGGCTCGGCGGGCCACACCATCACTGTCAGAAGCGGCGCAACCTTGCGGACGGGACAGAACTGGGCACTCGGCGACGGCGGGCAGCACCACTTGGTTGCCAACGGCGGGACGATCCACTTCCAATCCACCAATTATCAGAATAGCATCGCGCTGACCGGAGCTGCGATTACGGTGTCAGGTACCGGCTGGCGGACAGGCTACCACGGCGGTGATGCGTTGATCACCATCAACGAAAGCGACGTTTCCTCCACCATCGACGGCTCGATCGTCTTCGTCCGGACCACGTCCGCCTCGCCGGGTTCCGGGCCGCCGGGAAGAACCACGTTCAACGTTGCCAATGGCGCAGCCGAATACGATCTGATTGTCTCCTCGTCCATTCAAGACTATTCCCAGGCCCTCAACGGCATGAAGCTCGTCAAAGACGGCCCCGGCACGATGGTCCTCAGCGGGGAAAGCACTTTCATCGGCGGCGTCGACGTCGACGCCGGCACCTTGCTGGTCAACAACACCGCGGGCTCCGGCACCGGCGCGGGGCCGGTTGCGGTCAACAGCGGGGCGACCCTGGGCGGCACGGGTACGATCGGCGGCGCGACGACCATCGAGGGCGGCGGTACGCTGGCCACGGGAACGAGTATCGGCCAACTCACCTTCGAAAGCGACCTGAGCTTCGAGGACGGCGCCGTTTGGGACTGGGAGTTTGCCAACAACACTCCCGGCAACTACGATCAGGCGGTCGGGCCGAACCTCATTTTGCCGACCGAAGGCGCCATTACGCTGAACATCTGGGGCCTTGATGGCCATTCCGTCGGCTGGTATGATGAGTTTACGATATTCACCGGCGAGGTGGAAAACACTTCGACGCCGGGCTCTTCCAGTTGGAGAACTACTCCGACTGGACCCGAGGCTGGCGAGTATCCGTGGGCAACAGCCTGGTGTTGACCGCAGTGCCCGAGCCGGGAGCGTGGCTGTTGCTGCTTTCGGCCCTGGCGTGCGGCATGCTGGTGCGCCGGTGCCGGCGTGCAGGATAAGGAGCCCCAGGATGTTGCCTTTGTTGTTGTACACAAGTTTGGAGTCATGCGAAGGGCCACGTGCGGGCTTGCCCCGCGGGAGCCCTGGTCAGTGAGCTAAGGCGTCGCGTCAAAATAACTTGACGATTTTTTGCCGTTTTGGTATAAGGCGGCCATGCAGGATGCAGCCGCCGTTCAAGGGATTGGATCTCGGTACGCTGCCTTGGTCTTGCTGATGGACGAACGGATGCGTCGTCAGTGGGCTGCGGCAGAAGCGAATTCGTATGGTTGGGGTGGCATACGTGCCGTATCCACCGCGACGGGGATTTCGCCGAACACTATCGTCAAGGGATTGGCGGAACTGGCGGCACGTGAGTCTGCTCCGGAGGAACTGCCGCTCCCACGGTTGCGAAAAGCAGGTGCCGGCCGCAAGCGAGCCATCGATATCGATCCTGAACTGCCCACTGCGTTGGAGCGCCTGGTGGACCCAGCAACGCGGGGCGATCCCATGTCGCCGCTGCGTTGGACCTGCAAGAGCACAACGCAACTTGCCGAGGAACTGACCCGTCAGGGGCATCCGGTGAGTCCGCGTACCGTGGGACGTTTGTTGAGGGCGGCGGGCTACAGTCTGCAAACCAACCGCAAGACGAAGGAAGGAAAGGATCACCCAGATCGGAACGCCCAATTCCAGCACATCAACACGCGAGTTCTGATGTTCCAGGATCGCGGCCAGCCTGTCATCTCGATCGACACCAAAAAGAAGGAATTGATCGGGGAATTTCGCAATGGCGGGCGAGAATGGCAACCGCAGGGCGAGCCCGAGGAAGTGTTGGTCCACGACTTCATGGACAAGGAACTGGGCAAGGCGATTCCCTACGGGGTCTACGACATTACGGAGAACCAAGGTTGGGTAAGCGTGGGAATCGACCACGACACGGCGCGCTTCGCGGTCGAGGCAGTTCGTCGTTGGTGGAAGAAGATGGGGTCGAAACGCCATCGTGGCGCAAAGAAACTGTTGATCACGGCCGATGGCGGCGGAAGCAACGGGAGTCGCTGCCGTTTGTGGAAGGTGGCCTTGCAAGATTTGGCCAACCGTTTGGAGATGCCGATTCACGTTTCCCATTTTCCGCCTGGCACGAGCAAATGGAACAAGATCGAACATCGGATGTTCTGCCACATCACGCAGAACTGGCGCGGCCGCCCGTTGGTCAGCCACGAGGTGATCGTGAATCTGATTGCGAACACCGCAACCGCCAAGGGACTGAAGATTCGAGCCGAACTGGACACCGGCACTTACCCCATCGGCATCAAGGTTACCGATGACGAATTGGCCGCAGTCAAACTCAAACTCGATTCCTTTCATGGCGACTGGAACTACTGCGTCCTTCCCCAGGGACGAAAAAAATAGTCAACTTATTCTGACGCGGGCCCTAAGCGGGCACGGTTCACCCGAACTATGTCCCCCGCGCGCTGCCGCCGGAGGCGGCCGCGGCAGCGCGCGGGGGACATAGGGAGTCCGGGTGCCGTCTTAGCCGACTGACCACGGCTCCAGGCCGGGCAAGCCGGCCGGTGGCGGCCACGATTTGTGTACAACAACGAGGGCGATGCCTTGGGCTGGGCGAACGACGTCCCTTCGGGGCACAGCGCCGCCATGCGGCGGAAGACAAAGACCATGGCTACCGACAATCGAAAATCCAGAATCCCAAACCAAGCATCCGCCTTCACGCTCGTTGAACTCTTGGTGGTCATCGCTATCATCGGCATCCTGATTGCGCTGCTGCTGCCGGCGGTGCAGGCGGCGAGGGAGGCGGCGCGGCGCATGCAATGCAGCAATCACTTGAAGCAAATCGCCCTGGCATTGCACAACTACCACTCGGCGCACAATGCGTTTCCGTACGGCACGCTCGACGAGGCGACGAGCACCTATCATCGCCGTTGCACCTGGTTCCAGCAGAGTTGGCCGTTCTTGGAACTTCAGACCGCCTACGACCAGTACGCGGCGTGGGACGGGGCATGGGTCATGGACACCCCGCCGTCCTTGAAAGACATGGTGCCCTCTATGTTCGTCTGTCCGTCCGATCCAATGGCGCCCGGATTTGGCGGCGGCGGGGGATACCGAAGCGGAGGGTATGGGTTCCAGGGCAATTACGTGGGTTGCGCAGGCAACGATTACATCAAGATCAATCGGCCCCCGTATCCCGACTACGCGCTGCACAAACTCAACGGCATGTTCTGGGCGAACTCGGCGGTGCGATTCCGCGACGTGCTCGACGGAACGAGCAAGACGTTGTTGATCTCCGAAGTGAAAGTCCGCAAGCCCAGATCGAACGGCTGGGGAGAAGGAGGCGGCTACTGGGGCGGCGGGCAGCATTCTTCCTTCGGCTTCTCGACCATGGAGCCGCCCAACGCGAACGTTCCCGACCGCGTTTGGCTGTGCAATGACACCACCTCACCCGAATGCGTCACCGTCAGTGACGACATCAACAAGCTCAACGTCGCCCGCAGCAAGCACCCCGGCGGCGTCCAGGCCGCCATGGCCGACGGCTCGGTCCACTTCTTCTCCGAATCGATCAATCTGATCATTTGGAAGGGGTTGGGCACGCGGGCCGGGAGAGAGTCCATCCGGTGGCCTGACTGACCTCCCTGAAACGAACGTCGTCCTGTTCGTACGGCAGCTTCTCGTTTTGGAAGCGATCGAAGCATCTGGGGCGTTCGGCCTGCAATCGATTGAGCCCGCCACGAGTTCAACATTTGCGATGCCCGGATGAATCGAGTACAATCAGAATGATACCACAACCACGAATGAACACCTCCGCACGACGCCCACCTGCCTGCCTCGACCCGATGAACGCGGTAGCTCATGCCGCACTCTGTTGGGGGCAACAGCGCAGTGAGTCTACAAAGACAGGAGACCCGACTGTGAAATCGACAACCCCGCGGCTGAACCGTCTCACGGCGATTGGGGCCCTGTTCATCTTGAGCCTGTTCGCGCTCGCGCAGTCGAGCCGGGCGGCCCCGTTGTACTTCGATGCCGGCCACGACATCACGTGGGACGATGGCATCAGGGAAAACTGGTCCGCCAGTGCGGGCGGTCCCTACAACGAAAGGTGGGTGGACGGGGCTGACGCCTATTTCGAAGGAGCCGGCGGCACGGTGACGGTGGACGGCACGATTGCGTCGGTGAACGCGATTGTGTTCGGAGCAACCGGCTATTCGCTCACCGGCGGGATGATCACCCTGACCGGGGATGCCTCCATTACCGCAGCCGACTACGACGCGACCATTGCCGGTTCCATCGATGGCTCGGCAGCGGGCTTTCTCAAGAGCGGCGAGGCGCGCTTGACGGTGAGCGGCGCGAGTTCCTTCGGCTCGGGCGGGGCGATTCAGACGGTTGCCGTCAGCGACGGAATGCTGCGGCTGAGCCAGTCGGGCCTTGGCTGGAGCGGGTCGGGCTGGGGCGACGGTGCTCCCATTCTCGTGTCGTCCGATGCCATCTTGGACGTGGCCCGTGATTTCAACGCGGGGATCACCCGCGCGATCACCATTGATGGAGGAACACTGAACTTCACTGCCGGCAGTAGTAGTGACAGCAACAATTACGCCAACAACCTGACCCTGAACAACGCCACGGTCACGGGTAACCGCATTCGGCTGGGTTATGGTTCGAACGCCTTGTTCACAGTAACGGGCACGACCACGATCGCCAGTGCGCTGCAGTTGGTGCGTCTCCGGGCCGACGCGCAGGGCGAAGGTCAACTCGTACTCGACGTGGACACCGGCGCGCTGCTGACCGTGACCGGTGGCATTACCGATCGTAGCGGTCTCGAAGGCCTTCGAGTTGTCAAGGACGGCGAGGGCACGATGGAGGTCAGCGGCGCAAGTTCCTTCACGGGCGGCGTGTTTGTCGAAGGTGGAACGCTGCGGCTGAACCAGTCGGGCCTTAGTTGGAGCAACCCCGGCGGCTGGGGCAACGGCACGCCGATTCTCGTGTCGGCGGGTGCGACGTTGGAGTTGGCCGCTAATTTCAACGCAGGCATGACCCGCTCGATTACCCTCGACGGCGGTACGCTCCACATAAGCCACGGCAGTTCCACGGACGGCTTGAACTACGTCAACAACCTCACTCTCGAGAACGGCGCGCAAGTAACCGGCAATTACCTGCGTTTTTCCGCGGCCTATAACCCCGCGGTAACCGTGGGAGGCACCGCGGCATCGACCATCGACGCCGGCATCCGCATGTGGGGCGGGGGCGCCAATCAGGCCGTGTTCGACGTGGCAAACGTCACGGGCAACGCCGATGCCGACCTCACCGTCACCGGCGCGATTATCGACAATTCCGGCTCGACGGCCATTGTCAAGAACGGCGGCGGCACGCTGGTCTTCGCCGGCGCGAACACGTATCGCGGCACAACCGCGGTCAACGCCGGCACGCTGCTGGTCGACGACGACAGCGGCGGCGCTACCGGGGCGGTCACGGTCGCCGCGGGCGCCACGCTGGGCGGCACCGGCACGATCGGCGGCGCCACGACCCTCGCGGGCGGCGCCGCGCTGTCGCCGGGTGCGGGCACGGGCACCCTCACGTTCGGCAACACCCTGACCCTCGAGGACGGCGCCGTTTGGGACTGGGCGTTCGTCGACGTGCGCAACTACGGCCAGGCGGCCGGGCCGAACCTGATCCTGCCGGCCGGGGCCGGAACCAACATCACGCTGAACCTGCGCGGCCTCGAAGGATACTCGGTGAGCGCAGGCGACCGGTTCACCCTCTTTTCCGGCCAGGTTGCGAACTTCGACGCCGGGCGGGTCACCGTGGTAAACCATACCGACTGGGACGCCGGCTGGCAGCTTTCCGAAGGGAGCCTGGTGCTGACCGCTTCGCTGGCCCCGCTGTACTTCAGCGCCGGCAACAGCACGACGTGGACGGACGACGGTACGACGGCCAACTGGTCGTCCGGCCCGGGGGGGCCGTACGACCAGGCATGGCTCAGCGGCCGGAACGCGCATTTCGAGGGCACGGGCGGCGCGGTGACGGTGGCCGGCGCGATTGCGTCGGTCAGTTCCATGTCGTTCGATGCGAGCGGCTACTCGCTTAGCGGCGGGACGATTCACCTGACGGGGCTGGCCACCGTGACCGCCGACTACGATACGACGATTTCCAGTTCCATCGATGGTTCGGCAGCGGGCATGGTCAAGGACGGCGAGGGCCGGTTGACCGTAAGCGGTGCGAGTTCTTTCGGCTCGGGCGACGCGATTCAGACCATCACCGTCAGCGAGGGAACGCTGCGGCTGAACCAGCCGTTCGACGGTGGCGATTGGAACGGAGGCGGGTGGGGTGACTGGGCGCCCATTGTGGTGGCCACCGGGGCAACCCTGGAGGTTGCCCACAGACATAACCTGGGTTTCGACCGTCCTGTCACGCTCGACGGCGGCACGCTCCATCTAACCGCCAGCGATCCGGATGACAGCCACAACTACGCGAACGATTTGACCCTGAACAACGGCGCTCAGGTCACCGGCAACTTCATGCGATTCCACGGGAATGGCGCCCCAGTCGTAACGGTTGCGGGAAGTGAAGCATCGACCATTCACACCGGCATCCGCATGTGGGGCGGGGGCGCCAATCAGGCCATATTCGACGTGGCAAACGTCACGGGCAGTGCCGATGCCGACCTGACCGTCACCGGCGCGATTATCGACAATTCCGGCTCGATGGCCATTGTCAAGAACGGCGACGGCACGCTGGTCTTCGCCGGCGCGAACACGTACAGCGGCGCAACCGCGGTCAACGCCGGCACGCTGCTGGTCGACGGCGACAGCGGCGGCGCTAACGGGGCGGTCACGGTCGCCGCGGGCGCCACGCTGGGCGGCACCGGCACGATCGGCGGCGCCACGACGCTCGCGGGCGGCGCCGCGCTGTCGCCGGGTGCGGGCACGGGCACCCTCACGTTCGGCAACACCTTGACCCTCGAGGACGGCGCCGTTTGGGACTGGGCGTTCGTCGACGTGCTCAACTACGGCCAGGCGGCCGGACCGAACCTCGTCCTGCCGGCCGGGGCCGAAACCAACATCACGCTGAACGTGCGCGGCCTCGAAGGATACTCGGTGAGCGCAGGCGACCGGTTCACCCTGTTTTCCGGCGAGGTTGCGAACTTCGACGCCGGGCGGGTCACCGTGGTGAACCATACCGGCTGGGACGCCGGCTGGCAGCTTTCGGAAGGGAGCCTGGTGCTGACCGCTTCGCTGGCCCCGCTGTACTTCAGCGCCGGCAACAGCACGACGTGGGCGGACGACGGTACGACCGCCAACTGGTCGTCCAGCGCGGGGGGCCCGTACGACCAGGCATGGCTCAGCGGCC
>JAVEUP010000317.1:0-5571 GCA_034005525.1 Thermoguttaceae bacterium | reverse complement strand
TCGGAATTGAGGCCTTTTCAAAAACCGCCCCCGGCGGTCCCGTAGAAGGTACGCGCCGTCCGTTAATTTCGCCTTTCCCACATGGCAGCTTTACACGTCCCAAGTTGCCCGGCAGTTGAGCCAAAATGTTATGCGCAGCAAGAAGGAGTCTCATGAAACTCGAAGCAATTAGCATCAAGCGCTCTAGCACCCTCAACGAAAAGTGGGTGCAAGACCAGATTGCAGAGGATCCGTCCATCCTTGGGCTGGGCGATTTGGTCCTAAAAGACAAAGAGCGCATACAACAGAATGCCGGGCGGCTTGACCTTCTTTTGCAAGACCCAGAGACTCTGAAGCGCTATGAGGTAGAAATCCAGCTCGGTGCGACTGACGAGAGCCACATCATCAGGACAATTGAGTATTGGGACATTGAGCGTAAACGATATCCCCAGTACGAGCATGCAGCGGTGATTATTGCCGAGGACATCACCTCGCGATTCCTGAACGTCATCCAATTATTTAACGGCACCATCCCGCTGATCGCCATGAAGGTAACGGCGTACAAGGTCGGTGATGAATATGCCCTGACGTTCGTTAAAGTCTTGGATGAAATGAGTCTTGGCTTGGTTGACGAGGACGAGCCGGTTGCAGAACCTACCGATAGAGCATTCTGGGAGACGAAGCGAGGAACCAAGAAGACGTTGCAGGCCACGGATTCGTTGTTGACCCTCGTGAAGGAAGTGGAGCCAAGAGCATCACTGAAATACAACAAGCATTACATCGGCATTGAGGTGGATGGAACCGCTCGTAATTTTGTGAGCTTCATGCCTCGTAAGGCTCATGTAATCATGACAATTAAACTCCCAAAAACAGTCGAGACTGATGAGCTGTTAGAGGAAGCGGGGCTAGAAACATTGACCTATGAAACCCAATGGCGCCAGTACCGTATCAGACTTGAATCTGGTATCGAAGATAAGCAAAAAGAAGCGATATTGGGTTTAGTCAAGCAGGCCAGCGAGAACTTCGGAAAGAGCGCATAACAATCGCATGCACTCGGACAGCAAAAAGCGCCGCTCGTTCCTCGCTCTGCTTTTTGCTGCCGGTGATGCGAAGCGTTCGGCATGAGGATACAATGAGAGATCTCGACCAACTGAAGAAGCTGAAGACACGATATGCCGACCTCATGAGACTGCACGGTGAACAAGTCGCTGAGTACACACGCTTCAGGCAGGCCTTGCTTGAACTGAATCGCAAACACCGACAGGACGCTTTGAGGATGTACTCACAGATCATCTCGAGAATCGAAAAGAAGACAAAGGCAAAGAAATAGTGCCGAACCAGCGGGTGGAGCGTACGTCGCACCCGAGGCGGGCGCGCCGTCCGCTCACCCGTAACGTTCAGCAGAGATAAGTAGTCGCAGGAACGGAGCAGAACAATGAGAATCAAGACCCACCAGAATCTATCCACAGTATACGGATTGGCTATTACAGTCTGCGCATTGCAGTGCCCGTTGTTTGCGCAGCAGACACCCGGCTACAACACCCCCATCCCGCCTGAGATTATGACGGCTGACAAAGTGCAGACCAGGTATCTCGGCTCGCTTGAGTTCTCCGACGGACGTCCCAGCCAGGAGACCTCGGACAGACTCTACGACCACCTCACCTACCTCCGTGCGGTGGAGGTGTTCCTCAACTGGATGCCGGCCTGCTCGCTGGAGGCGATGCGGGTCGGACATGTGGAATCGGGAATCACGAAAGCCAACCAGGTGGCGATCACAGAGCAGTTGATGGATTCGAACCTGCTGTTCCTGACCGGCAACACCGACACGGTCTATGCATCGGCGATCCTGGACCTTCAGCGGGACGGCCCTACCGTGGTCGTCATTCCGCCAGATTGCGGCCCGGGGACAGTGAATGACGCTTTCTTTCGCTTCGTGGTCGACATGGGAGCGCCGGGACCGGATCGGGGACGGGGCGGCAAGTATCTCATCCTTCCCCCCGACTACAGCGGGCTGCCCATCGAGTTTCCCGCCGACAACAGCACGGTGACGCTCACCGCCGGTGGCGCCAACGACGACTACTACGTGGTGCAGTCGCCCTCCTACGTGAACTGGCTGATCCTCCGGGGCTTCCTCGTTGACGGAAAGCCGGACACCGCGGTGAAGATGTTCAAGGAGGGACTCAGGATCTACGCCCTCAAGGACGCCGCCAATCCCCCGGCGATGGAGTTTAAGAACCTGTCCAGAGCCTTGATGAACACCATTCACGCTAACAACGAGGTGTTCTACAAGGAACTGGATCACGTCATTCAGAGGGAGCCCGTCGGCCTGGTCGACCCTGAACTGCGGGGGCTCGCCGCCGCGATCGGTATCGAGAAAGGCAAACCGTTCGAGCCGGACCAGCGTATGAGAGCAATTCTCATAGACGCAGCAGCGGTTGGGAATGCCACCGCGCGGGCCATCACCTTCGATCTACGGGCGCCCGAGGCCTATCTCTACGAGAACAGCCAATGGAAGCATGCCTTCATCGGCGGTGATTACCGCTGGCTAAGGAATGGTGGCAAGGGGGGGCGCAATATGGACGCCCGGACCTCCTTCTTCTACTTCGCCACGGTCAATACCCCGGCGATGGTCGCCAAGATCGTGGGAGCCGGCTCGCAGTATGCCTGGACGGATCGCGACAGCGAGGGCCGTTTCTTCCAAGGCGACAAGAACTACAGGCTCAACATCCCGAAGGACGTTCCCGTGAAGGATTTCTGGTCGGTGGTGATCTACGACCCACAGACCCGATCCCAACTCCAGACCGGGCAGCCCTTCCCAAGCCGCAACGACAAACAGAGCACGTTTGTCAAGAACGACGACGGTTCGGTAGACCTCTACTTCGGTCCGAACGCGCCGGAAGGAAAAGAAGGAAACTGGATTCAAACCGTCCCCGGCAAGGGCTGGTTCGTCATCATCCGCCTCTACGGTCCGCTTGAACCTTGGTTCGACAAGTCATGGAAGCCGGGGGAGATCGAGTTGGTGGAATAGTGGAATCGAAGAGCTGAACAACAGGATCGATCGAAGTGATACCGCCGCCCGCGCCAACTTTGAAATCGACGCTTTTCTCGGCGGTATCCCTCGATCATCCTGAGCGTTCGGCAGCAGGAGCCATGATTATGAAATGTGGAGGCGTCATTTTGATTCTGGTGACGCTATGCGCATGCGGTGCAGAGGCATCGGACCTGGTGCCGTTCGCGATGCCGTGGGATGACGGCGCGCCGGGGCCGACTGATCTCAGAGCCACGATCGAGAAGCCGGCCGGTAAGTCCGGCTTCGTATGCGTGGCGGGCGGACAGCTGTATGCCGGCGAGCGGCGGCTGAGACTCTTCGGCGCCAACCTTACCGCCGGCGCCTGCTTCCCCGACCACGCGACGGCCGACAAGGTCGCGGCGCGGATGGCCAAGTTCGGGCTGAACGCCGTGCGCCTCCACTTCCTCGACTCCACGTGGGGCTCGCCCCGGCTGATCAAGTACGAGAGCGGTGACTGGGGGAACTGGGACGCCGAAGCGCTGGACCGTCTGGACTACTTCATCGCCAGACTGAAAGAGCACGGAATCTACGTCAACCTGAACCTGCTCGTCGGCCGGCGCTTCGGCGTCGGCGACGGTGTTGACCCCGCAGTGAACCAGCTTGACTGGAAGGCGGCGCACGCCGTCGGTTTCTTCCACGCGCCGCACTTCGAGACGCAGAAGGCCTACGTTCGGCAGTTGCTCACGCATCGCAACCCGTACACGAAGCTTGCGTACGTCGAGGACCCCGCCGTGGCACTGGTCGAGATCAACAATGAGAACGGGCTGATTCACACCTGGATGGGCAGCGACTTCGACGCCCTGCCCGAAGTTTTCGCGGAAGACCTGCGAAAGCAGTGGAACGACTGGCTCGGCAAGCGCTACACCGACACGGCGGCGCTTTCCCGAGCCTGGGGGGCGCGCGACGAGCCGCTGGGCGCGGAGATGTTCGCGAATGCCGGGTTGGTGCAGAGGCTGGAAGGTTGGAACGTCGAACAACATCAGGGCGCGGCCGTCGAGGCCTCCGTCGAGAACGGTACCGCCATCCTGCGGGTACGCAAGCCCGGCACGGCCGGTTGGCACGTGCAGTTCAACCAGCCGAATCTGGCCATCAAGAAGGGCGGCCTGTACACGGTCCGCTTCCGCGCCGCGGCAGACCGAGAACGGAAAGTGAACCTGAGCCTGATACAGGCCCACGATCCGTGGGGGAACCTTGGCTTCGGGATGACGCTTACGCTGAGCAAGGATGCGAAGCCGTTCACCTTTACCTTTCTTGCCAACGCGGACGACGAGAACGCGCGGTTGAACTTCGGCGACATGAACCAGGAGGGTGCCGAGTTCCGCTTTACTGAACTTTCGCTCAAACCCGGAGGACGCGTGGGGGTGGGCGAGGGCGAATCGGTCGAACAGCGTAACGTCCGCGTACCCAAGGTGGCTGAAGCGTGGACGCTGCCGGCGGGCGGGCGTCACGACTGGGTCCGCTTTCTCTGGGAGACCGAGCGCAAGCACTGGACCGGCATGCAGAAGTTCCTGAAGGAAGAATTGGGCGTGAAAGTGCCCATCGTAGGCACGATCGTGGCGACTTCCACGCCGAACCTGATGGCCGACATGGATGTCGTCGACACGCATGCCTATTGGGAGCACCCGCACTTTCCAGGCAAACCGTGGGATTGGAACAACTGGTTCGTGAACAACCTCTCGATGGTCAACGACCCCGAACGGGCAACGGTGACGGCGCTGGCGTTCCAGCGCGTGGCGGGCAAGCCGCATATGGTCAGCGAGTACAACCACCCGGCGCCAAACACGCACGCCGGGGAAGGCCCGCTCTTCATCGCCGCCTTCGGCGCGCTGCAGGACTGGGATGCAATTTTCCTCTACACGTATTCGCACGACGATGGGAAGACCAAGGCCGGCCGGATTCCGGACTTTTTTGACATTGGCCAGCATCCTACGATCATGGCAAACGTTCCGGCTGCGTCGCTGCTCTTCCGGCGCGGCGATGTAGCGGCGGCCAGGCAAGTCCTGCGGTTGCCGCTGAGCCCGGAGGCGGAAGTCGAACGGATTGCGCAAAAGGGTCATACGTGGAACGTGCTTAATGTCCGCCAGTTGGGCTTGGACTTGAGGTACGCCATCCGCCACCGCGTCGCGCTCGACCTGACCGGCAAGTCCGCCGTGCCGGACATGGAGGCGCTCGCGCTGGATGCCGTGACGTCAGACACGGGGGAAATCGCGTGGCGGTTGCCGACCCAAGACAAAGGCGTTTTCGAGATTCGCAGCCCGCGTACCAAAGGCTTCATTGGGCACGCGGACGGCCAGACGCTCGACCTGGGCGATGGCGTACAGGTCACCATCGAGAAAACGCGCACCGGTTGGTGCACGCTGGCGCTGACGCTTCTGGAAGGCGAATCGTTGAGCGTGAAGCCGCGTCGCGCGCTGCTGGTCGCTACCGGCTACACCGAGAACACGGACATGGGTTGGACGGACTTGACCAAGAGCACGGTCGGGACGAACTGGGGTAAGCCGCCGAGCCTGATTGCACCGGTT
>JAVEUP010000131.1:0-23854 GCA_034005525.1 Thermoguttaceae bacterium | reverse complement strand
GCGCAACGCGGCCAGCGTCCAACCTTGTACCGGCGACAGCCACGACTGCGGCAAGACGGCCAGCACCACCACCACGGCCAGCGCGGCGGCCAGCGCCCGCGGCGGGGTCATCGTGGTCAACAGGATCAAGGAGTCTCGCATGGGGTGTTTCGGGATGATCCAGCCAAAGCTCTGTGAATGATTCGTGATTTGAGTTTCGACATTCCGCAAAGCACAAAGTGGAAATGGTAGCGGCGCCTCTCCGAGACGCGCGGAGGCGAGTCTCGGACAGAGCGGGGCGTCGCGCTCTCGTTCACCGGCCACATGGGCCCTTCTGAGGCGCTCGGAAGCAAGTCTCGGAGAGACTTGCCTACAGCCGCGCCGGGACTGCCTCCGCAACCGGTCACTCTTGCTCGCTCGATTCGATCACGCGGCGCCAGCGCTGTCGCTGCTCGAGCGCAATCAGCAGGCCCTTGACCACCGTAGCGCGCGGCTCGGGGCTGCGGCGCACGGGCAGGCCGGTCTTCTCGTGCATGTAGCGGTCGATCCCGGGCAAGAGGGCGGCGCCGCCGCAAAGGACCATGCCGCGGTCCAGCAAGTCGGCCGCCATGTCGGGTTCGCAGCGATCCAGGGTCATCGTGACCGCCTCGATAATCTCTTCGAGCGGTTCGGCAAGCGCCTGGCGGACCTCCTCGGTGGGAAGGGTCGCCTTGCGCGGCAAGCCGCTAACCGTATCCAGCCCACTGATCTCGACGATCCGCTCCTCATCCAGCGGCGCGGCGCTGCCGGCTTCCATGCGAAGCCGTTCGGCGGCGGGCAGACCCACCCGCAAGCTATAGTTGCGGCGCAGGTAATCGGCAATGGCCTGGTCCATGCGATTGCCGCCGGTGCGGATGGACCGGTCGGCCACGGTGTCGGCAAGGCTCATCACGGCGACTTCGGTGGTGCCGCCGCCTATGTCGCACACCATGCTGGCCAACGGCTCGGCAATGGGCAAGCCGGCGCCGATGGCCGCGGCCTTCGCCTGCGGCATCAGCCACACCTGCCCGGCCCCGGCCCGGAAGAAGCTGTTGAATACGGCGCGCTTCTCTACCTGGGTTATGCAGCCGGGCACGCCCACGAGCACGCGCGGGCGGAGCCTGCGGCCGGCCGGCTGTGCCTTGCGCAGGAAGTAACGCAGCATGGCCTCGCATAGGGTGAAGTCGGAGATGACGCCGTCGCGCAGCGGGCTGACGACACGGATCGACTCGGGTGTGCGGCCCTGCATTTGCCGGGCCAACTGCCCTACGGCACAGCCGCCGGAAAGGACCTGCCCCGACTCCTGCTCGATGGCCACGGCCGACGGTTCATCCAGGGCGACTCCCACGCCCAGAATGCCGATCAGGGTGCTGGTTGTACCCAGATCGACCGCCAAGTCGCATCGGAAGTGCTTCAGCAGTCGGTCGAGCATCCTTGCTCCCGGGGAGTTAAGAAGCGGATTGTCGTTGGTTAGAGAAAATCAGTACCCAGTACCCAGTACTCAGCACCAGTCATCCCGGCCCGGCCCGGCACACACTCAGGACGGCCGTTCTCGAAGTCCGAGCCGGCGCAACACCACAAGCTCGTCCGGACGGCAGCCGGCGCGGTGAGCATGGCCGGCGCCCCCTTGAACTTGAAGTCGTATTCCTTCATCTCCAGGTACAGGACAAGGATACCCAGCAGCAATGCAATCCATGCAACCAGCAGGAGCATGGTGTACAGGTCGGCCCGGGGCTTCCGGTATCGCGGAGCCTGTTGCTGTTGCTGGGACTGGTCACCGAACGGAGATGGATCAGAGTTGGCTTGCGACACGGTCACCCTTTGCCAGGTTGCCTTGCGATTCGATGATTTTGCAGACGGAGCGGTCGACATCCGTTCGGAGCACTTCGATCTTGCCCACGAACATGTTGCGGCCGCCGCCTGTCCGGTAAACGTAAAGCTGATGGCTCTGCCTGATTCCATCGTCGGAGCCGATCGATATTTCCACCAATCCGTCACCGAGGATGGCCATGACCAGGCCCTCGACCACCGGCAGGCCCATCTCGGCGTCGGGATCGATCTTCGCCGCGCGAAGCTTGTTCTTCATGTCGGTCAGTTCGACGAGAAGCTCCCGGTTCGTCTCCTTGAGCTGGTTCAACTCAAAGACGGCCGCGTGCAACTGATCGGTGAGCCGGACCACTTCCTTGAAGTGATCGTCCCGCTCCTGCTGCGCCGTGAGGATATCCTTTCGCAGGGTGTCGATATCGCTACGGAGCCGGGCAAGCTCTTTGTGGGAGGCATCCACGGCGGCGATGGCCTCGCGATGGGCCTGGGTCAGGTCGGCCAGCTCCTTATCGCGATGATCCCGTTCGCGGCGAAGCTCTTCCTTCTCGTTCTCCAGCTTCACGCGAACCTGTTCATAGGCCGATTTCTCCTCCTCCAATTGCATGGCCAGCGCGTTGCGCCGATCCGTCAACTCCTGCAGTCGCTGCTGACGCTGCTCCAATTGCTGCCTCAGCCCAAGGTCTTGCCCGGGGCCCGGCGATGCATTATCGACCACCAGCATCCAGTTCTTGTGCGTTGCGTACACCGCCACTGCAAAAGAAGCAAACACCAGGCTCATAAGCAATACGAGCACAACAAAGATCTTTCCGACGAGGTTCATGCTTCGACCTCTGCGTTGGCCGCCCCGCGGGGCGGGAATTGGGGCATGGGAATCTGTTCCGAATCGTTCCTTCAGTATAACTTCGCCCAGTTTCCCATGTCAACCAGAAACCCCGCAACCCGCTAAACCGCGAACCGGAAGAACCCGCGAGGGGAGGGAAAACCGGCCGAAGCCTACAGGGGAATCGCCAAAACAACACATTCTATTCCGTTGCCACTGAAGGGTGGTATAATCAAGTATTTAGGAAGGGTTTTCGGGGCGAAACTGGCGGCTTCGGCCGTGTGCGAGGCCCACGGCTGCCAAGACAACACAGCCCGCCAAGCACAGTCTGGCGAACCAATCGCCAAGCCGAAGGTACAGGCTTCCCCGATGGTCGGGTGAGACCTCGGCCAGCAGGATGTCGGTATCGCGGCGGCGACCGCGAAGAAGCAATCGCCCGTCACCATCGATCCAGGCCGAAAAGCCCGTGTTTGCCGCAATCACCAGCGGTTTGCGGGCCTCGACCGCCCGGAAGACGCCGCACGCCAGGTGCATGTCCAACTCGCTTGAGCCCCAGAACCAGCCGTCGTTGGTGAGGTTTACCAAGATGTCGGGCTCGCGGCCTTCGGCCGCCAGTGTGCGAATCTGCCGGCCGATCAGGTGCGGCAGCACGCTCTCGTAGCAAATGCTCGGCGCCAGCAGCAGGCCGCCCAACTCAAACGCCACGGGCTGATCGCCGGCCGACAGGTTTGACGCCAGCGGTGTCATCTGCTGCAGCAACGGGAAGCGGTCGGCAAAAGGGATATACTCGCCAAACGCGACCGGGTGCATCTTTGCGTACACGGGCCGGACCATCACACCGTCGGCCGTCACCATCGCGGCGCAGTTAAACCGCTTCTGCCCCGCCGGCCCGTAATGATACTGCTCCACGCCCAGGATCATCGGCACCCCGAATTGCGTTGCCAGCCGGGTCATTTCGGGCAGCGTGTCGGGCAGTTCCTCCCGCAGCCGTCGTTCAAACTCCGACTGACTGATCCCATGCTGCGCCAGGTAGTCCGGCACCGCGGCGCCGGGGCCGACGGAAATGAGTGGGTCGCGGAATACCGTTTCGGGCCAAAGGATCAGGTCAATGTCCCGGTGCCGGCGCACGGCCTCTTCGGTCAATTGCACGTAATGGTTGTGCGTGGTGACGCGCACCTGCGGATCGGCGGTCAATTCCGTATCGATCGAGCCCTGGATAATGGCCACGCGGAGGGTCGGCGCAGCCGCGGCGCCCACCTCGGACATTCGCACCCAGCCGTAGGCGAACGCACCGGCCAGTGCGGTCGCCGCGATTGCCAGCGGCCAGGCAGCCCGGGCCTGGCCGGCCCACGCCGGAACGCGTGCGAGGCAGGCCGCGACGAGCATAATCAGGAAACTCACGCCATAGGCCCCGGCCAGATCGCTAATCTGGATAATCGGGGGAAACAGGTACTGCGTATGGCCCAGGCTGGCCATGGTCATCCCGCCGAGCAGGTGCCCCCGAAGCAGTTCCAATCCGGTCCACGCGACCGGCGTCGCCACGATCACGGAAAGGCCCAGCCGGTGGACGGCCACGCGGGAAAGGGCCACGAACACCGGCAGATAGAACGAGAAGTAGAACGACAGGGCCACCCAACCGATGCTCGTAGCCGGGTGCGGCAGCCGGAGCCAGTGCAGCGCCGCCATCCAGAACAGGAAACCCACCAGCCACAGTGCCCTATAAGGCCTCCGGCCGGGCATTTCCTTGCACCGCACCAGCAGCACCCAGCCCACCGGCGCGACCCACGCCAGCGGCCACAGCTCGTTTCCCAGCGGCGGCAGCGCAGCCCAAAGCAACCCGGCCGACAGGCCGGCCTGGCCCAAAGTCGAACGATACCAGGGTGCCTCTGCATTCGCCATGATGCGTAGAGTACGCGAAAAGCGGCCAAAATGCCAGGGCAGAACAGTAGGAAGTCAGTTGTGGTTCATGCCAGACTGGCCCGCATGCAATCGCCCGTAACCGGCGCGATAGTCGAGAAGGTGGTTTCGCTGCATGGCTAGGTTACCTTGGCCTTGTTCAGGTCAAGCATCCGGGCTTGAACCGAGTCCAAGATCGTGTCTCGCAGAAACCGGCTGGCATGAATGATTTCGATTCCGATCAGTTCACCCTTGGCATTCAGTTCTGCCGTTATGTCGGGACTGACCTCGATACTAGCCGCCTCGGGTTCATCCGAGATCATGAAATGCAGCACGTCTTCCACTTCGAAATACGACATTTGGGCCTTACTCATTCGTGAACCTTCCTGTCTTGACTCGGAAATTGATCTGCTGGCGACTCGTAGCGTGAACCGTCACAGGTGTAAGTATGTTCCCGCTGCGTTTATAGGGGACCAAGATCAAGTGCTTGTCGTGCCGACCTACGGCAACAAATCGACCGGTGACGGTGTCCACGTATCTTTCAACTGAGTATCGCACGATGTGCTCCACTGTTTCAAGATCGAAGCCCCGCATTTGGAGGCGATGGTGCATGTAATCGCTCCAGACGATGCTCGTCTCGCCCATTTTCCTCCCTTACCAAAGCGCCTCATTGCGAGCGGCCTGACATTTGCGGCCAACCAACACGATTGACCATCACTATCATACCCCGAATTGCCGGTGCATTCAAGCTGGGGTCCGCACCATGCGCGGCAAGATATTCATTCGCGGGCCCTTATCAATCGAAGATTGACGGAGCACTACACCATTTCCACGATATCCTTCACGGCAAGCTCGGTGTGGTTCGCCTGTTGCAGGATACTAAACGTGGCGGGGCAGGTGGTGACGAGGGTGGCGCCGCCGGTCTTCGTGGCTTCGGCGAGGACGCGTGCGGCCATCTTTCGGCTCAATGCGGGTTGGACCAGCGAGAATACGCCGCCAGCCTCGCCGCAGGAATAGGCCAGGTTGCGATTCCAGGTCATCTCGCGCAGGGTCAGGCCGGGAATCTGACCGAGGATGCGGCGGGGTTCGTCGTAAAGACCGTGCGTCCGCCCCAGGTAGGTGCCGTCGAGGAAGGTCACGGCAGCCGGCGCATGCTCGCGCAGGGTGAGGCGTCCCTCGGTAAGCAACCGGTCGATGTACTGCACGGCGTGAAGCACTTCGATGCCCGACAGGTCCAGGCCCATCGCGGGAAAGTTGGTGCGAAAGGCGTCGAAGGCGCTGGGGCAGGTGGTGACCAGGACCTTGGGCTGCACGGCGCGGATCTGCTCTGCCAGATCGGCCGCCATGGCATGTGCTTCCTTCTGGTATCCCAACAGGGCCAGCGGCTTGCCCGTCGAACGCTCATCGCGAAGGAGCGTGAAGGCGGTCTTCGATCGTGCGAGAATATCGAGGAATGCGCGGGCGATTTGCGGCTGCCGATAGGCGGTGTCGCACCCGACGTAGTAGAGCACGTCGGCCTTCGGGCGGAATAGGTTCTCTGCGTCGAGGGCCTGGAACCGCTCTTCGGCGGGCAGGCCGAAGGGGTTACCGGTCCGCAGGAGGTTGTCCTTGATCTGCCGGACGCGTTCGGGCTCCTTGCCTTCGGCGACAATATCGGCCCGCGCCGCCAGGACGGCGGCACGCGGGGTGTACTTCCCGACGCACCAGGTTTCGCACAGCCCGCACAGGCAGCAGCGGTAGAGCGTTTCGATAGTGTCCGCGTTGTAATCGATGTGCCCGCGGAGGGTCTTGAACAGGATCAGGGCCTTGCCGCGCGGGATGTCCGATTCCTTGCTATCGACGACGCCCACGGTACAGACGTGGCGGCACATGAAGCAGAATCGGCAGGCGTCAATCGTTTCAAAATGTTGTTCAATTTGCATTAGAATCCACTCAGTCCCATTTTGCCGGGGTTCAATATGTTGTTCGGGTCGAGCACGGCCTTGATGTCTTCGAGTACGCGGAAGGCCGGCCCATAGAGTTCCTTCATCAGCCGGCCCAGCTTCAGGCCGATGCCGTGATGCTCGTTCAGTACGCCGCCGTTGTCTATTGCGGCCCGGAGGCACATGTCCCAAATGCGGTTGTACAGTTGCGCCGCTTCGTGCGGGTCTTGCGGCGGCTCCTCGACGATGAATCGCGCGTACAGCATGCAGCCCCACTCGTACCAGTGCGAGAAATGGCCGATGTACCGCGCCATGGGGAAGTTCTCTTCGACCGCACGTTTCATGGCCCAGTACACGTTTTCGATATTGGCAAACGTGGCCACCGTGTCGAGGGTGCCGAACGCCTGCGGGAGCCGGAACATGTGGTTGGGGAAGAAGAAGTCGTAGCGGTGCTCCCACCAGCTTTCGCCCGGCCCGGGGCCGAGGTCCTCGTGCTTCTGCCGGCGGCAGATTTCCAGCGCCTTGCGCATTTCCAGTTCGACCATGTCGCGGTCGCCGTCGAAGCCGAATACAAGATACGCCCCCTCGCGGTTGACGCCGAGCACCCGCTTGATCAAACGCCGCGTTTCGGCCTCGTCGTAAAGGCGGATGACCGCCGGGCGCAGGCGGCTGGCCATGATGCCGCGGCCGGCCTCCATGGCGGCGTGCATGTTCTCAAACACGAAGGCGTGGAACTGCCTCGTCTCGGGAATCGGATGGATCTTCAGCGTGGCCTTTGTCATCACGCCCAGTGTCCCCTCCGAACCGATGAAAAGCTGGGTCAGGTCGGGACCCGACGCATGACGGGGCACCGGCAGCGTATTGATGATCTGGCCGTCGGGCAGCACCACCTCCAGCGACATGGTCATGTCCTCGATCTTGCCGTACTTCGTCGAGAGTACGCCGGTGCCGCGGTGGGCCAGGAAGCCGCCGAGGGTCGCGCAGCCGATGGAAGCCGGCTCGTGCATGGTCGAGTAGCCTTGCTTTTCCAGCGCCCACTGCAAGTGCTGCATGATGATGCCCGTCTCGGCGGTGACGGTCAGCGACTGGGTATCGATTTCAATGACCCGATTCAGCCGCTTCGTATCGAGCAGGATGCCGCCGTACATGGGCAGGGCGCCGCCCTGCGAGCCGGACCCACCGCCCCAGGTGGTCAAGGGGATGCGGTGCGTGTTGGCGATACGGCAAACGCGTGCGACCTCCTCGGCCGTGCCCGGGTGGACGACGAAGTCGGGCGCGGGGCTCTTGCAGCCGCGGTCGACCCACATCTCGGCTATCCAGTAGTAATCGCACGAATACGCGATCTTATCAGACCGGCTGGTCGAGACGTGCTCCGCCCCAACCGCGTCGGCCAGCTCGCTGTAGACCATTTCGTGAAGGTAGCTGTCAGTCGCTACGGGCATAAGATTTCTCTCCTCGGTCTTTCCGTCATCGCGCAGTCAGGATGAACCCGGCGGCGACGTCTTCAGTTTGCGTTCGTAATAGTCAAAGTGCGTGAGGACCTGGACGCGCTGGGCGGCGTACTCCAGCATCCGCCGTGTCCAACTCAGGGTTGCGTCGTCGAGAATACTGGTCCAATCGTGCTGGCAAAGCGAACAGCACCAGGCGCTGCCGGAAAGCTCGTCGATCCGGGAACGCAGGTAGTCGTGGTAAGCGGGCCAGTTCTCCCAACCGTGTTCCCGCCGCCATTGTGCGTCGATCCATCCCTGGATGGGAATCTCCAGGAGCGAGGGGAACCCCTGCCGGGCGTACCAGAACGGTTGGACGTCCCAGCCGAGGGGGAAGTAGTCGCGGCAGTCGCGGCCGTAGGACCGCACGTACGACATGCCCAGGCGCGCGACGATCTCCAGGATGTCGGGCCGGTCGGACAAGCCGCGGTAGTAGCAGTAGGGCGCGGTCACGCCGCGGCAATGGACGCCCAGGTGCCTTTCCAGCAGCTCGACCGGCCGGGCCAGTTGCTCCTCAATCCGATCAGAGGGCAAGCCGGGAAGATAGACGTTCTCCGGGCTCTCCTCGACCACGGTCTTCAGCGGATAGTGTTCGTGCGTGTGCTGCGCAATCTCGAAATAGCCCGACGCAAGGCACGCCTCAAGTTGCGGCAGGTGCTTCTCGATGTTGCAGCCCACCACAAAGAGCGTGGCGGGCACCTGGACCTCCCGGTGGATCCGGACCGCGTTTTCGAGGAACACCCGCGTGGCGTCCTCCTGTAAAGGCCGGCCCACCCACTTCTCGCCCGGCACCCGGCCCGGAATGCGTTCCACGTCGTAGCCAATCAGAAGCGTGCCCTGCATGTCAGCCTTCCTCCAGGTTGACGGGGTCTTGCGCGTAGACGATCGTCGCGTTGCGATGCCCCAGCAGGTAGCTTCCCGGTAGACTGGGCGTGATGGTTCCTTGCCGGATTCGTTCGAGCGGTTCTTTCTGTTCGGGAAAGCAGGCGAGCAACAGGATTTCGCGGGCGGCCAGCAGAGGTTTCATGCCCATGGTCACGGCCCGCCGCGGTACTTGACTGCGGTCGCCGGCGGCAGTCAGCCGTGCATTGGTGTCGATGGTCAATTCGTTCAGGTCGATCACGCGCGTCGGCAGCTCGGCGAATGCCTCGGCGGAGATGTCCGTTTCGGGCATCGGCTCGTTGAAGGCGATGTGCCCGTTGAAACCGAGTCCCAGCAGTTGGAAGTCCAGCCCGCCCATCCGGTCGATCAACCGGTCGTACGCTTGCGGTTTTTCGGGATCCGGGAAGTGGACGTGCTCCGGGTTCATCCCCAGCTTCGGGTCGAGTAGGTCGAAGAACTGCCGCTGCATGTATGCCCGGTAGCTAAGGGGATGGTCCGTCGGCACGTTGCGGCCATCACCGTTCACATACTCGTCCAGGTTGAACGTGTGAAGCCGCGAAAGGTCGCAGCCCGATTCACTCAGTCGAGCGGCCAGTTGCTCGTAGACGCCG
Organism: Thermoguttaceae bacterium; assembly: GCA_034005525.1. GTDB lineage: Bacteria > Planctomycetota > Planctomycetia > Pirellulales > Thermoguttaceae > PWXP01. Next base: position 14,415 of record JAVEUP010000131.1, on the reverse strand, counting down.
ATCATCGTATTGCCGGTGGCCAGTCCGAGCAAGGTGGGGCGACCGGCGCGCGCCGACCGCTCGATGACGGCCGCCATGCGCCCGGCCGCCTCGCGGCACATAGCCGGGTAGTCGTCCACTCGAACCCATTGCAGCGTCATGGCGCGATTACCTCCTGCCCCTTGAAGAACACGGCGAATGCCACGGCACAAATGGCCAACGTAACGCAGGGCACCAGGAAGATGGCCCGCCAGCGAAAGCCGTTCTCGTCCCGCAGGCGGTCCATGACCATGCCGGTGAGCCGCGTTCCGACGAACAGTCCGAGCCCCATCGTCACGACCGTATAGAGCCCCTGGGCCGAGCCGGGAATTTCGGGCGGCGTAACTCGTTTGACGTACAGGAAGGCCGCGTCGAAGAAGAAGGCGTACGCCAGCCCGTGCAAGGCCATCGACGCAATGATCATCGACCGCGGCCGCATCCTCCGGTACACGAGGAACATGACCAGCCAGAGGGCCGCGCCCGCGGCCAGCGTCCACTGATAGCCCATCCACTGGAAAGTGTACGGCAGAATGGCCGCCATGGCCACTACCTGCGCGGCCTGTGCAATGCTCATTGCGGCCGGAATGATGGAATCCGACGTCCCGATGTCTCCCAGGAACCGGGCCGTGCCCAGGAAGTAGAACTGCAATTGCGTACTCACCACGAACGACAACGCGAGGAACAGCGCGAAGTTCGGATCGCCGAGCAGGTAGATTGCCTGCAAGAACGGCACGATTGCCCCCGCCTTGTGCGCCGGCGGCGTATGCGGCAGGAAGAAGCAATAGACGCCCATGACCAACGCGAACAGTCCGGCCAAGGTCAGGCTATCGGCCCCGCGGACCTGGAACTTGCCCGACCGCCGCCACGCCGTCAGGGCCCAACCGGCCAGGACCCAGGAAATGGCGCCCCACATCCGAACCCGGAAGTAGTTCTGCTCCGGGTCCGGCATATGCGTGAACGTCAGGGAGTTGACCAGCGCAAGCGTCGGCGCGAAGCTGAGCGAATAGAGGCCCATTACCAGAAGCAGCGGTACAAACCGCATGGTGCGCGCAGCGACCAGAAGGAGTATGCCGCCCACCAGGTGCGTCACTCCCAGATACCATTGCGTGGGCACCCAGCGGTCCACCACCTGCCCGGCCGCCAGCGGCGCGACAATGCACGCCAGCGGCATCATGCCGTAGATCCAGCCCAACTGCTTGCCGGTCATCTTCAGCGGGCCGAGCAGTCGGGCGGCCAGCACGGGCGACCAGGCGCCCCAAACGGCGAACTCGAAGAACATCATGGCACTGAGGCCGACGTACAATTGCCAGGTCATGCCGTCCCTCCCGACTGCAAACGGTTTCCTGCCTCCACAAGCCGCCTGATTGCCAGGCGGATATCGCCCAGCCGGTCGTCGCCGCATTCGCGTTCGACGGCCAGCACGCCGGCGAAGCCGACGGCGCTGAGCGTGGCCAGAAAGCGGTCGGCGCCGACGTCGCCTTCGCCCCACGGCACTTCACGCCCCCACGTGCCGGGCTGCTTGGTGCGAATCGCATCCTTGACGTGAACGTGCTTGATCCAAGGCGCCAGCGTATGGACCGCCTCGACCGGATCGCCCTTGCCGTACAGGATCATATTGGCCGGGTCGAGGTTCACCCCGAGCGCGGGATGACTGACCTCCTCCAGGAAGCTTTTCAGGTTGTCAGCCGTTTCCTGGCCCGTTTCCATCAGCAGCATGATCCCCCGTTCGGCCGCTGCATCGGCAAGCTGGGTCATGCGGTCGCCGATGGTCTTCGCCCGCGCCGCGTCGCTCTCCTCGATGAACCCGGCGTGCAGCGACAGGTAGCGCACGCCCAGCTCCTCCGTGATGCCGGCGGCGCGAAAGACGATATCGCGGTTCCGCTGCCAGTATTCGTCCGGCACAATGCCCCCGGTTATGCGAATGCTCTCCAGTGTCGAGTAGTCCTCTTGCGGAAAGCCGATGGTCGTCGCGCTGATGGTCCAGTCTTGCCGCCGTACGACTGCCAGGTACTCGTCGCCGCCATCGGCCAACGCGGGCCGCAGCGCGAGGTTCACGTGATCGAGCCCCAGGTCGCGCACGGCCGCCACGACGCCGGCCACGTCGGTGCGGAGCGACCAGGTGCAAACGGCCACCGGCCAGGTATTACATTGCATGGCAAGCCTCCTTTGAGTTTCGGTCGCCAAGAGACACGTCGCGACCTATCTTGATCGACTCGAGTTCCGCCAGCACGATTCGCAGCGAGTTCCACGAGTCTTCAAGGGTGATAACGGTTGGAAGCGTTTCGCCGGCGATGCGCCGGGCGAAATGCTCGACTTCGCGGTAGTAGCCGTCTCCTCCCTCGCAGCGCAGTTCAACCGCTTCGCCCTCCGCGGGGCACAGCAGAAGCGGCGGGGTACGCTTCAGGTCGTAGCTGAGCGTGGCCTGCTCGAAGGCGATGTGAAATCGCATTTCGAAGCCGAAACTGGGCATCATGGCCCAGCCGCCTTCGGCGGTGACCAGCATATCGGCGTCGTAGCGGTATTGGGTGACGACGTGGGCAGGCGCACCCCGCGCCGCCGGCGCGCCGCCGCTGCTGACGGCGCGTGGAACGCCGAAAAGGTACTGCACGAAGTCGGTGTCGTGAATGTGCAGGTCCATCGCCATGCCGCCGCTGAGGGTTTCGTCGGCGAACCAAGTACCCGCCTTCCGGGCGGCCGTCGCGGCCAGGCGTTGAAACGTGGCGGCGAGCACGCGGCCGTACTGGCCGCCGCCGACGATTTCCTTGGCTTTGGCGTATTCGGGCCAGAACCGCACACAGTGGCCGATTTGCAGCAGCTTGCCGGACCGTTCGGCCGCTTCGATCATGCGCCGGCCGTTGTCGAGGGTCAGGGCCATCGGCTTCTCACAGAGCACGTGGACGCCTGCTGCGAGGGCGGCGATCGTGCACGGCGCGTGGAGAAACGTCGGCACGGTAATCGACACGGCGTCCAGCGGCTCTTCGCGGAGCATTTGCTCAAAGCTGCTGTAGACGGCCGTGCCGGTCAGATCGACGTCGCCCTCCGCGCCTGCGATGTTGCCGCGGTTGCGGGCGGCGTCGCCCAGCGCTTGCGCGTCGGAGTCGCACACGGCGACCACCTGCACGTCCGGCAGCGCATTCCAGCACCGGTAGTGCATGCGGCCCATGAAACCGAATCCGGCGATGCCAATCTTCAGCACGATCACCCTCTTGAGTTTTTGCAAAGGGACTGCAAACTTTCTCGAAGCTCCTCACTCGCCCCCGCTGCCGTAAGCGGCAGCGGAGCGAATGATTGGCCACTACAAACTCCTGCGAAGCTCCTCTCTCGCCCCCACTGCCCCTGCGGCAGTGGAGCGGATGATTGGCCACTACGTGGGAATAACGTACGGCTCGCGCTGTTCGCGCCGCAGGTAGCGCGACTGGTTTGCCTCCGGATCGCCAACAACCTCTTCCTTGACCGGGTCCCACCGGATCTTCCGCTTCAGTTGGATTGCCGCGTTCCCCAGGTGGCAGGCGGTAATGACGCGATGGGCCACGTCGACCGTGCTGATGGGCTGCTTGCGGCTCTTCACACAGTCGAAGAAGTTGCCCATGTGGTCGTCACTGCGGTACAGCCGGACGGCGTCCGCCGGCAGGGGATTGTCGGGCAACTCCTCCACGGCCTTGCCATAGGGCCGGCCCCGGTTGACGAACACGCGCCCTTGATCGCCGATGAACATGATGCCCTCGCGCTGTTCACTGCGCCATTGATCCGGGATGCCGGCGAACAGCTCGTTGTCCTCGGCTTCGGTCATCTCGCCGGCGGCCATGCTGTCGAGGTACTTCTTGTCGCGTACCACCATGAACAGCACGTCGATGTCGCCGGGGTACTTCATCTGGGCGACGAACCGGTCGGCGTTGTCGTAGCAGTGGGGCTCTCCCCGATTGGGGAAGAAAGCCCTTGCTTCGATTTCCAGCGGGCCGGAGTCTTCCAGGTCCATGCCCCAGTGGGCGATATCCAGATGATGCTGCCCCCAGTCGGTGATCTTCCCGCCGGCATACTCCCACCAGAAGCGGAAGGTGTAGTGCGATCTCTCCCGTCGGTATTCGCGCTCGGGCGCCTGGCCCTGCCACAGGTCCCAGTCGAGCGTGGGCGGGACGGGCTGGACGGGAAACGGCCCGCCCTTGTAACAGTAGAACGGCAGCAGTACGGCAACCTGCCGGAGCTTGCCGATGCGGCCGTTGCGGACCAGTTCGCACACGGTCCGGAATCCGGCCCCGCTCCGCTGCTGCGTACCCACCTGGACGATCCGGTCCGTCTCGCGCACGACGCGGCGGAGGATTTGCCCTTCCTCGATGGTCAGTGTGAGCGGCTTCTCAGTGTACACGTCTTTGCCTGCCCGGCACGCAGTGACGTTGACGGCCGTGTGCCAATGGTCGGGTGTGCCGTTGATGACCACCTCGATTTCCGGATGTGCATCGAGCATCTTCCGGTAGTCCTGGAACACGGCGGGCTTGCCGTCGAACGCCTCTTTGGCCCGTTCCGCGCGTGCCAGGTCGACGTCGCACACGGCAACCATGTCGCCGAACTTGGCGGCTGCCCGGGCATCGCCCATCCCCCGTCCGCCCACGCCGACCGCCCCGACCAACGGCCGGTCGTTCTTGGCGGTGAAGTGGGCCGCCCGGGCCGGCGCGTCGGTTACCCAATAAGCTGCTGCGCCGAGAGCCGTTGCATTGGAAGCGGTTCTCAGGAATCGTCGCCGCGATATCGTTTCGGACACGGTATCATCCCTCCTCGGTTAATGGACGCGTCTCCGCCCCGGCTCGGCCGGTCTCCCCCTTCGGCTCCGGGCCCTGCGGGTTGAGACTGTCAAGCAGGCCTGTCAACTCCGTATACGTCTCGGCCAGATCGTCGTGAATTCGGCAGAACATGGGAAACAACTCGGCATACACGCGGGCGGCTTCCGGGTTGGGCTGCACCACGTCGCGCACGCGGGTACAGCATCGCACCGCCTCGGCCGCGTTGGCGAACAGCCCAACGCCAACGCCGGCCAACAGCGCGGCGCCGAAGGAGGCATCGCACCCGGCGGGCCGGATGATCGGCCGCGCAAACACGTCGGCGATGATCTGGCTCCATAGCGCACTCTTGGCCCCGCCGCCGATCAGCCGGATATCGTCGACCTTCAGGCCCAACTCGACAATCGTCCGGAAGCAGTCGCGCAGCGAGTAGGCCACGCCTTCGAGCAACGCCCGCAGAAAATGGGCCTTCCCGTGCCGCATGGTGGCCCCGATGAAACTCCCGCGCAGGTTCGCGTCCCAGTAGGGCGCCCGCTCGCCCAGCAGGTACGGATGGAAGAACAGCCCTTCAGCCCCGGGCGGCATGCCGGCCGCCTGTTCGTGCATGAGAGCGTAGGGGCTCATACCCTCGTTCCTGGCCCGTGCGACTTCTTCGCCGCAGAAGTGATCGCGGAACCAACGTTCGGCCGAGGCCGCCGTGTTGGTCGCGACCACCGTGTACCACAGGCCGGGGATGACGTGCGAGTAGGTAAGCGTCTTCGGATGCGGATGCGCTTCGGCGGTCATCACGTTCACGTTCCCCGCGGTGGCCAGCTTGAGAATCATGTTCCCGGGCTCGATGGCGCCGGCCGCGTAATCCTCAACGGCCGAATCGGAGCAGCCGGCCACGACCGGCGTACCTTCCCGCAGCCCGGTGGCCTCGGCGGCCGCCGGGGTGACCGAGCCCACGACGTCGGTCGGCTCGACCAGCGGCGGAAGCGTTTCGACCGGCACGCCCGCCAGCCCGCAGAGCGACGCCGACCACCCCCGGCGCCGCATGTCGTAGAACAGGCTGCCCTGCGCCTCGATGTGGTCGGTTTCCCACGTGCCGGTCAGCCGGTAACGAACGTAGTCCTTGGTGAACAGGATGCGAGCCGTCCGCTTGAGCACGTCGGGTTCGCTTTCCTTGATCCACAGCACCTGCGGCAGCGTCCAGGTGGCCGACGGCTTCTGGTAGGCGGTCTGGAAGATCTCTTCCCCGGCCTCCCGATCGAGCCGGGCGGCCTGCCCTGCGCTCCGCTGGTCGGTCCACATGATCGCCCGCCGAAGCGGCCGGAACGACGCGTCGGCCAGCACCGCGTTGTGCGTCGAACCATCCAGGCTCAGCGCCGCAATCTGCTCTGGCCGGCACGTTCCGCGTGCGAACACTGCCTGCAAAACGCCGCTGGCCACGTCGAACCAATCGTCGGGGTTCTGCTCCGACCAGCCGGGATGCGGGTGGTAGGTCCGGTACTCGCCGAACCCTTCCTCGACAACGCGGCCCTGCCGGTCGACGACCGTCACCTTGCAGCCGCTCGTGCCGACGTCGATTCCCAGCAGTAAGTCGCCCATGAGGGTGCCCTATGCTTGCGCCACCCAGCGGTGCGCCGGGTCCGGTCGGGAGATGAATTTGCGCTCGACGCCTGCCATGATCCAGAGGTAATACATCTTGTAGCCCGGAGCGGCCACCACCGGATGGTACCCCTCGGGCAACAGCGTCACGTCGTTGTGCCCGAAGGTGATCGTCTCGTCGATGGAGCGGTCGTCGGTATAGATCTTCTGGATGCCGAACCCGCCGGGCCGGTCGAAACGGAAGAAGTAGATTTCCTCCATATCGACCTCATCGGGCAGCGCGTCTTCGTCGTGCCTGTGGGGCGGGAAGCTGGCCCAGTTGCCCGGCGGGACGATGGCCTCGCCGATGAACAGGTAATGGGCGGGCACGTCGTCGCCGACGATCAGGTACGCAGTTCGCGTCCAGTTGTCCTTGCCGATAGTGACTTCCTTGACCTCGTCCGGCAAGATCACCCGAGGCGATCCCGCGCGGTCGGAATCGGCGCGGCACACGGCCACTTCGACGTCCGTGGCCGCCTCGACGGTATAAGCATTTCCGGCAGGCAGATAGACGGACGCTGCCTTGCCGGAGAACACGTCCTTACGTTGCCCGAGTTGCTCGAAGGCGAACCTCTCGCCGCGCACGGTGCAGGTGCCGCCCAGGATGATCAGGGCCGTCTCCTTGTCCTCGGCGTCCCGGGCAAAGGTCTCGCCCGCCGCCAGGGAAAGCACTCCGAAACGGATGCGCTGAAGTCCGGCGTCGCCCGGGCTGACGATATCGTGGAGCCCGCGCTTCGGGGACCAAGTGCGTTTGTAGTTCATGGGTATTCCTTTGTCTTTGGGATGCCTGGCGGCGCCGGGGTACATCGTTACTGCTGGTCGCCGTCGATGACCGGGAGATCGAGCCACTTAGCCATCGACCGCAATTCCGGACGAATGTCGGCGTGGACCATGACGAAATGGTGCTCCACGCCGTTGTCCAGGATAGTTTTCAGCACCCGGCGGGCAGGCGATTGGAACCGGATTCCAGCCGGATTGCCGCGGAGGATCGGCCCGGGGTCCACCGCCTCGCCGCCGGCGAAGAACAGCCGCAGCCCGTCCGGGCCCACGCCAAGCCGCGCCATGGTGGCAGGCATGCCGCCTCCAATGGGGAAGCCGACCGCAACGCCCAATTTGCCGCCGCCGGCGGTCGGGTGCTTGCACACGGCAACCTGCTCCGGGTCGGCGGCCAGGCAGGTCGGCGCGGCTCCGCAGTGCCAGCCGATGCCCAAGTTCTTCGGTTCGTCGATCGCAACGAAATCGGCGAACATGGGCGTCTTGCCCGTCAGGTAGTTCGCAGCGAGCATCATGACCGCCCCGTAGACGTCGCCTTCGCAGCTTGTCAAGATGCCGTCGTCGTTCAGCCGGCTGATCGCCCAGCAGGCGACCACGCCGTAGCTTTCGGGAAACTCGGGCCAGCATTTCACGGCCAGAGAATCGAGGCGGTACTTTGCGGCGAGTGCCTTCAGTGCAAGGTACAGGGCGGCGGCCTTGTCGAGTTCTTCCGGCTGGACCTCCACGGTGCAGGCGCTTGCCCGGATCGACTCGATCACGTGCTCCCGCGCGGCGGGGTCGGTCTTGGCTGCCTCGGCGTACACCTCGGCCAGCGTGACGTGATGGAGTTCCACGCCCAGGCGGCGCCGCAGATCGAGTTCATCGCAGTTCGACGTATAGAAACCCGGCACGCGGTAACCCACCAGGCCCAGGCGCACGTGCCTGAGCCTCCGCAGGCAATGCAGCACGCGAAACCACTGCCCAAGCTCAGCCGGGCCCTCTTCCGGAGTGCAGAAGAGCGTTTCGTACTTCCTGCCCAGCCGCATGAGCGTGTGGGCGTTCATGTTGACGCCGCACAGCGAGTTGAGCCGAAGCTTGCCGCCCAGCGACGGTTCCGGCACGCCCCAGATGGCAATCGGCACGGAAAGCCGGTCGGCCAGCAGCGGCATGAGCGAGCCCAGCGAGAACGTCCCGTATTGGATGACGGCCACGTCGGCCCGCTCACGGTTGAACTGCGCGGCCGCCTCCTCCGCATCCTGCTCCTCGACGGTCAGATCGCCGGGGCAGATCAACTCGACGTTGTCCATCGCGGCCAGCGCCTTGCGGGACCGCTGCATGACTTCCCGCGCATACTCGCCGTCGAAACTCAACCGGGCCAGGCAGGCATATCCAACGCGCAATTTGTCCATGGTTACGTCCCGATCGTGGCGTGCATCAGTTGACCGCCGCCGGTTCCGGCACGGTCTTCCAGTCGGCCAGGAACTGGGTAAGTCCCGCGTCGGTCATGGGGTGGTAGTACAACTGCCGCATGATTTCCAACGGCATGGTGGCCACCTCGGCCCCGGCCAGCGCCGATTCGAGGACGTGTCTCGGATGCCGCAGGGCGGCCGAGATGATCTGCGTCTTGAATCCGTAGTGGCCGTAGATGGTCTTGATTTCGCGGACCAGGTCCATGCCGCAATGGCCGATCAGATCGAGCCTGCCGACGAAGGGGCTGATGTACGTGGCGCCGCACTTGGCGGCCAGCAGGGCCTGCATGGCCGAGAAGTTCAAGGTGACGTTCGTCTTGATGCCCTCCGCTGCAAGCTGTTTGACAGCCTTCAGCCCCTCGCAAATGATGGGCACCTTAACGACCACGTTGTCGGCCAGGGCGGCCAGCTCCCTGGCTTCCCTCACGATCCCTTCGGCATCGAGCGCGATGCATTCGAGGCTCACCGGCACGTCAACGGCGGCGAGAATCTGCCGGTACACTTCGCGGGCCGGGAGCCCCGTATGCGCGACGTGCGTGGGGTTGGTGGTCACGCCGTCGAGGATGCCCCAGCTTTTCGCCTCTTCAACCTGTTCGATAAACGCTGTGTCAAGAAAGAATTTCATTTGCGTTGCTTTCTCCAATCAAAGGACTTTGGTCACGCCGGGTACGGCGCAGGGGTAAAGGCCGTCGTCGCCGGGCAGGACCGGGGGCGTACCGTCCCATGCATAGCGATCGGGCGAAAGGGACAGCTCGGACTGGATCGCCTCGTCCCATTGGACGACCTGGCCCGAGTAGGTTGCCATGCGGCCCATGATGGCCGTCATGGTGGTGACGGCGCCGTATTCGGCCTCGTTGTGCGGGCGGTCGTTGCGGATGGCGTCGAACAGGACGTCGTGCTCGACCTGGTAGGGGTTCGTCTTCTCGCCGCGGAACCTCCACGGCTCGCCGCCGGCCTCGATGGCTCCGGCGCTGACGTCGGCCTTTCCCTTGACTCCAACGACGTTTTCGCCCACGTGATTCCAGCAACCGGGAATGTGGCGGCACTGGCTGAACATCTTGATGTCGCCGGCGTAGGTGTACTCGACGAAGTGATGGTCGAAGATGTCGCCGTACAGAGGCCCGACTCGCACCTGGCGCCCGCCCTGGCCCTGCGCCGAGACCGGATGCGAACCCATGATCCAGTTGCACACGTCGATGTTGTGGACGTGTTGCTCGACAATGTGGTCGCCGCTGATCCAGGTGAAGTAGTAGGCGCTGCGCAACTGGTATTCTATCTCGCCCATGTCAGCCGTGCGCACGAAAGGCGTCCGGGCGCCGGACGAGTTCCAGTAGCACCGCAAGTACTGGATGGGACCGACCGCGCCGTCGCGCAACCGGTTGATGACCTCGACGTATGCGGCGTCGTGATGGCGCTGAAACCCGACGCCCACCTTCAGCTTTTTCTCCTTGGCCAGTTTGGCCGCCGCCAGCACCCGGCGGACGCCGGGCGCGTCGGTCGCCACCGGCTTCTCCATGAAGACGTGCTTTCCGCGCTCGACGGCGTACTCGAACTGCAAGGGACGGAAGTGCGGTTGCGTGGTCAGGATCACCACGTCCACACCCGAGTCGATCGCCTGCTTGTATGCGTCGAACCCGACGAAGCGGCGTTCCGGCGGCACGTCGAGCCGGTTGGCCATACTTTCATGGGCCTGGCGGTCGTAGCGCCCGGGGTTGGCCTTCTCCAGGGCGGCAAGGCTCTTTTCGATCTTGTCTTCGAACAGGTCGGCCATGGCCCAAAGCTTTACCGGTCCCGCGGTGCTCAGTGCCTGGACGGCGGCGCCGGTGCCACGGCCGCCGCAACCGACCAGGGCGACCTTCAGAGTATCGTCGCCTGCCGCGTGGGCACCGCGAGCGATGCCGAGCGTGCCGGCCAGCGTCGAGGCGACGGCCGCGGCGCCCGTCTTCTGAAGAAATCGGCGACGCGACGTTGCAGGCGTTCGGAAGTTCGTTCTGTTGTCGTTCATGCTGTCGTGACCTTTCTCAAGAAACGCTGATGTGGTGTCCATGGATTCACTTGGCAAACGCCGCGTCGAAAGCGACTGCCGAGGCGGGAAAATCAAGCTGCCGGACGAACTCGAGGGATTCCGGCGCCCCGTGGTCCCGGTCCATGCCGGAATCTTCCCACTCGACCGAGAGCGGGCCTTGGTAGCCAATGTGGTTGAGCACGCGAATGATCGCCCGGAAGTCCACGTCGCCGTGGCCCAGCGAGCGGAAGTCCCAGCCGCGCCGCGGATGGCCGAACCGCAAATAGGAGCCCAAAATGCCCGCCCGGCCGTCCAGCGTCACGGCCGCGTCTTTCATGTGGACGTGGTAGATGCGGTCCGGAAATTCCTTCAGAAAGCACACCGGGTCGATACCCTGCCACAGCAGATGGCTCGGATCGAAGTTGAAGCCGAAGGCCGGACGGTTGCCGATGGCCGCCAGCGCGCGGCGCGCGGTGACGATGTCAAAGGCGATTTCGGTCGGGTGGACTTCAAAGGCGAACCGCACGCCGCACTCGTCGAACACGTCGAGGATCGGGTTCCACGTCTCGGCGAACTGGGCGAATCCCCGGCGGATCGTCTCCTCGGGAACCGGCGGGAAGCGGTACACCAAATGCCACAGGGGCGAGCCGGTGAAGCCGGTGATGACGCGAACGCCGAGGTTCTTCGCCGCGCGGGCCGTCTGCTTCAGCGATTCAACGGCCCAGCGGCGTTTTCCATCGGCGTTGCCGGCGAACTCCGGCGGGGCGAAGACGTCGGTGCGGCCGTCGTCGTTCGGGTCGCACGCCAATTGGCCCGCCGCATGGGCGCTGATGGCCCAGAGGCCCAGTCTGTGCCGTTCAAACAGTCCAAGCAAATCCCGGCAGTATTTCGGGTCGACGGCCGCGCGATCGACGTCGAGAAAGTGCTTCCGGCACGCCAACTCCAGGCCGTCGTAGCCCCAGCCGGCTGCCTTTTCCGCCAGGGCGTCCAGCGTCAGGTCGGACCATTGGCCTGATACAAGCGTTACGGGGCGTGTCATGGGGCGTTTCCCTTCGAGTCTGCTAGATCCAGCCGAGCACGAGTGCCAAAACGACTTGAAGCACGCACAGTGGAAGCAGAAGCTTCAGGCTCTTCTGAACCGAGGAGCCCGTGGCCAGGTTCCCGATGGCCTTAGGCATAATTACGGAACCGAGCAGGCCGACGGCAAAGATGATTCCGAACACGCTGCCGCGAACCTCCTGCGGAAACTTGGAGTAGGTCACGCCTACGGTTGTCGGGAAGGAAAGTCCGAACGCAAATCCTGCAAGGGCCGCCAGGATGACAAGCCGGCGGTAGCGGGCGACTGAGAGCATGGTCAGAATGACAATCCCGGAGACCACCCCGGCCCCCGCGACGAACCAGGCGCCGTAATCCTTGATTGCTGAAACGTTGCTCGCCAGCAACCGGCTGAGCATCATCGCGGCAGCGAACCAGACGAGCAATTGCAGGGCCGACGCGTCGACCGCGCCCACCTCCCGCTCCGGATGCTCGCGGCCGATCACTTCTTTGCCGAAGGGAGCCAGCCAACTCTTCAAGGTCGTGTCCAGGCTGAAACAGCAGAACAGGACGAGTCCGCCAACCCACAGGCCGGGCTCGTCAAGCAGGCCGACGGCATCGGAAAACTTGAAGGGCACCTTGCTGTCCGGGTACGTCGCCGTGACGGCCGCGGCCACGGGCAACAGCACGGCGGCCGCCAGCACGGAGAGGGTCCACTCGTAGGTCGTTCTTTGGAAGAGGGAGCTTACGACCAGGGGTGTCAGCAGGATGCCCGCCCCGAAGAATACGTTGGTCAGGTTGAGTGCGGCGGGCGGGTTCTGCCCGCCGAACAGTACGACCGTGTTCAGGGTGTTCCCTACCGTGTTCAACGCCATGGCTCCGGGGCCCAGGACGGCGCCGATTGCGAGCACGAGGGGGAAGGTGCGGGCACGGGCAAGCAGGAACAGGCAGAACGAGGTCACTGCAAAACCGAACACGGCGACGGGCAGGTAACCCATCGAATCGACGACCACCCCCATTACCAGCGAAAATACCAGGCAGGAGCCCATGAATACGGAAATGAGCGTGCCGAATTGCCCCCGGTCGATGCCCAACCGCGGCATCAATTTTACGCTGACGGCCCCCCACAGGGAAAAGCACAATCCCAGTCCCATCACGCACAAGAAAACGACGACTTTCTCCATGACCTGGTACTCCCTTCAGCGGATGTTTGTAAACTAGAAAAATCCATGATGGCGGTCAATGAGAAATCTCGTAAAAAGTGTAAGATAATACGGCTACCGCCTTTCTTGCCCGGGTTATTCGTGACGATGTAGGGTGGCGACAAGCAAGCCACGACCCTGGTGAGCCTTCGGTCGCCTAGCCGGGCCTGCTTCCAGCGCACGGCGTGCAAACCACCGGGGGCGTGGCTTGCGCAGGCGCACCAAGAACTCGCGCGACCTTGTCCCACCCGACATGGATCATCCGGGCCGGGTGCAGGGTGCCGTGTTGGCTACCGGTCGGCTCGGGTCGTCATGGAATCCCGGCGATTTCGCCTCCGTCGACGGTCATCAGGTATCGGTACACGTCGAACGCAATGGTGTCGGGCAGGAAATGCACGCTGCCGTCGGCCGCGGCGAAGTGGCCGCCGCCGGGATGGAAGCTGCCGAAGGGGAGGTGGTTGAAGGGAATGCCGTCGGCCGAGCGGTCGAACCGGGCGTTCAACGGATGCACGGCCACCTTCATGGCATAGGTGCCTTTCGAGGTGTCTTCCGTGGCGCCGAGTATCCATGCCCGCACGTTTCCCGGCGGGGTCGTGTACGTGCCGCCTTTCAGGTCGATCTGGACGAACTCGCTGATGGCCAGCGTATTGCTCAATCCGTCGCGCACGTCGCCGACCCGGCGTGCGAATTCCCAGCCGAACATGCCGTTCTGCGGGATGGCGCCATGGCCGGCCGAGGTTACCGGCTGCACGGTCGGATAGGCGCCGGCGATGCCCTGGTAGGTGGTCAGTGCCCCGTTCTGGTAGCTCAACGACATGCCGCGATAGACCGGCTCGTGCGGCCAGGAAGGACACACGTAGGGCGGCACCGGGCTGTAGCGGTGCGGTTCCTGGAAGGTGGTCCGCTTTGCGCCCATCAGATCGAGGTCGTCATGAAGCGGCTGCTGCTCCAGGTAGGGCAACATGGCGGTAAACAGGGCGTGCTTGGCGGGCCCGGTGCCGCCAATCGGGAAGTACTCGCGATGGGCCGAGGCGTAATTGTGCAGGGCAAGACCCATCTGCTTCAGATTATTCGAGCACTGCATCCGCCGGGCAGCCTCGCGCGCGCTCTGCACTGCCGGCAACAGCAGCGCGATGAGAATGCCGATGATGGCGATCACCACCAGCAACTCGACCAGGGTAAAACCGCGCGCTTTCCGATTCTCTGCAAACATGGCGTCCTCACGTTCCAGCCGAGGCCCTTGGAGAGATCATGACTTGCCTCCCAAGAAGAAGGTGCTGAAGAGCGCTGCCAACAGACTCGATTTTGCCACACAGACACAAGGCCGTCAATAAAAGAATGCAGAAATATCGTAAGATTTTTGCGCGACCGTTGTCGGATAAAGACCCGGCCACTGCCCTTCTGACGCTGTCCTGGACAGCCAGTTAACCCGGATTATTCACGATAGGTAGGGTGGGTCAAACAAGCCGCTTCTTTGGTGGGTCATCGGTCGCTGCTTCCGGTGTGATTCTAGGTCGCGGGCTGTGAATCAG
>JAVEUP010000316.1:0-5602 GCA_034005525.1 Thermoguttaceae bacterium | reverse complement strand
TGAGTAACTATACATATGTCCATATACCAATTTGGGAGAGGAAAGATAAGGGAAGGAGGAGGGGTCAGGTGTCAGCAGCGATGCCGCAGTCGGGGGGGCAGAATGGGGGGGTATGGTGTGGAGAATCGGAAAATTGACCCCCAAAAACGCAAGCTGGGAGTTGGGGGGGGAGGAGATCCCGACGCAAGCGGTCGGGGCGCAAAGTCGAAGTCTCGCGGTCTTGAGAATTGTGGTACGCTGAAGAAATGACATCTTCCGCCCATGCTGACAATGCGACCCGTGCGTGTAAAGTGTAGAATCATGACTGAGAGAGTAGGACCCGCCTTCAGTGCGACTTTGTCTGTCGGCCTGCTGTTTGCCGTTCTGATGTCCATGCCCGCGGGCACCCCGGGCGCGGAATTGCAGACGCCGGCGGTGGTGCTGCGATTCGATCCTGCAGCCGGCTATGCGCTTTCGGTGGTGATGCACCGCGCGCATGGCCTGAACTTCCTGGCGCCGTCTCCCGCCGATGCACAAACCGAACGCGGGCTTTGGACCCTGTATGTGCGCGACGAGTTCGGCGCAGTGCGAGAGTTGACCCCGGCCGACGCGGAGAGCGCCGGCCATAGCCGGGAAGACGGCGCGCTGGTCTTGGTGTGGAAGGACGTCGCCCATGAGGAACTGGAGGGATCGCTCGACGTGACGGTTCGTATCGCGCCCTCGCCCGACGGCGAGGCAACGCATTGGGACTTGGCCGTCGCGGGCCAGCTCGCCGGCGCGCTGTGGCAGGTGGATTTCCCGTGCATCTACGGGGTGCGCCCGCTGCCGGAAGCGCAAATGGCGCTGCCGTACGTAATAGGCATGCTGGTGCAGAACCCAGCGGGCCACTTAGTGCCGGAAGACGACTTGCAGCACGTCGGCCAGGGAGGCGTCCCGGCAGGCGTGGGAGTGCGAGGGCAGCGGTCGCTCGTGTACCCGGGCCGCTTATCCATGCAGTATTGGGCCTATTGGGGCACGCCCGAGCCGCGCGAGCCGGAACTGGCCGAGGCTGAGGGCTGGGTGCCCGAATCGGGTTGGATGATCGACCGCAGCGACGCCAGCGGGCTGTACGTGGCCGTGGAGGACGGGCAGTTGTACCGGAAGCAGTTCACGTGGGACACCGGCGTGGAGTCCGGCCTGCTGGCCTGGCGGGCCGAGCATTACCCGCCGCTGCCCGAGTGGCCGCTCGGGCGGCGCGAGGCGTTGCGCCCGGTGGACTACCGCATTCCCTACCGCACGGTGGTGGCCGCGTTCACCGGCGATTATCACGAGGCGGCCGAGCGGTACCACGATTGGGCGCGCCGGCAGGTGTGGATGCAGCGCGGCCCGATCGACACCTGGCCGCACGGGCGCCCGCGGCCGGGCAGCGACGAACTGGTCCGCTGGGTGCCGCCGTGGTTCCGCGAGATCGGCTTCTGGGCGAAGTTCTATTTCGAGCCGGCCAAGGTGCTGCCGGAATGGGCCGCGTACCGGAACTGGCTGCGTGTGCCCATCGCCTCGCACTACTACCGCTCTCCGCTGTCGCCGTTCGACCGTCGCTATCCCGAGTTCCTGCCCGCCACGCCGTACCTGCTCGAAGGCGTGCGCGCCGCGCGGCAGATGGATGTTCGGCCGCTGCCGTACACGAATGCCACGATCTGGGACATGCAATCGCAGTCGTGGCTGCGGGAGGGGGGGCACGCGTCGGCGTATAAGGATTCGGCCGGCCGCACCTACGATTGGAACCTCCGCGACAGCATCCACGCCCGCATGTGCCCCTCCACCGACCAGTGGCAGGCAAAGATGCCCGAAGTAGGCCGCAAGCTGATCGGCGCCTACGGATTCGACGGGATGTACATGGACACGCTGCCGGCGAGCTTCGCGCAGCTATGCTACGATCCCGCCCACGATCACTCGCCGCACGGCGGCAACTACGTGGGCCGAGGAAACCGGGAATTAATGGAGCGGCTGCGTGCCGACGCCCGGCGCTACCGGCCCGAGGCGGCGTTCTTCGGCGAATGCTTCAACGAGTACCTGATCGACGTGATGGACGGCTTCCTCACGCTCGATCTTTCGCGCACGCGCTACTACGGCGGCGAGCAGCCCTGGCCGCTCATGGCAACGGTCTACGGGCCGTACACCTTCAACTTCGGCAGCGACGCGCGGCTGCGGGGGATGAAGCCGGAGCATTTCGCCCTGCTGTACGGCCGGCAAGTGGTCTGGGGCACCCAGCCGCTGCATTCCGACCTGATCCCCGAACTGCCGGCCGCCGGCCATGTGAACTCGGAAATCTTCCGGGAGTATACGCAGGCGTATTACACGGCGGGCAAGCGGTTCCTGGCCGGCGGCCGATGGCGCCGCATCGCGGTGCGCCCGCCGGATGGGCGGCCCGCCGCCACGGGCCTCGAATTGGTCGCGCCGGGGCACGTCTTCCGCTACCGCAGCATGTTCGGCGGGCGCAATCAGCGGATCTGGTCCGGGCCGGCCATCCTGGCCTCGGCGTGGGAACGCGGCGGCGACCTGGGGATCGTCCTGGCGAACATCACCGGCGCCGAGCAGTCGGCCGTGCTCCGCTGGGACGCCGGCCGGACGGGGCTCGATCCGCAGGCACGACTTCTTCGCCTGTGGCCGGCCGATCCCGAGGAGTTGGGCCCCGCCGGCGGGCAGCACGAACTGACGCTTCCTCCCTGGGGCGTGGTCATCCTGGCCGGGAGCGAAGACGTCGCGGCAACCCTGCGGCACATTGTCCCCTTGCTCGAAACGAACTTCGAGTTGGCGGCGGTCGAGCAGGGCGAGTTCCCGGCCGTCGAGGGCGCCGGTTCGGCACTCTGGGCGTGCAGCGACGCGGTGATGGAGAACGTTCGTCAGGGCGCTATTGGTCATGGGGACTGTCCCGATTTTCGCGACATGCCGGCCGAAAGGTCCGACGGATCGTCCGCTGAAGTCGCGAAAATGGGACTGTCCCCTTCCCCGGGCATCACGATGCAAGGCACCTTCCATCGGTACCGACCGGACGGCAAGCTGGTGCCGTGCGTGGGGCACCAAGCCGAGGTGCGCGGCCCTCGTGCGGAAGGACACGGCCTGCCGCGCGAGGCCGACCGCCAGCCGTTCCTGCTCGCCCGCCGCCTGCCGCATCGCCTGACCGAAGGGCGCACCACACGCGTCCTGGCCGGCGATGCCCGGTACCTGCTGGCCGAAGTCGAAGCCGGCGCCCGGCTTGAGTTCGCTCAACCCGGGCTGGTCGTGGCAACCGACGTGTCCACCGGCGAAGTCGTGCGCGACCTGGACGAACCGGTCACGGCCGGCTTTGCCCTTCCCGCCCGCGACGGCGGCCGGTTCCTGGTGGGCTACGCCGCGCCGCTGGCACCCGGCGACCATCCTGCCGGATACTACGGCGACGCCGAGTTGTGGGCGTGCGTGCGGCCGTTGGCCGAGGCCTGGGCCCGGCTGCCGGCGGCGGCGCCGGCCGAACGCAGCCGGCGGCTGGCCGCGGTCAGCCGGCAGTTCACTGCCTTGGCGGAGGGCTTGGACGACATTCCCGAGCTGCTGGAACCCGGCGGCTCGCTGCGCGAATTGCACTCGCAAATCCAAACACTTGTCCGCGCCCGGCTGGGCGCCACCCTGCATGCCTTCGGCGGGCATCGCTGGCTGATTCCCGGGCGGACGAAGCCGCTGCAGTTCACGCTGCTCGGCCATGCCGCCCCAACCGCCGACCGCCCGCCGTTGCGGTTGCGAGCGATCGGTTCGTGGCGTGACGGGCTGTGGGAAACCACCGACCCGCACGAGGCCGAGCCTGGGCAGTTTGCCGCGGCCGTGCGACTGGACGATGGGTCGTACGTGGAGCGGATCGTTCCGGTGATGGCCGTCCAGCTCCTCGAACGCGACGGCCAGCGCTTCGAGCTGACCGAGTTCGTTCCGCTTGAAGCCAACCGACCGGTGGAACTGTATGCGCCGCTGGAACCGCTGGACCTCGTGGCCGGCGGAACGGGATCGTTCACCGTCACGTTGCGGAACTGGTCGCCGGAGGACTTGACCGTCGCGTTGGCCGGAGAGGGGCCCGCCGGATGGCGCGTGGAACCGATCGTGGCGGTTCTCAAAGCGCCGGCCCTGGCCGACACGGAGGCCGAGTTCCGGGTGATCGCCGCGGAAGACGCCTCAACGGCCGACTACCGATTCAGCTTCACGGCCCATTACGCCGAGGCAGCCGATACGGAGCTACTCGCGGAACTGTCGGCCAACGTGCTCGGACGCTTCATTCCGCTTAATCACGAAACCCCCGACGCCCCGGCGGAGGATGGCGAGACCGCGCGGGTGCGCGGCCGGCAGATCTACGCCGCGTACGTGCGTGCGGGTGAAGCGTTCGAGGCCGAACTGACCAGCGTGCCGATCCGGTCCGACTGGATCACCACGATGCGGTACCGGCTGGTGGGCCCGACCGGCAAGGAACTCGCCGACGGCGAAATCCCGTTGGGAGAAACGTACCGCCTGCACGTGCCGGCAGAACTCGCGGGGGCCCATTACCTAACCGTGCATGCCGGGGAACAGGACCGCGCCACCGCGCGGGTGGTGGTAACTACGTCCGGCAACGCCGAATTGGCCACCGAAACCAGCCCATTGACGCTGTTTCAAAGCTCGATCACCCGGTACTTCTACGTACCCGTGGACGCCGCCGCGTTTCGTGTCGGGCTGCGGACCCACGTGCGGCCGGCAGGCTTGACGGTCACCTCGCCAGAAGGCCGCAGGGCGGTATCGGGCGAGTATCCGTCTCAGGGCGAGATCGAAATCGCCGTGCGGCCGGAGGAAGCCGGGCGGGTTTGGCAACTGCGTATCGAGCCCGGCTACCAGGCTTCCCTGTGGCTGGCCGGCGATGCCTTCCCCTATCTATCGGTTTCCCCTAAACAGATACTGGCGCCGGTGGCGCAGTGAAACCAAGTCGACACAACGTTCCGGCGCGGCTCCTTATTCTCACTGCGTGGCGGCGCCGGCTTGGGCGACTTGATGGTCGTTCTCAACCGTGCTGCCCGAGACCCCGATCGCCCCGATGACCCGGCCCTCCGAGTTGCGGATCGGCACGCCGCCGGGAAAGGTAATCAACCCGCTATTGCTCACCTCAATCTGGTACAACGGCCCGCCCGGCTGTGAAAGCTTCCCGATCTCGCCCGTGTTCATGTCAAAAAAGCGTGCGGTGCGGGCCTTCTTGATCGCGATGTCGATCGAGCCGAGCCATGCGTCATCCATGCGAGCGAACGCTTTCAGGTTGCCACCGGCATCGACCACGGCGATATCCATCTTGGTCTTGATGCTTTCGGCCTCGGCGATGGCAGTTTCGACGGCCCTCTGGGCTTCCTGCAAGGTAATGTCGTTCATCAGTTCTCCTTCAGTTGGTAACATCATCGGACATGCATCCATTATGCCACCGTGTTGGCGCCGCATCAATAGCGGCTCCCAACCCGGCAAGGATCAGATCGGTTGTGGGGTCAGATCGCACTCTGTCATTAGGCATTTCGTGCAGCCATTTGTAGCTTGCACTTCATGCATCATTCGTGACCGTATTACGTGATTTGTCGAGTACCCGAGCAGTTGATACATGGCTTCGATGTTTCTT